>JAWVYU010000053.1:0-18464 GCA_033722575.1 Ketobacteraceae bacterium | reverse complement strand
CCGGTTTCGCTCACATCCAGGCCCGACAGACGGCCAATGGAAAAGCCATCCTGACTCAGACTGTTCACCGTGAAAGGTGACGCAAACTGGGTGGGCGCGTTATTCGACAAGTCAAAGGTAATGGTCTGATCGGGGTTCTGACCATTGCCATAAGTACTGACATTGGCACCGCTGCCGCTGGTAGTGTTCGCCGGATCACCCAGCTCTATGGTGGTGATCTGGGCCGGCGTGGTTGACTGGAAGGAACCCACCGCATCGAAAGTAACTTCAGCATAATTGGGCCAACGCGCAGGTGTCACCGTGTCTCCGGTACCACCATTGATATCCACGGGGTCACCATCCACATACACAAACATGGCCCAGTTATTCTGGGTGGAATTGTCCTTTACAAAATACGTAGTGGCGATGTGAGTATCACCAAGCGAATCGAAGACATTAACAGAGGTTGACGCGGTATAGGTGTTCGGGGCTGTCGGGTCAAACTGGGTCACATCCAGTGCCGACGAGTTGGCCGGAAGGTTAATACCCATTTCCACCTCGGAAGTTGGCTGGGGCGTACCGGCAGACTCGGGCAACCGCAGCGGAATCGTGCTGCTCAGGGAGGTGGCAGCCACACTGCCATCGGCATTCACCGGGAACACCTGTAACAGCTGACCCGATGAGTTAACCACCTGCCCCCGTTCATTCACACCGAAGGCGCCCGCCCGGGTAAAGATTCGCTCACTGCTGGTCTGGTTGGGCGAAAGTACAAAAAACCCTTCCCCACTCACCGCAAAATCCAGCGTATTTGACGTAAAGTCAAGGTTACCCTGATTGAACTGCTGTGTAACCGCCTGCAGCAGCACACCGGCACCGATGGAGGTCTTGCTGTTGCCAAACGTGGAGTTTGCGTAAATATCACCAAACTCCGCCCGAGACTCCTTAAAGCCTGTGGTAGACACGTTGGCGATATTGTTACTGGTAACGCTTAGATCTGATTGTGCCGCATTCAAGCCGCTCAGTGCTGTATTGAATGACATAACTTGCTCCTGACTACTTCAGTTATCTGACTGCTTTTATTTCATCTGAACTTATCTGACCCAAACCGTTCAGGTTCAGCATCATATCGCCCTGGGAGTTCACAATGCTGACACTGCTCACCCGCGCATGCGTGTTTACTTCAAGTGCTTCGATTTCGTTGGCCAATCGGCCAGTGACTGCAATGGTGTATTTGCCGGGCGGCAAAGGATTGCCGTCGTTGTCTGCTCCATCCCAGGCAAAAGGCGTGTCCTCACTGCCACTGAGATTTCCCAGGTTTTCGGTGCGTACCACCTGCCCGGTTGAATTCGTTATGGAAACTTTCACATCCAGTGCTGCCTCGCCGGGGGCTTTGATCAACCCCGTCACCGGACTGGCTGCGTCAAAATAGGCCTTGTCTGATTCCAGCAAAACGTCTCTGCCAACCAGCGTGGTAGCCTGCAGCGCCTGGGAGGAGCGGTACATGCCGCCAATTTCCTGGACGGACTTGTTGATATTGCCGATGCCTTCCAGAGTACTGAACTGGGCCAGCTGACTCACGAATTCAGTGCCGTCTTTGGGATCCAGGGGATTCTGGTTCTCTAATTGCGCCAGCATAAGGCGCATGAACATGTCCTTCTGGGTTTCCTCGTTTTTGCTGGGCTTGTTATTAATCGACAGGTCCGAAAGAACCTTGCTCTGATCGTTAACACCATTAACCGATGACATTGCCTGATCCCCCTTATTGGCCAAGCGCCAGCGCTTGTTCCATCATTTTCTTCGCCGTATTCATCATGTCAGCGTTGGTTTGAAATGACCGGGATGCACTGATCATGTTCGTCATTTCCTCCACCACGTTCACATTCGGATATTTCACAAAACCGTTGTCATCAGCGTAGGGATGGCCCGGCTCATAGCGCAGCTGGTAAGGCGCATCGCTCTCCACTACTCCAAGCACCTGGACGCCCTGGCCAGCACTGAGGGGCTGCTGGGTGGCATCGAAAGGCCCCCGCATGGCGGACTGCATCTGGGCCGCGAACACCGGCTGCCGTGCACGGTAGGTCTCCTCACCATTGGTTGCCACGCTTTCCGCATTGGCGATATTGGAGGCCGTGGTATTAAGCCGTACGGTCTGGGCACTCATGCCACTGCCGGCAATATCAAAAACGTTCATCAGCGCCATGACTATTCTCCCCGAATTGCTGATTTAAGCCCTTTCACCTTGCTGTTAAGGAAAGTGAAAGCGGTCTGATATTCCAAGGTATTCCGGGCAAACTCCGCTCGCTCCGCCTGCAGATCGACCGTGTTTCCGTCAATGGATGGCTGGCTGGGAATCCGGTACTTGAGCCCGTTTATTGCATCTGGCTGAATGAGGTTGGTGGTGTGTCCGGCATCCGTGGTTTTCATTGCAAGGTCACCGGCGGGTTGTCCCATTTTTGCCTTGAGCATGGAATGAAAATCAAAGTCCCGTGCCTTGTAACCGGGCGTGTCGGCATTTGCAATATTGTTGGCCAGCACCTCTGAACGCTGCGCTCGCAGCTGCATCGCGTATTGATGCGCGCCAAGTGCCTTGTCAAAACTGATTGCCATCGGGTTCTACCTCTGCGTTATTAATTGAGGCACCATCCCTGGTAAAGATTCCCTCACCTCATCCTCACGAGTAAATTAGCAATCAGCGTGCCAACACACGAAGACACCGAAAATCAATAACTTGCGGAAAAAGCCCAGGTGAAAGGCGGCAAAGGAAGGCGGCAAGGGCAGATCACTGCCTCCCTGGCGGCAATCCGGATCAGTAATGCAAGGCAATAAAAGGCAATGAAGGAAAGCGCAAAGACCGTCAGTTTTTTTGGTAGACCACACCAGGGCTGTAATAACGGACTGAAAACAGCTCGTTAAGCCCCCTCGGGGTTTCCGACCCGCCAAGAAAGAGAAAGCCGCCCGGTTTCAGTGTGCCATGAATCTTTCGCAGGATATCATTCTGTAGTTCGGCAGAAAAATAGATCAGTACATTACGGCAAAACACCACATCAAATTTACCCAGGCTCACAAAACTGTCCTTGAGGTTAAATGGCCGGAACTCAATGCGCCGCTTGATATTGGGCTTTACCTGCCACTGCTTGGCGTCAACCACGTCAAAATGTTGTCGCAGACGCTCCGGAGACATTCCGCGATTCAGAGCAAGTGAATCATAAACGCCGTTCTTGGCCTGATCCAGGATGGTACGGCTGATATCAGTGGCCAGGATGCTCATGTCACGGATATTTGGCCGGGAGCGGCGCTGCTCTTCCAGACAGATTGACAATGAATAGGGCTCCTGACCCGAAGAGCAGGCTGCACACCAAACCCTGAGGTTGGCATCACCACGACGGGACAGCTCCGGGATCAGCTGATCCTTGAAAAAATCGTAGGGGTGACGGTCTCGAAACCACAAGGTTTCGTTGGTGGTCATGGCGTCAATGACGCTCTGTTTGAGCGGCTCCCTGCCATAACCTGAAATCTGCTTCACCAGATCTCCCAGCGAGGCAATATCATGTTCCTGTAATATTTTGCGCAAGCGACTATCGATCAGATAGTTCTTGTTGGGACCCAGCAGGATGCCACAATTTTTCTCCAGAAATTCTCTGAACTGTTGATACTCCGCTTCAGAGTGCCGGGCACTGTCTGATCCTGTCATTGCCATAGATGTCCCGAGAAAGCCTATCCCTGCGAAGCTTTATCAATCTGCTCCTGAACGACCTGCGCCAGTTTATCGGGCTTGAATTTCGCCAGGAAATTATTTGCGCCCACCTTCTCTACCATCGCCTGGTTGAATATACCACTAAGTGAGGTATGCAAAAGCACGTACAGGTTGGCCAGGCGGGGATCGCTGCGAATACTTGCCGTCAGGGTATAGCCGTCCATTTCGGGCATTTCGATATCGGATATCAGCATGACATAGGATTTGCTGACATCCTCTCCGGACTCCGCAATTTCCTTCAGGTGATCGAGTGTTTTCTTGCCGTCCGGAAATACTTTCGTTTCAACCCCAAGCTTTTCAACACATCGCTTTATCTGCTTGCGGGCCACACTGGAATCGTCGGCAATCAGCACCTTCAGATGCTGTCGCGACGCTGACTCAATGGTATCTTTTCGCAGCACCTCATCGGGAATATCCTCCTTAAGGGGTGCCACTTCCGAAAGGATTTTCTCGACGTCGATAATCTCGACAATCTTGTTATCCACCTCGGTAACGGCAGTCAGGTAATTGCCCTTCCCTGCACCTTTGGGCGGCGGATGGACGTTACTCCAGTTAAGATTTACGATTTTCTCTACAGACTTCACCAGAAATCCCTGAACCGCCATATTATATTCCGATATGATCACGAAGCAGCTCTTGATATCGGTCAGGGGCCTGTTGCCGATTGCGGCGCTCATATCCATGACCGAGATAGTACCGCCACGGATATGGGCAATACCTCTTACAATGGGATTACGTTGCGGGAGTTCAGTGAGCCGGGGGCACTGCAGTACCTCACGAACCTTGAAAACGTTAATACCGTATATCTGAGGCCCGTCCAGGCGAAAAAGCAACAGCTCCAGCCGGTTCTGCCCAACAAGTTGCGTGCGCTGATCAACAGCATCCAAAACACTAGCCATAACCAGGCCCCATGCTCCATCCAAAACCAAACAGCCGCAGCCAATGGCCCGGCACAACATTTGCTTATCAAGATAACAATGTATAAAGCGTCAAAAAAATTGCCCGTGTGACTAACACGACCTTTTGTTTGAGCATAGGCCAATTTGTAAAAATGAACAGCTTATCACCCCCAATTCGAGCAACCGTCACGGAACCAGCAGGGAGGTTTAACGAGCCACCATGAAAAGACCGCGCAAAAAGATCCGTTTTTCTTTTTTTTACAAATGCTTGCCGGTATTTTTATGGGCTGTTGCCGGTCTCCTTTCACCGGTTCATGCCAGCGGAAACAAAGCCATTGACCAAATTGAGCAACAGCTTGGCTCATTCCTGGAAAGCATAAGTGACAGCAAGGAGTATTCCCGGTCTGAATATGAGTTTACCCTCCCGGATGAGCGCCTGAACCTGGCCTATTGCCTCAGCCCGCTGCATATCGAAAACCGCTCGCCAAATCGCGACTACGGCCGCCTGACCGTCCGGATAAGCTGTGAAAACGCAGATAAACCCTGGTCTGTTAACGTGAGCGCGAAGCTGAAGATCTTTGATAAGGTGGTGGTGTCCAGCCGCCCTATTCCCAAGGGCAGCAAAATCAGGAAAAGCATGCTCGCCCTGGAAGAGCGCGAAGTTACCCGCCTCCATTCCGGTTACTTCAAGGACATCAGCAATGTAGAAGGGGCTGTATCGCGATTCTCTCTGGGCGGCAACCGGGTGATCAAGCCCGGCAACGTATCGCCACCCACTCTGGTAACGCGGGGAGAAAAAGTGGTTATCCATGCAACCACGACAGGGATCAGTATCCGTGCCAGCGGTATCGCGCTGAGCGATGGCGTACTGGGAGAAGTGGTGAGGGTGAAAAATTCTCAGACAAAGCGTATTATTGAGGGAAGAGTTTCCGCGGCAGGCCAGGTCACCGTCAGCCTGTAGGCTACGTGGCCTGAGCCGGCTGCAGCTCAAACTAACAAAGTTTTGTTATATTTGAGCTGTCGCACTGAAAAACGGAGTTTTTCAGCTAAAGATAACGGAGTACAGGCCGATATCATCAGTGAGAAGGCCCTGAAAGTGGTGTGCGCTTAAGGGGTCACAACAGATCAGCAAAGATCAGTTTCAGTAAAGGGCAGGAAAATGGGCTTAGAAATCAATGGCTTGAATACAGGCCAGACAAACACAAAACAGACGCGAGGGAGCCAGAATGTGGCGAACCGCGAGTCTGACAAGAACACCAGGACCGATGCCACCAGTAAGGGTGATAACTCAACTGTCAGTATCAGTGATGAAGCAAAGTTACTGAACCAGATCCAGGGTGAGGTCAGCAAGGCTGCACCGTTCAACGAAACCAGGGTTGCCGAACTCAAAGCAGCCATTGCGGATGGTTCCTATCAACCCGACGCCAACCGGATCGCCGGCAAACTACTGGACATAGACGGCAAATTTTAGCCCCCTGTACTGCACTGTTTTTCCTGCCCCGAAAAGCCGCTTCGCACCAAGCGGCTTTTTTGTGCCTGAAAATCCTACCCTGAACCTGATAATCCCCACCACTTACCTATCAGAGCAGCCGGGAGTTCTTTTGGACCGGTTTTTGCAAATGCCCTTTCAGCTATTCAATTAACTGCTCTATCAACTTTCTTTTACTGTTGTTTCAAGCGCCCTGTCGGCGTCAACAGAACAGAGAGTCAACAGAGAACCTTGCTAAGGAGATTGTCAGATGTCTACCCAGGTGACACCACAGAATGCCCAGCAATTTCTTGGTCTGCTGAAAAAAGATCTCAGCAAGGCCGACCAGCTTCTGCAATACCTTGAGGCTGAAAAGTCCGCGATAGAAAAGCGCGATCTTGACGGTTACCACGGACTGCAAAATAACAAAAAGCAGCTATTGATCGAAATAGAGTCTCTGGATCGGGAGCGCAAGAGCCTGATGGAGTCCATGGGCTTCTCTGCCGACAAGCAGGGTTTCCAGAGTTTCCTTCAACAGGTGCCGGCAAACTGGCGCTCCCGGTTTGAGCACCTGTGGGAATCACTGTCTGGCAAGCTTAACCGGTGCAAGGATCTGAACCAGGTTAACGGCAAGATTCTGCTCCACGCCCAGATTGCCACCGAACGGCTGATGCAAATGATCAAAGGTGTCAGCACCAATGAAACAGTTTACCAGCAGAACGGACGCACCAGCCAGGGAGGCAACGCCCGCTGCCTGGCGACGGCTTAGGCACTGCAGGAACACAGTCAAACGGTTAGAGTCTGCTAAACTGAGATGGCTGGTTCCCGGTATCTGTGGACCACACTGATTAATCTGCCAGCGCCGGGAGCCAGTATTGCTGTTGTGGCCCCGGCCACAGGGGTAGCAACATAACCATCGAGTGTCGTCGTGTTCAATGCGTATTCCATTCTTCAGTAAGCTATTCGAAAAGGAAACCGAAGCCACCAGGCCGAAGCCCGGTGCACCGCGAAGTGTTCACCACAATCCTCGCGACATAGCGAACTTTCTGAAAAAGTATGCAGAAGCCAACAGCCTGATCGAGGGCGAAATCAACGGTGGCACCAAAAGCCCGGTCACCTTCACCACGGGCATCAACTCTATCGATCCCGACCAGCGCCTGATCCACTTTGATGCGTTCCAGCCGGAGGACATCAATACAGACATACCGCCAGGCACCTCTGTGCATTTCAGCCTTTCCCATCTGGGTGTACGTACCCAGTTTGATTGTGTGCTGAAACAGAGCCTGGACCTGCCCCGCTATGAACATATTTTCGAGTTTCCCAAAGCCATAGAGCACATTCAGCTACGCGATGCTTTCCGCATCAAGATCAGCAGTGTGAATCCGGTACGCATCACCCTGGAGAGTAATGACCGGCAAACCTATTCCGGCCTGGTCAGTGATTTGTCGGTAACCGGCGCCCGCATGCACCTGCAGGGCCTTATTCAGCCTCAGCCGCACCGGGGAGACGACTACCCAAACTGCTACGTAACCCTCAGTGACGGCGCGCGCATCGTTTGCGGCGCCCGCCTGATGCACTGGACTTATGACCCGAGAAAAGACACCACGGTACTGGGCATCAAGTTTGTTGATATGGAACAAACGCTGGAGCGCAAGCTCAATCGATTTCTGACGGACCTGCAACGCAAGGAGCGAAGCGCAGGCATTCTGTAACGGCTCCGGCAGCCTTCCAAAGCCCGGTCAGTTTCCGGGATTTCAGACTTCCCGCCAAACCGTGCATTTTGAATCTGGCCAACAGGGACCGCGATTGTTAATCTGGATATCAGGTAATAACTATTAAAAATCACAACCACGCCCACCGTCATTCGCTATCCTGAGGCGTTTAAAAACAGCAGGGAGAACCACCATGGCATTCAAAAGCGACGCCGACAGAAAAGCCTACTGGAAAGAAAACCTTCGTCTGGTCACCGTGCTGCTGGTGATCTGGTTCTGCGTTTCCTTCGGCGCAGGTGTACTGTTTGCCGATGCACTCAACAGCATTCGACTCGGGGGTTACAAACTGGGATTCTGGTTTGCACAACAGGGCTCTATCTATACCTTCGTGATACTGGTGTTTGTATACGCCAAAAAGATGGGCGATCTGGACCGTAAATACGGCGTCGGTGAACAGGACTAGGGAACTGCCATGGAATTGCAAACCTTGACCTACCTGGTGGTGGGGATGACCTTTGCCCTGTACATAGGCATTGCTATCTGGTCCCGGGCAGGTTCAACCCGGGATTTTTACGTGGCGGGCGGCGGAGTTCACCCGGTGGCCAATGGCATGGCCACCGCCGCTGACTGGATGTCGGCAGCCAGCTTTATTTCAATGGCAGGGCTGATCGCATTTTACGGCTACGGCGGCTCGGTGTTTCTGATGGGCTGGACCGGCGGTTTTGTGCTGCTGGCTATGCTGCTGGCGCCCTACCTGCGCAAATACGGCAAATTCACCGTCCCGGAATTTATCGGTGATCGTTATTACTCGCGCACCGCCAGAATCGTCGCTGTGATTTGCCTTATCATCTGTTCCATAACCTATGTGATCGGGCAGATGAAGGGCATCGGTGTGGCCTTCTCGCGCTTTCTGGAAGTGGAGTATGATACCGGCCTGCTGATCGGGATGATGCTTGTATTCTTTTATGCCGTACTGGGTGGCATGAAAGGCATTACCTATACCCAGATTGCCCAGTACTGCGTGCTGATTCTGGCTTATACCATTCCCGCAATCTTTATTTCGCTGCATCTGACGGGAAACCCCATACCACAGCTGGGCCTTGGCAGCACCCTGGCGGGAAGTGAAACCTATCTGCTGGACAAGCTGGACCAGGTGGTAACAGAACTGGGTTTCGCTGAGTACACCACCAGTGAAAGATTAAGCACCCTCAATATGTTCATGTATACCCTGAGCCTTATGATCGGCACCGCAGGACTGCCCCACGTGATCATCCGTTTCTTCACGGTACCCAGGGTACGGGATGCACGCTCATCCGCAGGCTGGGCGCTGGTATTCATCGCCATACTCTACACCACCGCCCCCGCCGTTGCCGGCATGGCCCGGCTGAATCTGATGAATACCATCAGCCCGGAGTCCGGCCAGAACCTGGAATATGACAAGCGCCCCCAATGGTTCAAAAACTGGGAAACCACCGGATTGCTGCAGTTCGAGGACAAAAACGAGGACGGGCGCATCCAGTACACCGCCGACAAAGCCACCAATGAAATGGTTAAAGTGGATCGCGATATCATGGTACTGGCAAACCCGGAAATTGCCCGCCTCCCCAACTGGATCATTGCGCTGGTGGCCGCGGGCGGACTGGCAGCAGCCCTGTCCACCGCGGCGGGGTTACTGCTGGCGATTTCATCCGCCATTTCCCACGACCTGCTGAAAGGTGTGTTCATGCCCGATATCACCGAAAAACAGGAGCTGTTCGCCAGCCGCATTGCCATGGCAGGGGCCATCGCAGTGGCAGGCTACCTCGGATTCAATCCGCCGGACTTCGCCGCCGGGACCGTGGCCCTGGCCTTCGGGCTGGCAGCTTCATCTATCTTCCCCGCTCTGATGCTGGGTATCTTCAGTAAAAGGGCCAACAAGGAAGGTGCGATAGCGGGCATGGTGGCAGGCCTGTCGATTACATTGTTCTACGTGTTTCAGCACAAGGGAGTCATGTTCGTGCAAAGCACGTCGTTTCTGGGGGATATGTCACCCAACTGGTTTTTGGGTATCGAACCCAATGCCTTTGGGGCAGTGGGTGCTGCCGTCAATTTTGCCGTGGCCCTTACCGTGTCGCGATTTACCCGTGAGCCTCCGGAGGAGGTGCAGGAAATGGTGGAGTATATCCGCTTTCCGGTGGGAGCAGGTGACTCCACAGGTCACTGAAGCCACTCAATGAGGAGCAACATGTTCAGGAACAAACATTTGACAGTGGCGCTGCTGATAGCTCCCGTGCTTTCCCTGATGGCCTATTTTGTCGTGGATTATGCCCTAGCGGAAAAACCACAGGCGGCAGAAGCAGGCCGGGCCTATCCATTGACGGCAAAGCCCGGTTGCCGCTACCAAAGCGGCCGATGCGGTTTGGAAAACGGTGATTTCCGGGTGGAGTTGACAGCAAAGCCCTTGGTAAACGGCAAGTTGCAACTCATGCTCACGTCTGTCCATCCGCTGCAAGGTGCCGGTGTTGCCATCGCCACAGAACATGACAATAAAACGCCTACGGCCATGACTCCTGCCACCCGGGGCAACGCCAAAGACTGGATCGCCACTGTACCCTTCGAGGGAGACCGTCTTGACCG
The DNA here is from genome assembly GCA_033722575.1 of Ketobacteraceae bacterium. Lineage (GTDB taxonomy): Bacteria > Pseudomonadota > Gammaproteobacteria > Pseudomonadales > Ketobacteraceae. The sequence continues at coordinate 8,036 of JAWVYU010000053.1, read as the reverse complement.
GCAGCAATTGCGAATCGCGATGTCCGTCAATGGCGCCTTCTACTACGGCGAAGCCAGTCTTGTGTTTGTTGATTACCAAACCGCTTATCAGAAAGACTTTCGATGACCAGCAACGTCCTCACCACACCCGTGACAGTGACGGCTTTTCTGCAACCGCTGATGCCTTTTAACATCCTGCCAAAGGACGACCTGCAGACATTGGCACAGGTCATCGAACTGGAGCGCTTCAGTAAAGGCCAGCAGCTTACCCGGCATGATCACCCCGAGGGGCTGCGTATCATCCACTCCGGCGCGGCAGATCTGCGCAACAGCCAGGGCCAGCTGCTGGACCGGTTAGGCGAGGGAGAAAGCTTTAATCTGGCCGGTCTGGCGGGTGAAGAGCCCGGGATCCACGCCATTTTTATTGAAGACACTCAGGTGTTTTTTATCAGCAGCGATCACTACCAGATGCTGCGCAACAAGCACCGACCCTTTGATCGTTTCTTTCATGGCCAGCGCAGCCGGCGATTAAACCGGGCACTTCGCGACATGACGAACCCGTCGGCCCTCTCCCGACCCGTGACAACGCTCATGAATCCAGGGGTATTCACCGTACCCCCTGACATCAGTATCCAGGCACTGGCCCGGCAAATGACGGAAAAAAACATCTCTTCTGCGCTGATAACGGAAAACGATGAACTCACCGGCATTGTCACCGACCGGGACCTGCGCAGCCGGGTACTGGCGGCCGGATTGTCACCCGAAAGCCCCGTCAGTGACATTATGAGTAAAGCACCTGTCGGTGTGCCGGAGATTGCCAGTCATTTTGACGCCTTGCTCTTGATGACACGCAACAATATTCACCACCTGCCGGTGTTCCGCCTGCCGGCGGGCGATGCCGGCAACAGCAAAAAAATTACCGGCATGATCACGACCTCGGATCTGATGCGGGCAAAACAGGACGATCCGCTGTATCTGGTCCAGCACATCGCCCGGCAGCCGTCACCGGAAACGCTGGCTGAGGCTGTCGAACAGCGACCGCAACTGGTGATCCAGTGGGTTAACGCCGGCCTGCCAGCGAACAAAATCACCCGTCTCCTGAGCGTCATCTGCGACGCCGTTACCCGGCGCCTGATCGAACTGGCCATTGAGGAACTGGGGCCTGCTCCCGTGCCCTTTACCTGGCTGGCATTCGGATCACAGGCCCGGGAGGAATCATTGCTGAACGCCGACCAGGATAACGGACTGCTGATTTCCGACGCTTGTGGTGAAGCGCACCGCCCATGGTTTGAAACGCTAGCCAGATTTGTCTGCGATGGACTCAACGCTTGCGGTTATCAGTATTGTCCGGGCAATATCATGGCCACCAACCCTTCCTGGTGTCAGCCTTTGCACCATTGGAAAAAACATGTGGATCACTGGGTGGCCAGCCCAACTCCCGAGGCGGTGATGCGGGTCGGCATTTTCTTTGACTTGCGGGCTGTTTATGGCCCGGAAACCCTTTGCCGGCAACTGCAGCATCACATGCTGGCACAGACCCGTGAAAACACCATCTTTCAGGCCGCACTTGCCGCCAACGTCCTCGCCACGGCACCCCCTTTAAGCTTTTTCAGACAGTTTGTAGTAGAACGCAACGGCGAGCACAAACATCAGCTGGACCTTAAAAAGCGCGGTGTAGCTCCGCTGGTGGATATGGTCAGGCTCCATGCGCTGGCCAACGGGATACCGGATATCAGCACCACCAGTCGGCTAGCGGCACTGGAAACAAACCAGTGCCTCACCAGAACCGACAGCCGGAACCTTGCAGATGCGTTTGCCTTTATGATGCAGGTCAGGGTGAACCAGCAGGCAACACAACTGAAGCTCGGCGGCATGCCGGATAATCACTGCAATCCCGATGAGCTGCCGGCATTATCCCGGCAGCAGTTACGCCACGCCTTTGCGCTGATCCACGACAGCCAGGCTAGCGTTAAACTCCGCTACCGCCAGGGCATGGGTAACTGATGTCCAAGCGGTGACCACCGACGCCACTACAGGCTGCCTGCCCTGGAGCCGTTCCCTGGCTGAACCTGACCGGCAATACGGAACCGCGAAATCATGCTCTTGAGATCAGCCGCCATACCCGAAAGCTGATCAGCGGCGGAGGCCACCTGGGTCACAGACGTTGAGTTCTGCTCCGCCATCTGAGCAATATCTTCCACGTTTCTGGCAATATCCGTACTTGCCTGGGCCTGTTCCCGCAACATATCGGAAATGTCAGAAAACACCTCCACCACCCGCTGTGATCCGGCACTGATTTCCTGAATAGCTTCGCCCGCCTGGGATGACAGAGAAGCACCTTTTTCCACCTGCTCCACACCGGATTCCATGGTTTCCACACTGCGATGAGTCCGTTCCTGTATCTTGTCGATGGTGGCGGTAATTTCCTGGGCGGAGGTTGAGGTGCGCGCCGCCAGGCCGCGAACCTCATCTGCCACCACTGCAAAACCCCGGCCCTGCTCCCCGGCCCGGGCCGCTTCAATGGCTGCATTCAGCGCCAGCAGATTGGTCTGGTCCGCAATCTCCTGAATGGTCTGGATAATGGAGGAAATCTGGCCGGACAAGTTACCCAGTTCCCGGATCTCGTCAGCCGCTTCGGTCACCGTGCGGTTAATGCTGTGCATCTCGTTACCGGCCTGCCGGATCACCTCAGCGCCTTTATGAGCACGCTCATTGGAAGCGCTGGATACCGATCTGGCCTCTTGCGCATTTTCGGACAGCCGGTCAATGCTCACCGTCAGCTCCTCAATCGTGGAAGCCATAGTGGTAGCCGCCTGACTTTGCTGGGTGGAACCATCGGCCACCTGACGGCTCGACGCCGACAGCTGACTGGCCGCACCGGCAAGCTCTGTGGATGTCATCAGAATCTCGCTTACCATGGTGCACATCTGCTCCTGCATTTGTCGCAGGGACAGTTGCAGCTTGCCTATTTCATCCTCGCGGTCCACCTTGACCGGATTCGTATAATTACCATTGGCCATCTCCCGCATACTGTCCACCATCTCATCAAGGGGCGAACCCAGAATTGCCCGCGACAGAACCACCAGCAACAGCGTCACCATGACAATCAGTACCACCGTTACCATCACCATCATTGTCAGCACCCAGTTGGCAGCAGCATTCAGTTCCGCCTCCGGCAGACTGGTCACCAGAATCCAGTCGAGCTCGGGAATCGTCACAAAGCGTGCCACCCGGGCCTCGCCACTACTGTCTGCAGCCGGACGGTAGCTGAACTGACCAGAGTTCTGTTCGAACATCATGGCAACTGATTCCCTGGGAATGACATCACTCACAGGCTCTCCGGCAAACAGCGGGTGAATCACGAGCCGGCCCCGGGTGTCACCTTCGGAACGATCAATCACAAACACGTGACCGGCTTCCCCCAACGCGGTGCTTTCCAGCGAGGCACTGATCTCGGCCAATGCATCAGAAAAATCGATACCGATGTAGCGGATACCGATCACCTGCCCTGCACGGTCAACGATCGGCGTATAATTGGTCAGAAAGGGGCGGCCAAACAGGGTCACTTTGCCGGTAAACGGCTCGCCCTGAATATTGGCCCTGTAGGCGGGGGACTGGCGGCTCAGCAGTGTACCCACAGCGCGGGAGCCGTCTTCCTTTTTCACGGAGGTCACCACACGCACAAAATCATTGCCCCGCCGGGCAAATATGGTGGCATTGCCACCGGTCAGTTCTGCAAACCGATCCACCTGGCTGTAGTTTCCGGCCAGGGCAAGATTACCGGCGTATATGGCAGGCACCGTTTGCTCTTTAACCTGTATCAGCTCGTTACCTTCAACACGGAACTGACCGGGAAACATCTCGCCAAACAGAGCGGACAACTGGTTCGCGGTACGTTCCAGTTCCCTGTTGAAAAGCTCTATTTTTGCCTGATTGCCCTTGAGCAGGGCATCCATATTATTCACCATCAGCCTGCTGGTGCGCTCACCCAGAGAGGTCGCAATAAAAACCCCGCTCGCGATCAGTATAACCGCGATACATACGCTGATAATGAAGGAAAAACGGGTAGACAATGACTTTTTAAACACAGCAACTTCTCCAATACCGTGAAGGTCCGACTACGGATGTGTAGATATCCCCTCGATCCGAAGCCACCTGGACAAAGCCCATATTGCGGCACTTGTCCTGTACATTATAGGATATATATTGGACATATCTAGGTTTTTAATGGAATAAAAACCTCTACGAACCCTTAGGTCCAGCTATTGTCTATTCATGGCAGTGACTTGAGAACGGTCGGAATCGGGCCTGCCGGCACCGGCAGAGGAAGATTAGCCCGGCGGTTCGCCCGGTAAAAGCTCCGGAGCAAAGCGGCGGAGATCCTCCAGATCATCAATATCATAACCGGCAGGGAGCAGCTCATAGTGCAGACCACAGAGAACAATGTTTTCCAGTTGCTGATCCAGCACAGAGGCTGTCCCCCAGTCCACGTCCCTGAACATGTCCGGATGCAGTTTATTGGCTCCCACCAGGATATAGCCCCCGTCGCTGGCTGGCCCCAGAACCACATCATGGCGGTCCAGAGAGGCAAAGGCGCGATTAATCGTCTCGGGCGTCAGCGAATAGGCATCAGCTCCCACCAGCACCACCCGGGGATAACGTGCCAGCCCATGGAGCAAGGCATGGTACATGCGTTCTCCAAGGTCAAGGCCCTGCTGTTCATACAGGGCATGACGCTGCCCAAGGGCCTGAACAAATGGCAGGCTTATATCACCCGCTACCCAGCATTCGGTGGTAACATCCAGCGCCTCGCATACCCCCATAACCCGCGTCACCAACCGTTCGTGAATGTCGGTTGCCAGGGTCTCGCCCAGATCCGGTATCAGCCGGGTTTTGACCTTCCCGGGCTGGGGGCTTTTCAGAAAAACCTGAATCAGGCCATTGAAATCCATCATTCACGGGATCCGTAATACCATTGATGGATCCGCTCGGTACGCACCCCGAAAAAGTACGCTGCACGGCAGAACCACATGAGAAAAACCGTGCGCCATACGCCCTCCTGTTCCCATTTCCGGCTGGAAACCAGCACCCGGTCATAGGCGCAGAAGGGTTTTGCCCGCGCTCTGGCCCGCGCGGAAATGGCCACATCTTCCATCAGGGGTTGCATGGGAAAAGCCGCCAGTTCCCAGAAAAAGGCAGCCTGAAAAAACAGTGCCTGGTCGCCGGTGGCAATGCCGGTAAGCCGGGAACGGTGATTCATGAGGAATTCAATCAGGCGCAGATTGAATCCGGTACCGCTGAGCGCCACATCAAAGCGGCCCCAGGGTTTTCCCGAACGCTGAAAATCTGTCATCACCTGTTTGAAAGTATCCGGCAGGCGACAGTCCGCATGAAGAAAAACCAGCACGCCGTTAATCCCCAGGGTCTGACGCGCAATGAAAGCACCCTCGTTCTGCTGACTGGCACGGCCCCGGGTTGAGGTGGTAACAATATCACACAGCGGCCTGGCATGGCGCACAGTGTCATCCCGGCTGCCGCCGTCCACTACAATCAGCAACCACTGGTTACGCAGCCACTGCAGTCTTTTCAGCACTGCGGTAATGTTTCTGGATTCCTGGTATGTGGGAATAATAATGGCGCCTTTCACGTGTTCCTATTCCAGCGCTCCGCCGCAACTGCTGCCCTGCCCCGCCGTGCAGCCAAAACAATGATCCGCCACCACCACCGGGTTGTTGTTGAGATCCCAGGTGAGCAGCTCATTGATATGTACCTTGCCATCACCTTCGCCGTTAACCGGTGACTGCTCGTCAGACAAACTCAGTTTGATGTCCAGCATCTGATTAAAGTCACAGTCATACAGGTAACCCTGCCAGTCCACGCTGACAGTATTCCGGCACATCACACCCGCCAGATTTTTTGCAGAATAACTTTCGCGGAGCAGGTTCATATAAGACTCAAACCCCCCCTGGGCCAGGAGCACCGCTCCAAAACGGCTGATGGGCATATTGGTGATGGTGAGCAGATTGTCGAATTCAATCCCGAAGTTATCCCGCAACTGCGCCTTGTAATCCCTCTCCAGTGCTTCCTGGGGAGGCGGCAAAAAAGCCCCGCCGGGATTGTATACCAGATCCAGCACCAGTCCTGAACCTGGTTTGCCGTAGCCCAGTGCGTTCAGTTTCCGAAGCCCCGCAACCGAGCCATCGAAGACACCCTTGCCCCGCTGACTGTCCACGTTTTTTTCTGAATAGCAGGGCAATGACGCCACCACCCTCACCTGTTCAGCGGCCAGAAAATCTGCCAGGTCTTCCTGGCCCGGTTCGTTCAGTACCGTCAGGTTACAGCGATCAATCACTTCCACCCCAAGGCGTCTGCCTGCCGCCACAAGGCGGCGGAATTCCGGATTCAGTTCCGGTGCCCCGCCGGTAAGATCCAGGGTGTTCACCTGCAGGGTTTCCATCACCTGAATCACCGTATCCACTGTTTCCGCATCCATCAGCTCGGTACGGTTCGGGCCGGCATTCACATGACAGTGGGTACAACTCAGGTTGCACAGGTAACCAAGATTGACCTGAAGAATTTCCAGGCTGGCCCGCCGCACCGGCGGAAAATCAGTGCTGCCCCTGAACAGTAAGGGTTTAGTGTCCTGCATAATCAGTGAACCATGAGTTACAACGGGTTAAGTTATATCAAAATATCATTAATAGATGCGCGATCCCAGCCAGAGTTCCCTTGACAGCACCAATCACTCATTAAAGACTGGTAATAACATTCAGGCCCGGCAAAAAAAGGAAGGTCAGCATCATGAGCAAGACGCGAACTGAAAAAGACAGCATGGGCGAAATCCAGGTGCCCGCCAACGCACTTTACGGTGCGCAAACCCAACGGGCGATTCAGAATTTCGACATTGGTCAGCAGACCATGCCCGTTGAATTTGTACGTGCATTAATTCATATCAAGGGAGCCGCCGCCCGCGCCAATGCGCGCCTGGGGTGTCTGCCTGCCCCCATTGCCGCAGCAATCGGTTACGCCTGCGATTCCCTGCTTGAAGATCAGCAGTTGATGACCCATTTTCCGGTTGATGTGTACCAGACAGGATCCGGCACCAGTACCAACATGAACGCCAACGAAGTGATTGCCAGACTTGCCTCCGACAAGCTGGGCGACGAGGTTAACCCCAACGATCATGTCAACTTCGGGCAAAGCAGCAATGATGTCATCCCCAGCACCATACATGTCAGCGCCAGCCTGGCGGTGACCCAACAGCTGATTCCCGCCCTGAACGACCTCCGCTTTGTGATTGATGACAAAGCCAGTTCCCTGCAGGATATCTGTAAAACCGGCCGCACCCACCTGATGGACGCCCTGCCTATCCGCATGGACCAGGCGTTGTCGGCATGGTCCGCCCAGGTTGCCCGAAACCTGGCGCAACTCCATGATCTGCAGTCCGCCACCCACCAGCTGGCCCTTGGGGGCACCGCCATCGGTACCGGCCTGAACAGCCACCCGGAGTTTGCCCGGGAAGTATGTCAATGCCTCAGCGAAACCACCGGGAGCCTGTTCAAGCCCGCTGAAAACCCGTTTGCCCTGATCAGCTCCCAGGATACGGCGGTGGCCCTTTCCGGCGCCCTCAAAACCTGTGCTGTGAGCCTGATGAAAATTGCCAACGACCTGCGCTGGATGAATTCCGGCCCTCTGGCGGGTCTGGGCGAGATTCAGCTGAAAGCCCTGCAACCGGGTTCATCCATTATGCCGGGTAAAGTAAACCCCGTTATTCCGGAAGCCGTTGCCATGGCTGCCGCCCAGGTGATGGGCAACGACACCACCATCGGCATTGCCGGCCAGTCCGGTAATTTCGAGCTGAATGTGATGTTGCCGGTGATTGCACGCAACCTGCTGGACAGCATCGGGTTGCTGAGCCGGTCGGCCAGATCGCTGGGGGATCAGGCCATCGCGAGCTTTACCGTCAACGAAGACAAACTGAACGAGGCCCTGAGCCTGAATCCGATTCTGGTGACCGCACTGAACCCCCTGATTGGCTACCAGAAAGCGGCAGAGAT
>JAWVYU010000052.1:0-18987 GCA_033722575.1 Ketobacteraceae bacterium | reverse complement strand
GAACGACAAACTGGACGGGGTCGAAACCCGGCATATTGATATTATCAATCTGGATGTACCGGTGGCCGTGGAAGGTGTGGACAGCAACCTGCTGATTCCCCAGAACACCTGGGACGACAAAGACGCCTATGTTGAGCGGGCCAAAGATCTGGCCAGGCAATTCGCGGCGAACTTTGAAAAGTACGACGACGTTGCGGAAGAGATCCGCAATGCAGGCCCCGTCGCCGAGTAATCCCGGCGCAGAGCCCGGGCTGAAGCCAACCTGCGAAAATGTTGACTTCAACCTGAAAAAAGCCGCTTGTTTATACAAGCGGCTTTTTTATTATTGAGCAATGCCCGCCACCTGCCCCTGTCCACAGATCATGACTCACCGGAAACAGCAGCAAATCACCTTCAGTTCACCGTTCGGTACTTTTGAACTGGCCCGTTATCCGCAGGAGAAAGACCCCACCCTGCGCGCCTGGTCAGCGGGGGACGAGTATCTGGTGCAATACGCGAAAGACAATCTGGCCGGGACTGTCGCCGGTCGCCGCCTGCTGATAGCCAACGATACTTTCGGTGCACTGACCCTTTGCCTGCAGGAGTTTCAGCCCCTGTTATGGAGTGATTCCCATGTTACCCGCAAGGCACTGGAACTGAACCTGGTACGCAATAACCTGAACGGCAACGCTGTGGATGACCTGTTTCTGCCCGCTACCGAACCGTTGCCCGACCACTTGGATGTGGTGTTGATGCAGCTTCCGAAAAGCCATGCATACCTGCGTTTTCAGCTGGAACAGATCGCCGCCAGCCTGGCACCCGGCGGCCTGGTGGTGGCTGCTGTTATGGTCAAGCACTTCCACCCCAATATGCTGCAGCACTTCGAGGAACTGATCGGGGAAACCCACACGACTCTGGCAAGGAAGAAGGCCCGACTGATCGTGGCAAAACACACCCGGCCGGTCCCCGCTCACAGAAAATCACTGGCAGACTACGCCAGCCGATACCCGCTGGATGCCTCCGGTACTGGCACAAACCCGGATACTGCGGAGCTGCTGACACTGCCCAATGTGTTTTCCTACGAAAAGCTGGATATCGGAACCCGCGCTCTGCTGCCCCATATCGGGCATTACTCCGAGTGCCACAATATTCTGGATCTGGGGTGCGGCAATGGCGCGCTGGGTCTTCAGGCAGCACTGCAGAACTCCGCTGCCACCGTCAGTTTTTGCGATGAATCCTATCTGGCCGTGGCCAGTGCCCGACTGTCAGCAGAGCAGGCCGGCGTCGCCGGACGCTGCCGCTTCCTCGTTACCGACACTCTGGAAGGCGCCGATAAACATCAGGATCTGATACTGTGCAATCCCCCGTTTCATCAGCAGAACAGCATGCACAAGGAAATTGCCCGGCGGATGTTCCGCCAGGCGGCTGACCATCTGAGACCGGGGGGGAGCCTGCTGGTGGTTTCCAACCGGCACCTCAATTACCAGCACAGCCTGGCAAAACGCTTTGCCAGCGTCCGCCAGCTGGATCAGAACAGAAAGTTTGTGATAACCGAAGCAAGCGCGCCGGGCTGATCATTCAGTACCGGATTCTGCCTTTAATACCTGACACCGGCAGCGTACCATTCAACGGATGCCAGCCAGCATGGAATCCGGTGGCACCAGCTGGCCGGTGACCGGCAGGAAAACCGACGCCACTAACCCACCACCTTCGCGGTTAGATAACTCGACCCGGCCATGATGCATATCGACAATGCGTTTAACGATTGCCAGCCCCAGGCCGGACCCCTTACTGCCCCTGCTTTCGTCACCGCGGGCGAACGGTTGAAACAGGGCCTGCATTTCATGTTCGCTCAGACCGGCACCCCTATCTGCAACGGTCACCAGAATCTCACCATCCTTTAAACCACTGGCCACATCCACCTGCCCCCTGCCATGACGCACGGCGTTGGCGATCAGGTTCATGAACATCCGTTTCAGGGAAAGCCGTTTCAGTGATATTTCCGGCAGATCCCGCAGCTCACACTGGATGGCAACGCCGTCCGCCTCGAACTGGGAGACAACCTCCTGAATCACCTCGTTGAGATCCCCCACCTCAGTGGCCTCATCACTGCCATCCCGGATAAAGGCAATAAACTGGTCCAGAATGGCATCCATATCCTCGATATCCCGTACCATGCCTTCCGTCAGCTCGGGGTCGGTTGCCCCCAGCAGTTCGGCTGTCAGCCGCATTCGCGTCAGCGGTGTCCGCAGGTCGTGGGAAATGCCCGCCAGCAACAGGGCCCGCTCCCGGGTAGCCTGCTGCAGGCTTTTGCGCATCTGGTTGAAGGCCTGGTTCACCGCCACGATTTCAGCGGGTCCCCGCTCCAGGCTAAGGTTGGCTACATGCTCCCCCCGCCCCACCCGGGTAGCCGCGGTAGCCAAGCGTTTCAGGGGGCGATTAAGCTGGCGCACAAACAGGGCCGCAATCATAAAAGCCAGCAGCGGTGTGCCAATGGACCAGATCAGCACAATCAGGCCCTCATGCTTGCCCCAGTTCTGTAACGGGTAATGAATCCAGATGCCATCCAGTTTGGGATGCGTAATCCACAGCCCCGGTGTAGGGGTGGCGCCCACCCGCAAGGTGGTTTCCGGCCCCAGAATGTCCCGCATGGGGGCAAAGAAGCGGCTGGCGAACCCCAGCTCTTCAGTGACCAGAACCTGGTTTTCATCATCGGTGACGTGAATATTCTTGTGTTTGGCCAGTGCGTCGATGACCGCCTCCCGACCGGCAATTTCGGAGCTTGCCTGAATGGTATCGATTTCCAGCAGCACCACATGGGCAGTCTGCCGTACCCCCGGCAGAAACAGATAAAAGTAGGCAAAGGTAACAGTTATCAGCTGGGTAACAAGGATCACCACCCAGATCATGATGACGGTACGCCAGAAAGAGGATTGAGGCACCAGTTTCATCGGGCGCCCCTGTACCGGGTCAGGCTAGAGGGAAACCACCGGCAGCGGCGTGAGCTAGCTGACCACTCCGTCCGGTACAAAGACATAACCCACTCCCCAGACCGTCTGGATATAGCGGGCATTGGAGGGATCATCCTCAATAAGGCGACGCAATCGTGATACTTGAACATCAATACTCCTTTCCATGGCACTCCATTCGCGGCCACGAGCGAGGTTCATGAGTTTATCACGAGTCAATGGTTCCCGGGGATGCTGAACCAGGGCTTTCATCACGGCGAATTCGCCGGTGGTCAGGGACATGCTTTCCCCGTTTTTTTTCAGGGAGCGGGTGGAAAGGTCCAGTGAATAGGGGCCAAACTCCACCACCTCTTCTTTCTGACTGGGGGCACCAGGCAATTCCCGCACCTGACGGCGCATGACCGCCTTGATACGGGCCACCAGTTCCCGGGGATTGAAGGGTTTGGGCAGATAGTCGTCGGCTCCCGCTTCCAAGCCTCCGATACGATCATTGTCATCCCCTTTGGCAGTCAGCATGATAATGGGCAGATTCCCATAGTTTTCACTCTGACGCAGTCGCTGGCAAATGGACAGCCCGTCCTCCCCCGGCAGCATCAGATCCAGCACCATCAGGGAATAGAGTTCACGGCCCAGGGCACGATCCATCTGTTCCGCATCCGCCACCGCTTTCACCAGATACCCCTGCTCCTCCAGAAAGCGCTGCAACAGAGTCCTGAGGCGGGCATCATCATCCACTACCAGAATCTTGTGCTGTTCCTGAACATCTTGTACCGGCTGGGCCACGGCGCCTCTCCTGACTATCCTGACTATGCTTGCTATAGGTTATTCTGACAGACTGCAAACTGAAATAGAGGTTATTTTGATCAGCCTTTGCTGTCAGGCGGTCTTTTGTTACAAGATATGTTACTAATTGCAATACTTATACACAGATCTTTGATTTCCCTTGGGATTTGGTGGAATATCCGACCAACCGTTCTAGAATGAACCATGGTCAGATAACAGATTCAGCCACAACGAACCGACAGGTTAAAACAGCATTTTGGCAATCCTATCCAACACCAAAAAAGTGCCCCTTCTGATTATTGCCGCGGTGGCAGGGCTTATCACGCTGATGTTTGTATTTGCCCCGTCCCCCGAGAAAAAAGACAGTGTCAGTCAGGACTCGCTGGTGGATACCCTACGGGTTACCCCGGAGACACACACACCCACCCTGACACTGTATGGCCGCGTTGAATCCCCCTACACCACCACTCTGTCCGCCTCCACACCCACCTTTGTGGAGGAAGTGCTGCGCCTGGAAGGACAGCGGGTCACCAGGGGCGAGGTACTGATACAGCTGGACAGCACCGATGCCCGCCTGATCCTTACCCAACGGGAAGCGGACCTCATGGACATCAAAGCCCAGATAGCCCAGCAGGCCAAGCGGCACCAGTCTGACCTGACCGCCCTTGACCTGGAAAAGGAACTGCTGCAACTGGCCGACCGCTCCGCCGAGCGCTACGAAAACCTGGTGCGAAAAAATGTCGCCTCCGACACCCAGCGGGATGAGGCACTGCAGAGTGCCAAGCGCCAGGCGCTGAGCGTCAACAGCCGGGAACTGGCGGTAAAGGATCACCCCAATCAGATGCAGCGGCTGCAGGCACAGCTGGCCCGGGCCCAGGCCCTGCGGGACCAGGCCGCACTGGACCTGGAGCGCACCCGCATCACTGCTCCCTTCAATGGCCGGATTACCGACGTCATGACATCCCCCGGGAACCGGGTGCGTCAGGGAGACCCGCTGATCAGCCTGTACGACACAGACCGAATCGAAGTCCGTGCCCAGATCCCCACCCGTTACCTGAGCAACGTACGCTCAGCCATCGACCAGGATGAAACCCTGAAGGCCACCCTGACAATGGATGAACAGCGTATTCCCATGACGCTGACCCGGCTGTCCGGCAATGTCAGCGAAAGCCGCGGCGGCATTGATGGTTTTTTCAAATTCGATAACCCGGATCAGACCATAGAACTGGGCCGCGCGGTGGAGCTGGCCCTGAACCTTGCCCCCGTGCCTGACAGTGTGGCGCTGCCACCCATGGCAATTTATGGTCAGTCACGTATCTACGGCGTCAATAATGACGACGTATTGCAAGCCATCACCATCCGTCGGGCCGGCGAGATCAACCGGCCCGATGGCGACAACTGGGTTCTGGTGACCGGTGACATCCCGCCGGGCACCCGCATCCTGACCACCCAATTACCCAATGCCATCAGCGGCCTGAAGGTCAGCGTCAAACAGAATGAAGCCGACAACGGATCCTGAAGCACCCGTACCGGAAACGGACAAACGGGGCATTATTGCCATGTTTGCCACCCACCGGGTGGCGGCCAACATGCTGATGTTTCTGTTTATCCTGGCCGGGCTCTGGGCACTGAAAAAACTCAACACCCAGATATTTCCTGTATTTGAGCTGGATTATGTGAGTATCAATGTGGTGTGGAGCGGCGCCAGTGCCGAGGATGTGGAAGAGTCCATTACCATTCCCATCGAGCAGGAACTGTCTTCGCTGACGGAAGTGAAAAAGATGACATCCACCAGCCGGCAGGGATCCGCCACCATCATTCTGGAACTGAACGAGGAGGCTAACACCGACCGGGTTGTGGACAAGGTCAAACAGCGGGTGGAAAGTATCCGCAACCTGCCGGAACAGGCAGAACGCGCCGTGGTTCAGCAGATCGAGCGCTATACACCCATTGCCAACCTTCTGATCACGGGCGATCACAGCCTGGAAGAACTGGACCACCTGGCCAGGAAATTCGAAGACCAGCTGCTGGATCGCGGCATCAGCAAGGTGAACTTTGTGGGTCTGCCCACCGAGGAAATCGCCATTGAGGTGTCGTCGGAAATGCTGACCCAGACCGGCCTGTCCCTGGGTCGGATCGCACAACTGGTCAGGGAAAACAGCCGCAACATTCCCGCCGGCACCGCCGCCCAGGACGCCGTATCCAAACAGGTACGCAGCCTGAGCCAGCAAAAACGGGTACTGGGTTTTGAAAATCTGCCCATCATGACCGACAGCAAGGGCCGCCTGCTGCGCCTGGGAGACATTGCCCATATTGAACGCCGCCCGGTGGAGCACGAGCCTTACATTACCTGGAGGGGGCAGCCGGCCATTGAGCTGATCCTGATGCGCACCGACGCTGACGACACGCTGAAAATGGCAGATATCTTCAATGCATGGCTGGACGATACCCGGCCCACCCTGCCGGAGGGCGTTACCCTTCACCCCTATAACGAACGCTACAAACACCTGCGAGAGCGTATCCAGCTGCTGGTGAACAATGGCGCCGGCGGACTGCTGCTGGTGGTATGCGTACTGTTTCTTTTTCTTAACGTCAGGGTGGCCTTCTGGGTTACCGTCGGCATTCCCGTATCCTTTCTTGCCACCCTCGCGATTCTGTATTTTGTGGGTGGCTCCATTAATATGATCAGCCTGTTTGCCCTGATCATGGCATTAGGCATCATTGTGGATGATGCCATTGTGGTGGGCGAGGACACCCTGACCCACAAGGAAATGGGGGAATCCCCCGAAATGTCTGCCATCGGTGGTGCCCGCCGCATGCTGGCGCCGGTGGTGTCCTCCTCACTCACCACCATAGCCGCTTTTCTGCCCCTGACCATGGTGGGCGGCATTATGGGCAAGATCATGTTCGAACTGCCCACCGTGATCATCTGCATGATCATTGCGTCGGTGGTGGAGTGCTTTCTGATTCTGCCCGGGCACCTGCTGCACAGCTTCAGGCGTGCCCGCAAGGCGGAGAACCCCAACAGTATCCATGCCCGGTTTGATCGCCGTTTTCAGGCGTTTCGTGAAGAAAAACTTCGCCCTCTGGTAGAGGTTGCCATTACCTATCGCGGCACGGTGATTGTAATCGGCCTGTGCATGTTTGCCCTGGCGCTGTCGCTTTCCATCAGCGGCCTGCTGAAATTTACCTTTTTCCCCACCATCGACGGCAACTCGATTCGTGCCAGTGTGGAATTCCACCCTGGCACCCCGGAAAAAACGGTGTCGGATTTTATCCGTCATATGGAAGACTCCCTGGAAACCACCAACCAGCAGTTCGGCGGCGATATGGTGAATATTTCCATCGGCTATCACAACCGCTCTTACTTTAACTCCGGGGTTGGATCCGGTTCCGAAATTGCGCCGGAACGCGGCGCGGTCATTGTGGATCTGGTGTCCGGGCGGCGCCCGGTGGATAACGCCACCTTCATGAAAGCCTGGCGACAGAACGTGGTGATACCTCCCGGCGTTAACAAATTCAAAATCAGCCAGCGGGAAATGGGCCCCGGGGGGCCACCCATTGCCTATCGGCTGGTGGGTAATGATATTGAATCCCTGAAGGCCGCCTCCGAAGAGTTGCAGGCGGCCCTGGCCAGGTTCAACGGCGTCACCAATATTGACGACGACCTTCCCTACGGCAAGGAGCAACTGATCTATGAACTGACCCCTACCGGTCGCCAGCTGGGCCTGTCCATTGAATCCATCGGCCAGCAGTTGCGCGCGGCTTTTGATGGCACCATCGCCCAGATCTTCTATGAGCGGGACAAGGAAATTGAAGTCAAGGTTTCACTTCCGGAAGCGGAGCGCGACCAGCTGAAAACCCTGGAAACCTTTCCGGTGGTGCTGAGCAATGGCAATACCACGCCACTTAACAATGTCGTGGATTTTCGCTCCCGTCAGGGCATTGAAGTACTCAATCACACCAACACCAGGCTCAACGCCACCGTCAGCGCCGACATCAATGAAAGCATCGCCAACGCCAATGAAGTGCGCGAGGAGCTGGCGAAGAATGTGTTCCCGGCGCTGCGGCAAAAGTACGGTATCAAGCTGGGGCTGGAGGGCAAGGCCGTGGATCAGCAGGAAACCCTGGATGACATGAAAACCGGCATGATCATCGGCCTGACACTGATTTATATCGTGCTCGCCTGGGTGTTTGCGTCCTACAGCTGGCCGCTGGCGGTGATGAGTGCTATTCCCCTGGGGCTGACCGGCGCCATTCTGGGCCACTTTATCATGGGCAAACAGTTGTCCATGTTCTCGTTAATGGGCCTGTTCGGTCTGTCAGGTATCGTCATCAATGATTCCATCGTGCTGATCACGTTTTACTCGCAGCTTCGTGAAAAGGGCCAGAGCGTCTACGAGGCCATCACCAACGCCATCTGTGCCCGCTTCCGGGCGGTGTTGCTCACCTCACTCACCACTATCGCCGGGCTGCTGCCGATTCTGTTTGAAACCTCTCTGCAGGCCCAGTTTCTGATTCCCATGGCCATCAGCATTGTTTTCGGGCTGGCCTACGGCACCTTTCTGATCCTGTTCTTTATTCCGGCCATGCTGGTGTTTCTGGAAAATGCCCGCATCAGACTTGGAATCAAATCACATTATGAATCCACGGAATCGGGTAGGATGCAGCCCGCAGAAACCGGGGGCCAACAGGCTAAGTAGTATATTTTTTAATCTAAGCCGCTTCGTGGCAGTCAATAATTTGTGAGAACCCACTCGACCTGTCATCATCTGAGGGTAAAATTTCTCGACACTTCGCGATCATACCGGGGATAATGACCGGCTCCTGCAATCAGCAGAAGCCAGGAAACAAGCTAGGAAAATGGACGTTACAGACGCTAAGCAAACCACGCGAAAAACCGGCAGGGCCACGCCGGAACTGGTAGACAGGATTGCCTCCCGGGCCGTTAGCCGGCTGGGGGACCTGTTGGCGGATATGTATGAGCATATAGACGACACCCTGTTTGACCTGGCTGACCGGGCCTACAACAACAGCGAACAGTCCCTTTACTTTGAATCCATGCGGGAAATCCGCCAGCACCGTACTGCCTCCGAACAGGTCTTCACGCAGAGCCTGGAAAATGGTTTTCAGCGCCTGCGCAACCGCGAATATCAGGGCGTGTCCCACGCGGAACTGGAAGCCGAAACCCTGGCGCTGGTGGACAACGACGAAATGGAAGCAGACGTGGCCATCAACAACATGGTGCACCGTGCCCGCTGTGAATTCCCCGCCGCCCTGCTGCAGCTCAACACCCGTCTTAACACCTTTCTGCCGGACAACGCCGCCAGTGAGGATACCAATCCTATCGATCCGAAATCGGTGGTAAGAGCGTTTATCCAGGCCACCCAGGATCTGGACCTGACCATCAAGATCCGGCTGATTCTTTACAAGGAATTCGAAAAATACGTACTGCGGAATCTGGATGAAATCCTGTTCGATGCCAACCAGACCCTGATTGATGCCGGTGTGCTGCCAGACATTCGCGCCACCCTGTCCCGCAGCAGCATGAACCAGCTGGATAAATCCGTCAGCCGCCCGGCAGATAGCGGGGAGGTTTCCGAAAAGAAAGCAAAACCCGCCGGGGCAGTTTCCGATCCCAGTGACACCGGAGTCCCCGCCGCTGAAGAGATCCGTTTTGATACCTTGCAGAGCCTGCTGACGGCAACCGCCAACCTGCAGCAGGAATCCATCTATATACAGCGGGACCCGGCCAAGCCTGCACTCAACCAGCGGTCCCTGTTTGACTGGCTCAGCAGTATCCAGCAACAGCAGCTGCAACGGCCAGCGGAAAATGACATACCGGAACCCCTGGCGGTACGGCAGGAAGTTTTCAACAAACTCAAAGCCGGCAACCGAGACGATCCCGGAAATCGCCTGCAACAGGTGGACGACAATGTTATCAATGTCGTGGACATGATTTTCGAGTTCATTCTGGACCAGGATATACCCGCCCCCATGGCGGCGCTGATCGGACGCTTGCAGATTCCCATTCTCAAAGTTGCCATTCGTGATCAGGCGTTTTTTGATTCTCACCAGCACCCGGCCAGGCGCTTGCTGAATGAAATAGCCCATGCCGCACTGGGCTGGGATGGCAACAGTAATTACAGCAAGGACCCCCTGTATCAGAAAGTCGAGAATGTGGTTAAAACCATTCTGCACACCGAACACCCTTCGGTGGAATTGTTTGCCCGACTGGAAAAAGATTTTCACGGCTATGTGGATGGCGAAACCCGGCGCAGCGAAAAACTGGCACAGCGCACCGCGGATGCGGAAGAAGGCCGGGCCAGGGCCGAAGCCGCCAAACAACAGATAGAGCAGCTGATTCACGACCGCATTCACGGCAAGGAACTGCCACCGGTGGTGCTGGATTTTCTGGAAAGGCCCTGGCAGAAATACCTGCTGCAAACCCACCTGAAATTCGGCAATCAGTCGGAGGAATGGCGTAACGCCCTGACCACCGCGGACGACCTGATCTGGAGCGTGCAGATGCACGCCGACGCCAAGGCTCGTCAGCGCTGGATCAAAATGATTCCGCCACTGCTGGACGACATTCGCGAAGGTTTGACCCGGATTGCCCACAGCCCTTCGGATACAGAAAAAACCATGACGGCACTCTGGCAGATTCACAGCAAGATGCTGTCCCATGAAGGCGAGAACAACCCGGTCAACACAGTGAAAGTGGACCTTACCGGCCGCCGCTCCCGAGCCAGAATCAGCCCTCTGGTGAAGCGCAAGGTGCCGCCGGAAACCATCCGCGAACTGCGCACCCGGGTGAGCGGCTATGGGGTCGGGGACTGGTTTGAATTCCAGCAACTGGACGGCAAGATCATCCGCTGCCGGCTGATTCGTAAAATCAGGGCCAATGATTCTTTCGTGTTTGCCAACCGCTATGGCGCAAAAGCAAAGGCCGTTACCAAGGATCAGCTGGCCCTTTATATCCATGACAACAAGGCAAAACGCCTGGAAAGCGGGCCGCTCATTGACCGCGCCCTGCAGGCGGTCATGCTGCGCCTGAAACATTCACTTCCCTGATTCCGGGGCTTGCCATAACAGGGCACAAAACACAAGGGTTTGTTCCCCCGCAAAGAGCGCTATAATCCGGGCCCGGATTCACTTCATCCACCGTTAATATCCGCAAGGGCTGTATTGCGCCCGACCGGCAAGAACCAGGGAATTCCAGCAGTTCGAGACATGACTTTATGACAAAAATCGCAAACATCATCGCCAATGAACTTTCTGTGGCCCAGGCCCAGGTAAATGCAGCCATCAAATTACTGGACGAGGGTGCCACGGTTCCCTTTATTGCACGTTACCGGAAAGAAGCCACCGGCGGTCTGGATGACACCCAGCTGAGAAACCTGGAAGAGCGGTTGCGTTATCTGCGGGAACTGGAAGAGCGGCGTGAAACCATCCTGAAAAGTATCAGCGAGCAGGGCAAGCTCACCGCTGAGCTGGAGCAGGCCATACTGGATGCCGATACCAAAACCCGGCTGGAAGATCTTTATCTGCCTTACAAGCCCAAGCGCCGCACCAAAGGCCAGATCGCCATCGAAGCTGGCCTTGAACCCCTGGCCGATGCCCTGTTCCAAAATCCTGACCTGGATCCGGAGCAGGAAGCCCTCAAATATTTCAACGAAGAGCACAAGATTACCGACGCCAAATCGGCGCTGGACGGCGCGAAGTATATTCTTATGGAGCGTTTCAGCGAAGATGCCGAGCTGCTGGGCACCGTGCGGCAGCACCTGTCCGCCAAAGCCAACGTCTATGCCAAAGTAGTGCCCGGCAAGGAAAAAGAAGGTGCAAAGTTCAGCGATTACTTCGAGCACCAGGAATCGCTGAGAAAAACCCCCTCCCATCGTGCCCTGGCGCTGTTCCGTGGCCGCAACGAAGGCGTTCTGCAGATCAACATGGACTTACCCGAAGCCGAAGATGCCGATCGTCACCCCTGCGAAGCCATGATCGCGGAACGCTTTGACATCAAATCAGACGGTCGCAAGGCCGACCCCTGGCTGAACGAAGTCGTGCGCTGGACCTGGAAAGTCAAACTGCTGTCGCACATGGAAAGCGAACTGCTGGGTGAGTTGCGTGAAAAAGCGGAAGAAGAGGCAATCCAGGTATTTGCCACCAACCTGAAAGACCTGCTCATGGCCGCGCCTGCGGGCCTGAAAGCCACCATGGGTCTGGACCCGGGTCTGCGCACCGGCGTCAAGGTTGCCGTGGTGGATGCCACAGGACAGCTGGTGGACCACACCACCATTTTCCCTCACGCACCCAAAAACCAGTGGGACCAGTCCATTGCCGTACTGGCAGCTCTTTGTGCCAAGCACAACGTGGAACTAATCAGTATTGGCAATGGCACGGCATCCAGGGAAACCGACAAACTGGCAGGCGACCTGCTGAAACAGCACCCGGCCATCAAAGCCCAGAAAGTCATGGTGAATGAAGCGGGCGCATCCGTGTACTCCGCATCAGAATTTGCTGCCCGTGAGTTTCCCGGTCTTGACGTCTCCTTCCGCGGTGCCGTGTCCATCGCCCGCCGGCTTCAGGATCCGCTGGCAGAGCTGGTGAAAATTGAACCCAAATCCATTGGCGTGGGTCAGTATCAGCATGATGTTTCCCAGTCGAAACTGGCACGCTCACTGGATGCCGCCGTGGAAGACTGTGTGAATGCCGTTGGCGTAGATGTGAACACAGCCAGCGAGCCGCTGCTGGCCAGAATCTCCGGACTGAATAAAACCATCGCCGGCAACATTGTCTCATTCCGCAATCAGCATGGTACTTTTGCAAATCGCGAAGCATTGAAACAGGTTCCCCGGCTCGGGGAAAAAACCTTTGAGCAGGCCGCCGGCTTTCTGCGGGTGATGAACAGCAGCAATCCGCTGGACCGCTCAGCAGTGCATCCGGAAGCCTACCCCGTCGTTCAGAAGATCGCCTCCTCAAACGACCGCCCGCTGGACGCACTGATCGGCGAAACCGGTTTTCTCCGGTCGCTGAAAGCCGAAGACTACACCGATGATACCTTCGGTGTTCCCACCGTCACGGATATTATCCGGGAACTGGAAAAACCCGGCCGCGATCCGCGGCCGGAATTCAAAATGGCCCAGTTCAAGGAAGGCGTGGAAACCATCAACGACCTGAAGCCAGGCATGATACTGGAAGGCGCTGTTACCAACGTCACCAATTTTGGTGCCTTTGTGGACCTTGGCGTACATCAGGATGGGCTGGTGCACATTTCCGCCCTGTCCAGCGAATTCGTCAAGGATCCCCGCGAGGTCGTCAAAGCCGGCGATATTGTGCAGGTTAAAGTGATTGAGATCGACATCCCCCGTAAACGCATTGGCCTGAGCATGCGCCTTGATGACGAAGCCGGGGAAACCATCAACACCCTATCCAATGGCCCCACCAAGCCACGCACAGCCAAAAAACCCCATCAACAGAAAGGCAAGGGCGGCAAGAAAGGCGGCAACAGCAAAGGTCCTGCTCAGGATGGCAAAACCGGCACCTTTGCCGACCTGTTTGCCAATGCCAAAACCCTGAAAAGTAAAAAACGCCTTTGAAGCCGGGGAGCCTGCGAAACAGACTGATCCAGGACATCAATTTATTTATGCCCCATAATCCCGCATAATCCCTGCAGATCCCGGGTCAGCTCTCTGGCCCGGGTCTGACTGGCAGTTTTAAGGATGTTTAAGGAAAGGTTTCGTGCAAGATCACTTCAATGAAAAGCTGGCCATGGTGCAGGCACCCGCGCTCCGGCAAACCCTGCCGGACATGATGCGGGGAATGGAAAAGGAAAGCCTGCGTATCAAACCCGATGGCCACCTTGCGCAAACCCCACATCCACCTTGTCTGGGCTCGGCGCTGACTCACCCCTCTATCACAACTGATTACTCCGAAGCACTGCTGGAATTTATCACGCCGGTGTATCAGGACATCGGGGCACCGCTGAAATACCTTGAGGATATCCACCGGTTTCTTTATCACTGTATTGGCGAAGAGAAACTCTGGGTGAGCAGTATGCCCTGCATCATCGGGGATGAGCTGAGCATACCCATTGCCGAATACGGTCAATCCAACAGCGGCAGAATGAAACATGTTTACCGGCACGGGTTATGGCACCGCTATGGCAGGCTCATGCAGACAATCGCCGGTATCCACTACAACGTCTCGTTTCCCCGGTCATTCTGGAAAGGCTATCAGCAAGCCTGTGGCAACCAGGAGCCACTCCAGGATTTTATCTCGGACCAGTACTTTCATATTATCCGCAACTTCCAGCGTTATGTAGGTATGGTCGTGTATCTGTTTGGTGCCTCGCCGGCAGTTTGCCCCTCGTTTCTGAAAGGTCGTGCCCACCAGCTGGAGCCGCTTAACGACAGCAGTCTTCACGCTCCTTACGGCACCTCGCTGCGCATGAGCAATCTGGGTTACCACAACGATGCCCAGTCAGGCCTGAAGGTTTCCTATAATTCACTGGATGAATATGTCAGCACCCTGACTCATGCCATCCGCACCCCCTACAAGCCGTACGAAGATATCGGCGTCAGAGTGAATGGCGAATACCGGCAACTGAATGCCAACATTCTCCAGATTGAAAACGAGTATTACGGCAACATCCGCCCCAAGCGCACTACCGAGCGTGGTGAACGGCCCACCGTCGCGTTGTCTCGTCGTGGCGTTGAATATATTGAAATGCGTTGTGTTGATCTGGATCCTTTCTGCCCGGTGGGGATATCGGCCCATCAGATGCGCTTTCTTGATGTGTTTGCCCTGTTTTGCCTGTTGCAGCCCAGCCCCGCCATTACCGACGAAGAGCAGTCCTGCATAGACTTCAACCGCGAAGCAATGGTTTTGCGGGGCCGTGATCCGTCGCTGTTGCTGAAGTGCGGCAACGACAGCGTCCGGTTTCGCGACTGGTCCCTGGCATTGCTGGACAAGATTGATGAAGTCGCCCGGCTGTTTGATGAAAGCCAGCAATGCGACCTTTACTCCCAGGCTGTGTCAGCACAGATCGAAAAAGTAAAAAATCCCTCTCTTACACCCTCTGCCCAGATTATTGAACGTCTCAAAGAAAAAAATCAGTCCTTTTTCCAGTTCAGTATGGAAATGACCCTGCAACACGAGCTGTATTTCCGTTCTCATCCGCTTTCCCCGCAACGGCTTGAGGAATTTCTGGCCATGGCCAGGGAATCTATCGCCGAGCAACAAGCCATTGAAGCTGCTGACGACCTTTCTTTTGAAGAATATCTGGCTCGTTATTTTGCTGATTCCTGATCCATACCGTCCTCAGAAAAAGTTTTTTTAATTTTTATTAAAAAAAGTAACTTTTTGTAGCGCAAAACAAAACAACTGGTGCTACATTTTTCGTAGATGTTTTTTTAAACATCACGGGTGCATAAATTCACCTTCCGTAACTGGAGCATGACAGCAACGTCTGGATTGGAAGTCCCGGAAATGGAAATTTAATAACGAGCGCAGGATCAGCGATGAAAATAAAAGATATCGATCAACACGACTGGAGTATCGATAGCTTGAACAAAGCTTACCGTCAGGGTTATCTTTTTGGTCTGAGCGGGGAATTAAAAGAAAGCTGCCCTTTCCAGGCTGAAGTTATCGCCGCCGCCTGGGAAGCCGGATGGGTGGACGGTCAGCAACAAAGCCATCACAAAGTGGCCGACAGGGAACTGGAAGCCATCGCCTGATAGCGATAAACCGGAAAGCCTCTGAACTTTTCGACAGGCAAGTTGCCCCCGGAAGTTCCGGAGGCTCTTCGGGAACAAAATTTCTGCGGTAGTGCTCTAAGTTTTTAACGGCAAAACCGATATAATAACCGCCGGGAACTGAATCCGGCAGGTTACGAACGTCCTACCCCGTTCATTCCCGGTAAAGCCCGCAAACTTACAGAATTTCAGGATTTCAGAATCTCAGGAAAAGGCACTATCACATGACCACACTCAATTCCCGCCTTGTTAACGGGTTGGGCCTGTTGCTCGCTGTCACTGCATTTCTGTTCGCCTACCTGTTCCTGCAACTGCATCTTGGTCTGGCTCCCTGCCCTCTCTGTATCATCGACCGGATCTTTGTGGCAGGTGCGGGCTTCTTCTTTCTGCTGGCCCTGATCCATAACCCCGGCGTGACCGGCCAGCGTATCTATGGCGGCCTGGCTTCTCTCAATGCGCTGGCAGGCGTAATTGTGTGCTGGCGCCATATCTACCTGCAGAATCTTCCTGAAGAACTGATACCCAATTGCGCACCCGGGCTGGATTACATGCTGGAAACCCTGCCCCTTACCGAAACACTCTCCATTATTTTCAATACCTCCGGCGAATGCGCTGACATTCAGTGGACCTTTATGGGGCTCACCATACCGGAACAGACCCTGCTGGTATTCAACGGACTGCTGGCAATCGGGCTGTATCAGGTTTTCAGACCTCGCTCCTGAGACGTTGCCAGGTAAACAGTGCGTCGCCCGGTTAAAACAAGCGTTTTATAAATTTCCCTTGCAAAAGAACCACTTCCAACGGAATCCCGGCGCAATTATTAGACAAAGTTGTCATAAAAACTAGCCAAACTAGATTCAGGGTTTTGTTTGTACCCTGTTTTCTGTCTGATTTCGGCAATTTTCACCACAAAAGAGCAAAACCGGAAAATTCGCCGGTAATTTTTTCGGTTGCTCTTTTTCGTCAGTTGAATATCCTGAACCCAGCCGTTTACAAAACGTAACGGTTCACAATCAGTTAAACAGGGATATTCCGTAACGGATTACGCTAAACCAAATATTGTCGGTTACAACCGATAAGCCGTACATCGTCGCATTGGCCACCAAAGCGTGCACGCGACAGAAAAACAACTTGCATGGAAAGGGTACGACCATGTTGAAACAAGCAAAAAACCAGAAAGAGCATTGGGGCACCGTCGACAAGCTGGTAGACCGGTGGCTTAAAGAAAGACAGGAACTGATACTCCTTTACTGCGCAGTCGATGGCCTGCGTGAATACACTCCGAAAGACACCCCCGTCAGCATCAAGGTACAGGCTTTCTGCGATGTACTGATCGATTACATGTCCGCTGGCCACTTCGAGATTTACGACGAGCTGCTCCAGGAGGCAAAACACTTCAACGATGATTATCTGGAGCTTGCCAATAACGCCTTTCCCCGCATCCAGGCATCCACCCGGATTGCCGTGGACTTCAATGACAAATACACTAAAGCCGACATCGCCGATGATCAGATGTCTGAACTGGCCGCTGATTTGTCAGAGCTGGGTGAAAAACTGGTGGAGCGCTTCGATCTGGAAGATCAGTTGATCGAAGCATTGCATAACCGTCATCGCGAGCTGGTGGCCTGAACCCCGGCAAACACCCTCACTGCGAATACCGGAAACGGCGGGCCCTGGCCCGCCGTTTCTTTTTTATAGCAGAGATTCATCTACACTTAAGCCAATATTCCCGATGATTGTCTGTGCCTATGCCCGGAACGCAACGACTCGTTATTGGCTTGTTCATCGTCTGGCTGACAGCCTGCGGAGACACCCCCAAACAGGAATGGCAGCTCACCGCCCAGGGCGCCTATGCCGTGGCTCTGAGCCAGGACGGCAGCTATGCCGTTGTGGGGTCCATTCTGCATGGCGGCAGCCTGTGGCGGCTACAGGATGGCGAACGTCTCTATAACTGGAACCATGCCAGTGGCGAGCCCTCGGAAATCATTGCTGCTGCCATATCCCCCGATAACCAGTTTGCCCTGACCGCAGAGCGAAAGCGCATGGTACTCTGGCAGATCACTACCGGCAGGCCGGCAGGCTTCTGGGAAGCCCGGGGTGGTGTTCTTGATGCGGCCCTGTCGCGGGGTGGCCGTTATGTTCTGGTGGGCCAGGAAAACTACAGTGCTATTTATATAGATGCCGCAACCGGTAGCATTATCGGCCGGCTGTCCCATAACGGCGACGTGAACACGGTGGCCATATCCGATAACGGCCGGGTTGGCGTTACCGGTTCTGAAGACGGCCACGTCCGGATCTGGGATTTACGCAACGAGAAGGAGCTCTACCGCTTCAAACTGGGAGACGATGTCTCGGTCGTAGCGGTTTCAGGCGACGGCACACTGGCATTCGGCTCACTGTATTACGGGAAAGGCAAGATCTGGGAAGTGAAAACCGGCAAACTGCTGGCAGAAATCGGCTTTCCCCGGGTGACCCAGTCTTCCGCACGTTTCAGTCAGGACAATCGCTGGCTGCTTACAGGTGACACGGTTCGGCGGGTCATGCTGTGGGAATCAGCCAGCGGCAAACAGGTGCGTACCTGGTCAACCAAACCACCCAGTTTTCATCCGCCCTCAGGACTGGTTGTCAGTGACATCGCTTTCGGACCCCAGCCTGAAAAAGCGGCCTTTGCGGCCTTTTCCAACGGCAAAGTGGTTTTCTGGCAGGATGATTGAACACCACCCAAAGACATAAAAAAAGCGCGGACAACCTTGTGCTGCCCGCGCTTTTTTGTGTGCTCCGGCGTGTTGATTACCGGACAGGGTCACCCCTATTCCTGCTCAATCACATCCAGCAATTCCACCTCGAAGATCAACGCTGAATTGGGGCCAATCTTTGGACCCGCTCCCCGCTCTCCGTAGGCCAGATCACTGGGAATATAAAGCTTCCACTTGTCGCCCTTCTTCATCAGTTGCAGCGCTTCGGTCCAGCCCTTGATCACGCCACCCACGGCAAACTCGATGGGCTCGCCCCGATCCACGGAAGAATCAAACACGGTGCCATCCACCAGCGTTCCATGATAGTGCACTTTCACCTTGTCGTTGGCGTCCGGGCTCACCGCGCCTTCCTCACCGGAGGAAATCACTTCGTACTGGAGTCCGCTTTCGGTAGTCTTCACGCCTTCACGGGCTTTGTTTTCTTCCAGAAATGCCTCGGATTTTTCCTTGTTCTCGCTGGCCACCTCTTGCTGTGCCTGTTGCATCTCCTGCATTTTACGGCTCTGCAGGGCCTTCAGGGTTGTCATCACCTCCTGGGGATCCAGAAGCGGCTTTTCACCCTTGAAGCCATGCACCAGGCCCTTGTAGAACAGGTCCAGGTCCAGCTCTTTTACGTCCCTTGACATGGCTTCACCATACTTTAGGCCGATGGCATAACTGGCTTTCTGATCTTCGCTGGTGAACTCAACACCGGCGGTATCCCCGGCTTTGGCTTCCGATACCACTTTATTGGCACCGTCTGCG
>JAWVYU010000051.1:0-19023 GCA_033722575.1 Ketobacteraceae bacterium | reverse complement strand
CCAGCTGAATAAAATCAAACCCCCGCGCCATTAATTCGGCAAAACCGTCATTGCTGCAGGCGCCACCCACATAAACAACCTGGCAATCCACCGCATCCCTAATTCT
This sequence comes from Ketobacteraceae bacterium, assembly GCA_033722575.1. Classification (GTDB taxonomy): domain Bacteria; phylum Pseudomonadota; class Gammaproteobacteria; order Pseudomonadales; family Ketobacteraceae. The sequence continues at coordinate 18,917 of JAWVYU010000051.1, read as the reverse complement.
GCTGGCCTGATCCAGAAAATAGTTCTCATAAAACCCATAATGGCGAAACAGTCGTGGCCCATAAAGCCAGAGCAGCAGTTTCATCAGCCAGTTTTTTTCTGATGACAGCAGCGGCTTTAAAAAGCTGTCTCCACGAAACATCAGCATGGGGTTCATGGTGCTGGAGCCGCCGCTGGTAATGATGCCATCCAGGCCGCCCCGGTCCAGATGGCGTGCGATGATCACTGCGTTATCGTGATCAATGCCACCGCGAACGCCCTCGCTCATACTGATTTTTCCCAGCAAAGGAAAATCCTCACCCACGGCCTCACGCACGGCACCCAGCACCCGCAAGGGCAGCCGCAGACGGTTTTTCAGGCTGCCGCCGTAGGCATCGGTGCGTTTGTTGGTTTTCGGGGAGAGAAACTGGCACAAGCCGTAACCGTGGCCAAAGTGAATCTCCAGTGCATCAAAACCCGCGGATTTCATCAGCCGGGCAGCGCTGCCATAAGAGCCGATCAGGTGGTCAATATCCCTTTCGGACATGGCATCACAGAACACCATGCCACGGCCAATACCGAGCCCATTGATACCAAAACCGGGCCCCAGGGGACGTGGTCGCTGCAGATCACGGTTTTTGGAAAAGCCTCCGCCATAGCCCATCTGACCCGATACTTTGACATCCAGCCTGTGCAGCCGGGAGATCAGCGCTTCCAGATCCGGCCGCAGACCCTCATGCATGTACAGCATGTCCTCATTCAGGCGGCCATCCGGTTCCACGGCACAGTAACCAAGGGTGGTCATGGCCACACCGCCTCTGGCAATCCGCTCGTGAAAAGCGCAGAGGGATTCAGTCACCTGGCCATTCGGAGTCATGCCCTCATAGGTACCCGCCTTGATAAACCGGTTTTTCAGGGTCAGGCCGTTAAGCCTTCCCGGAGTAAAACAATCTGCCAGCATGCTGTCTCCTTCATGTTATGTAATATGATTACATATCTTTAAGCTATTGAACAGGCTGAACAAATCGCACCCCCGGCTGAGCCAAATTATCCCCACCAAAAGAACTAATCCTTTGTTTTCAACAGGTTAACAAAATGGCGAAAAACGTTTATCGGGAAATCCCGGAAACGGCTGGCGCTGTCACACAAAAATGCCATACTCAGTGGTTCAACTGGTACGAAAGTACCTTTTGAGCCCTGTCAATTCAGCTTTATGGCACGGTCAAACGTAATAACAACAAAGATAAGTTTGGAGAAAATCCGTGAAATTATTGAAGACTCTCAAGAGTACTTTGCTACTCGCGCTCCTAACCGTCCTGGCCGGGTGTGTCGCCGAAGTTCAGATCGTATCGCCCGAAAAAGACGCTGTATCCAACGAAGCACCCGAGTTTCGTATCCGCTTCCGGGACGAAGTCCCTGCGGATTTTGCCGCCTCCCTCAACGGTGTTGATCTTGACCCCTCCAGCTTCACTGTTGATGGCAAAGACGCCTTCATTCAGATCGATATGGGTTCACTGCAGCCCGGCAACAACACCTTTGCGGTGACCGAGCCGGCAGAAGCCGAGCGGGTATTCCATCTCGACGTGGTGGGCCCGGTGATCCATGTACTGGGTGCCGAAGGCTCCAATCCGAAAAATGTCACCGGTTATCTGTCGGATAAAGGCGGTGCTACCAGCCTGACCATCAACGGCAGCTCTGTGGCGCTGGGTGACGATGGCAGCTTCAACGCCTCCGTAGCAGCAGCCAGTATCTACAACCTGGTGGCAACGGATGTGTTCGGTTATACCAGCAGTGAATCGTTTGCCACTCTCGGGCAAAGCTTTAATCCGGCCATCGCCGTGCGCGTAAATCAGCAAGGCCTGGCAGACTCATTGCCCAACGCCATTCTCCAGATCGTGGAGTCCATTGATTTCAATGCCTTCATTAACAACCCGATCTCGGAAAGTTGTGGCAATGCCCTTATCGCCGATGCCTGCGCCAGTTTCAGTATCAATGATGTTAATCTCACCCCCGGCAGCACAGTGTCCATCCAGGCGCTTTCCGGCAACCGGTTGCGGGTGGCCATTGGTTTAAGCCGGCTGGATCTGGACACCACTGCCACTACCTATGCCCGCTGCAAAAGCTTTCTATGTGGCGGGTCCGGCAATATTTTTGGTCGCCTGAACTTTTCCGGTGTCACCACGGTGCGCAACACGGATATTGCGGCGGACTTTGTGGTAACCGTGAATAACGGTAATGTGAACGTGCAGATCGTTGACGGCACCCTGGATGTGGATCTGCCCGCAAACGGCCTGTCCGTTGATATTGATTTCGGTGCCGTGGAAGATGTGCCTTTTGTGGGTGACCTGCTGAATACTGTGGTGAACGGTATTATCAACGGCCTGGTGGGCATTCTTTCCAGTATTATCGTGGATATCGCAGACGGTTTTCTGGCTTCTCCCATCAGCAATCTGATCAACAACCTGATTGCGGATATTCTGCCGGATAACATTGGCATACCGGTGGCAGACACCACCCTTAATCTGGGCTTCAGCCCGGAAGGCTTCAATACCTCAGCCGGTGGATTTGATCTGGTACTGGCCAACAGCATCAGCATCGACAGCGTGGATCCTGACGTGCTGCCGCCCCTTGGCTCCCTGTATGCCGCCGGTGGACCACCGAGCCCCTACCCGACGGCCACTCCCGGAGGCACCAATGTGGATCTGACCGCTACGGTATCAGCCAATCTGCTCAACCAGGTACTCACCGAAGCCTACAAAGGCGGCCTGCTGAACATTACCCTGGATGAAGAGGACGGTCTGTCTATCGGCACCTTTGCCAGCATTCCAGATTTCCCCATTGATCTGGTGGGCGTGACCGAATTCAACATCAAGTTGTCGGGTGCCACGGCGCCGGGTGTCAGCGTGGTATCGCAGGCCGATGCCGGTGATGGTGTCATTTTTGTCAGCCTGCTGGACCTTAACCTGAAAGTGAACGCCAATTTTGGCGACGGGCTCGGCCTGCAGGAAATCCTGGATACCACCATCGATCTGCGCTCGCCCTTCGATATTGGTGTTACACCGGATAATACGCTGACCATTGGTATTGAAGCAGTGCCTGAAGTGAATGTTCACGGCTTCCGTTTCCAGCTGGGCGGCGTGGTGATCAACTCCGGCAGCAAGGGCACCATCACCAATCTGATCGCCACTCTGGCACCGGAGCTGTTACCCGAAATACTCAGCTCCATCGGCGGTATTCCGATTCCTGCCATTGAAGGCTTTACCCTGCAACTGGCCGATATCTGGAATCCCAATGCGGGTAACAACGCATTCCTCAGCCTTGGCGGTAACCTGGTATCGGTGGCGGCTGCCGCTGTCGCACCAGCCCCCAGAGTGCAGGCCTATCAGGAAGAGCGGGCTTTCTCTTTCTTCGAGACCCGCACCATGGCAGACAAGCGCAGTGCCACCATTGTGGTCAGCGGCGACAACCCCAGCTCTGAACCGCTGGAATACCGTTATCGTCTTAACGGTGGTCACTGGACTGTATGGAAGCAAAGAGACACCATTGAGCTCAGCTATCTGCCCGGCGGCGACAACATTGTGGAAGTCTGTTCCCGGACTCACATGATGCAGGAAGACTGTACCGAGGTGTTTGTCAGCGTGCCTTATGCCGACTGATCACCCCTGCTAATACAGTCTGCACAACCAAAAAAGCCCGGGCGCAATGCCCGGGCTTTTTTTATATTCCTTGTTGTTCAGTCCGCCACCCTGTTACGGGGCGCTCTCAGGCGTTCCGCTTCCAGGGTTTCTGGCATAGGGTCCTTTCGGTATCTGACTGATGACGGCACTGTTGGCCTGCTCTGCCAGCGGCATATAGTTGGGTTTGGCTTTGGTCACCGCGGCCTGAATGGCAGCCGCCAGCAAATCTGCCATGGGGTTGCCGGAATTGTTGTTATTCTGCGGCGTGTACTGCATCTGCTTTTCTGCTTGCCAGATTTCAACTCCATCTGCCGTCACAACCCGGTAGGAAAAATCCACCGTTACGGTAGTGGACAGGATGGCATACTGGGCATCCCAGCGGTTAATGGTCACGTACATAATCGCGTCGGCGCCAAACAGGGCAGCCAGTGCCGCGGAGTCCTGCTCATGCACCATGGCCGGCTCATAAAAACCTTCCTGCTCCAGTACCAGCTTGACGGTATTGACCGGAAATACGTAGTACCCGCGCTCTGCCAGTGGGACGCTTAACGTGGACAACAGGTAATTGGGGGCATCCACGTTCAATGAGTTGTTTTTTACCGGCACCACCAGCAGGGAACGGATACCTGCCTCCTCGAAAGGAGACGGTGGACGGGGCGTGGGGGACGTGGCACAACCGGCTAATGTTGCCGCCAGCACACATCCGGCAAGCATTTTTTTCAGCATCAATCGTTACTCTTGGGCAGTGGTTTTGCTCAGACTTGCAATCAGCGAACTCATCAGGGGCCGGCTTTCCGGCCACGCCTGACGCTCTTTGTCATAAAAAATAATCGCCTGGGCTGTGTCGCCCTTTTCCAGGTAAAGGGTACCCAGCTCGGCATAAAGCCCCGGCGGTGGTATCCGGCCTGCAGACTCCAGATAACCGATGTGCCTTTCCAGTGCTTCCCGAAAGGCTTCTGCCGCATCGGGGTTTTCGTAATAACTGTACAAATGGCTGTTGTAACCACCCCAGTCATACAGGCCGTGGCTGCAGCCGGACAGCCCGATAACTGCCACAGATATTAACAACAACGAGCGCATATTATTTCACCACCAGAACCTTGTTGGCACCGGCGGCCACGTAAAGTTTTTCTTCCAGCACCACCGCCCCGTTACTCAGGATTTTGATCACATGGGAACCGGGCAATATTTTAAGAATGGCGTCGCCCTCTTTAAAATCCCTGGCTTTACCCATCATCAATCCGTCCACATAGACTTCATAGGTCTGCTTGCTGTCGGACAGGATACGGAAGGAAATACCTGCTGAACTGTCACTGATCACTGCTTCTTCGGAAGGCATCTGACAGGCACCCAGCCACAACACCAGCATAACAAGACTCAGAATTCGCATTACTTATTCTCCACAATCACCAGTTTATCCAGCTCATAACCCTGCAATGATCCCGATTGCAAGGTCGCCACAGCACCTTCATTTGCAGGGGAATCCCCAAAGGTACTGGCAATCCGTAGAGTGGCAACTTTTTTACCGGGCAGCTGGATGGGAAATCCGGTCTGCTTGCTTTTTACCACCTGGCCTTCGGTTTCCACCGCAAAGGTCATGCCCGGCTTGATACCCTGAGATTCGCCGCCGGCGATATAAAACCGGTCGCCTTCACGGGACAGAAAGTAGGTATGCCACTGCCGTTGCATCAGGGTTTGCGAAAACTGATCCACCGCGTCGGATATCGCCTGTTTGATGGCTTTATCGTTCAGGGTGGCATCGTAGGAAGCGGTGGATCCGAAACCGGCAATGCTGCCCTTTTCAATGGTAGCCTGACCGGTACCGGTGGCCGTATGGAACACCTGACCGGTTTTGGTATCCACCAGGCGAAACTCCACTTTCGCTTCGGCAACCTGTCGCTTGGTGGAGGACAGAAAACCGGTTTCGCCCACGGTTTTACGGCCAAACTCCGTGAGGGAGCCGATAATCAGGGCGTCGACACCGATCACATCGAGATTAATTCCCGACAGCGCTGCCTCGTCCTTCAGGCGGCCAATATCCGGACGCTCAAACACCATAAAGTTGCCGGACTCCGTCAGGGCATTACTCAGCATATCGGTCAGCTGCTTGCCAACGGTATCGTTGTGCTCGTCGCGGATCAGAGAACGGCCATAGCGGGTTTCATTGGTCATGCGGCCGATAGCGATCTTGCGCTTTAACCCCAGTTGCTCCTGCTCTCTGGCTTTCAGGGTCGCTTCCTGGGCTTCCCGCATTTCCTGTTCGGTGTAGCGGGAATCCACCTTGGTGGGTGCGGGGGTCTGGGTTGCACAGGCGCACAGAAAAAGGATGGGAAAAACAAAAACAATCGGTTTCATAAAGTCCACTCGTTGATGAATGACGCTTCCCGTTGTGGTTCAGCGTCTTATCATGGGGTAAGCCTCCACCGATTCTACCGCTTCCGGAAGCCAGTTCAACTGCACCCAAAACAAAAAGGGCCCCGTCAGGGGCCCTCAAAACGGTTTTGAAAATCCTTATAAGCCGGTAATGGTTGCCGTCACCGGCGCAGTTGGCTCACTGTACATCCCTTCTGCATCATAGGCCCGCAAGGTCAGCTCGTAGGTGCCAGGCACAAGCGGTGCTGTTGTATAGGTAGTTGCCAGGCCATCGTCCAGGTTAATGGTCTGGCTGCTGCCCGTACCGGTATTGGTCAGACGGATTTCATATCCCATCAGCTGCTCCGGATACAGCGGATCACCATCGGAACGGGAGGTCGGCGCCACCCAGCTGATCGTCAGGGATTGCCCCAGCACGTCAACCGCAGCAACGCTCACGCTGATTGCATCGCTGCCTGTCATGCCCTGGCTGTCCACTACGGTAGCATAGATAACGTGCTCTCCCACAGACAGGGTGGCCAGATCCGCAATGGGGCCATCCAGGGAAGACTCCCAGCTGACGCTCTGGCTCAGGTCGCCTTCCTGTTCATCCATTGCCTCGGCAGTGAACAGCAGTGAGGTACCTTCATCCACCGTGGTGCCACTGGCTGGCGACAGAATGCTGACCACCGGTGCGGTATTGACTGTGGTGATAGTAACGGCCACTGAATCTGTGTGAGTCGCACCCTGGCTGTCTGTCACTGTTGCGGTCAGGGTATGGGTGCCCACCGACAGGGTGGCCGGGCTCGCAATGGCGCCGTCCAGCGATGAACGCCAGCTCACCAAGCCACTCAGATTTCCTTCTTCCGCATCGCTGGCATCCGCTTGCAGCGTCAGCGCAATGCCCTCACCAAAGCCACTATTATTGGCCGGGGAAATAATGGAAACCACCGGGGCCGTATTATTGGATGCCACAACACTCACTGAAACGGTGGCCTGCTCTGTCAATCCGGCGCTGTCCACCACGGTTGCCGTGATCAGGTGATCCCCCAATGACAACAGGGCGGGGCTTGAGATACTGCCATCCAGAGAGGATGACCATTGCACTGCACCGGACAGATTTCCTTCCTCTTGGTCATAAGCTTCTGCTGTCAGCGTCAGAGCACTGCCTTCGGATACAACGGTGCCTTCCTGTGGGGAAAGAATAGAGACAGACGGCGCGGTATTCTGGCCTGCAACAGTCACTGTAATGGAATCTCTGGCCCTGGCGCCGCTACTGTCGTCAACAATGGCCGTAATTTCATGGGTACCCGCGGAAAGTTGGGCACTGGCCCAAATGGTTCCGTCAATGGAGGAACGCCATCTCACTGCCTCGCTCAGATCGCCGTCCTCTCTATCGGTGGCGGTAGCCTGGAAGCTGATGGTAGCGCCTGTCGTAAAAGTGCTGCCAGTTACCGGGGCTGTAATAGTCAGTGTGGGCGCTGTATTAGCGACCGCCGCGACACTCACTGAAACGGTGGCCTGCTCCGTCAAACCGGCGCTGTCCACCACGGTTGCCGTGATCAGGTGATCCCCCACTGACAACAGGGCGGGACTTGAGATACTGCCATCCAGAGAGGATGACCACTGCACAACACCGGACAGGTCTCCCTGCTCCTGATCGAAAGCCTCAGCCGTCAACGTCAGAGAGCTCCCTTCAGAAACGACAGAGCCTTCCTGCGGGGAAAGAATAGACAAAGAGGGCGCCGTATTCGGGCCTTCAATAGCCACCATAATAGAATCGGAAGCTCTGGCTCCGCTGCTGTCGTCGACATAGGCCGTAATTTCGTGGGTACCCGCAGAAAGCCGGGTTTCGGCCCAGATAGTCCCGTCAATGGACGATCGCCATCTCACCGCTGCACTCAGGTCGCCATCCTCTTTATCGGTGGCAACAGCCTGGAAGCTGATGGTAGCGTCCGCCATAAAGGTGCTGCCATACCCCGGAGCTGTAATCGTCAGTGAGGGCGCCGAATTAACCGGCTCCGGCTCACAGTAATTTGAAGCAAACTCTCCTTTTGCCCAACCCTTCAGATTTCCACCGTCCCTGCACGGATCATTTTTTCCCGCCATCGCCGATGGCACTGTAAAAACGCAACAAAAAACAAAACAACAATAAAAACGAAACAACTTCATTAAAAAACCACTCTGTTAAATCAACTGCTGGAAACTACATGGGGCAGTCTAGCGACATAAAAACGGTCATTGGTGGGATACAAGGGGTTTATTTCGATGTTGTGAAGGCACGGGCACGCAAGCTGTGATGGAGTTTTGCAGAGGGTGCGAAGTGAGCGACGGAATACATGCGAAATCAACACAATGGCCCGGACAGCTGAAATTTTACCGGCAAAGAACCTTTGATTGATTCAGATCCGGGCCAATATTGGTTACACTCGCTATCCTTGGCCCATGGGCTTAAAACACTGAAGGAGTTCAATGCAATGAGCCAGTACACCTCTTATGACGATATTCTTGAAGAAGCCAAGAACCCCCATGTCGCTGCCGGCATCCCGGATATCCTCGTTTCCCGCACCAGGAAGCTGACCGCTGAAAAAAAGAGCACGAGCTGCACAAGCTGGAAAAACTGCTCGCGGAGCTGGAAGAGCGACTGAAAAAAGATTAGTGATGGCGGGGAACTTGTGAGTATTTTTTATACAGGCCTCCACCTTATCCTATTAGGCTTCTGACAGGATGTCAGAGGCGAGCCTAAGCGAATTTCGCCCAATCTGGCTAGACTGAAATCAATAACCCCATAACAACCTGCTGAACAGGAATCGCTCGCTCGGGAAAACACTCAATGGATCAATTCTGGAACGACCCCTGGCTGTATCTGTCCATACCTGTGATCTGCGCCATTGTTGGCTGGGCCACCAACAGCATCGCCATTCAGATGGCCTTCAAACCCACCAAATTCATCGGCATTCCCCCCTATCTTGGCTGGCAGGGCGTAGTGCCGCGCATGGCAGAAAAATTCGCCACCCAGGCCGTGGACACCATGAGTGCCACATTGCTGGATCTGGAAGAACTGTTCGGGCGGCTCGACTCCCGGCGCATTGTGGAAGAATTGCGCCCGATCATGCCCGACATGATAGAGAACATCGTCAATGAAGTGATGATGGCCGAGGCCCCCAAGGCCTGGGAGGCCCTGCCCATAAAGCTGAAAAAGCGCATTTACAACAAGGTTCTGGAGGAAACGCCGGAAGCGCTGGATACCATCATGGAAGCGGTCAAGGCGAATATCGAAGAGGTATTCGATGTCCGTCACATGCTGATCAACAACCTGGTCAATGACATTGACGTTCTCTGCAAGATATTCAAAAAATCCGCCGAGGCCGAGATCAAGTTTATTGCCCGATCCGGCCTTTATTTCGGCTTTCTCTTCGGTATTGCCGAAATGTTTCTCTGGATTTATTACCCTGCGGACTGGGTTCTGCCCGTAGGTGGCGCCCTGGTGGGTTACCTGACCAACGTCATGGCCATCAAGATGATTTTTGAACCCAAGGAACCGAAAAAGATCGGTCCTTTCACACTGCATGGTCTCTTCTTCCGCCGTCAGGACGAAATTGCCGCAGAACAGGGAGTGCTGATTGCAGAGGAAATATTCTGTCCGGAAAAAGTGGTGGAAGGTATCCTGAAAGGCCCCTCTTCTGACAAGCTGTTTGCACTGATCGGCAAGCAACTTAAAACGCTGATCGATGAGCAGTCAGGGTACGCCAAGCCCCTGGTGCTGATGACGGTGGGAACAGATCGTTACATCGCTACCAAGGACCGCGCTGTAGAGCAAACCATTGCCCACCTGGAGCATTCCCTCACCCACCTCCATGATTACACCAAGGAGGCCATGGACGTGGAAAATACGGTGAAAGAGAAAGTGAAAAACCTGTCACCGGAACAGTTCGAACAAATGATCCGCCCCATTTTTGAAGAGGACGAGTGGATCATGACACTGGGTGGCGGCGCGCTCGGGCTGGCGGTGGGGCTGTTCCAGTTTCTGATCGTTTTTGGCGGCAAACTTTAAACCCCGTTGGCTGTGGAGAAAACCATGCTGTACCGGGACCTGCTGGAATCTGTTGAATACCATCAGCACACCGCCAGCCTGACACTGACTGATGACTGGCTGCAGGGCCGCAGCATGTTTGGCGGCCTCCAGGCGGCTTTGGCATTACTGGCCATGCGCACGCTGGTACCGGGCGAGTTTCCTCTCAGAACCCTGCAATTCACCTTTATGGCGCCGATACCGCCCGGTAAAGTGTGCGCCGGGGCCACGGAGCTGCGCGCCGGAAAAAACACGCGCCACGCCCAGGCCGTTATTTCGGATGGCCGGGAAACCCAGGCTATGGCGATTGCCGTATTTGGCAAAGCCCGCCAGTCACAGATCAAACGTCCAATAGCGGCCCCGAAACTGCCATCGGAGCCAGCCAGGCCCTTCGTCTTTGAGGAAGGAGTCACACCTGCCTTCACCCGGCACTTCAGTGCCTCCTGGCTGCAGGGAGACCTGCCATTCTCAGGCTCCGATCACAACAACGCCCTGGTCAGGGTCGCCATGAAAGAAGCCGGCACCACCAGCGAGGGCCACCTGCTGGCCATTGCCGACTTCATCCCACCGGTGGCACTGGCAAAACTCAGGGCTCCGGCGCCGGGCAGTTCCCTGACCTGGATGATTGAAATTCTCGATACGGGTTTCCAGCACCACCCTCTGGACAACTGGCTGGTGGATGCCGAAATGACCGCCGCGGCGGATGGCTACACCAGTCAGTCCGCCACCATTTTTGCCCCGGATGGTTCGGCGGTGGCGCTCAGCCGGCAAAGCATGGTGGTGTTTGGCTGACGGACAGGGCCCTGGCCGGTCATCAGCCATCAATAGCGTAAAACTCCAGACCCAGTGTTTGCAGCCAGTCACGGCCCTCTGTACCTTTGAGCATGGCAATGGTTGCCGCTGATCCGGCCACCACTGTTTGCGGCGCCACCACGGTGACGGAGGCCAGTCCCTGTACGGGCCAGCCTGTTACGGGCGACAAAATATGGGCGTAGCGTTTGCCCCCGATCATGACAAAGCGCTCATAATCACCGCTGGTGGCAATGCCCTCCTGATAAAGCGCTATTTCGGCGATATGTTCACCGGCATGGCGCGGATCGCGGATTTTTATGTTCCAGGGTGCGCCACTGATACGGGGCCCCACTGCCCGGATATCGCCCCCCAGCTCCACCACGGCCGACTCAGCGCCCATGGCCTGCAATTGCGACGCCGCCAGATCCGCCGCATATTCCTTGACGATACCACCAAAATCCAGCGCCATCCCCGGCCTTGTAAACCGCAGCTCGTGACCTTCGACAATCACATGGCGCCAGCCCACTCGTTGCAACAGCGACTTAAGCTGTTCTTCTGCGGGCAGAACTACAGCGTCTGGCCGGGAAAAATCCCAGGCCTCCCGCAACACTCCGGAGGTGATATCAAACAGTCCATCACTTTGCTCATAGCAGGTATTGGCGTAACGGAGTAACGCCAGCACCTCGTCATCCACCGTCATGGAATCACCCCTGGCAGCCACCGCATTGATGGCAGACATCAGGTTTCCGGTACGGTAGCGGGAATAGCGCGCTTCCAGCCCCTCGATCAATTGCTGAATAGAACGAAACTTTTGCTGCGCCCGCTGCGGATCAGCATCATAGAGGTGAATACTGCAGGGAGAGCCCATTGCATGAAAGGAAAAACGGAATAAATCGGGCTCAGAATTTGGCATCCAGACTGAAACTGATCATCTTGAAATCGAAGTTGTCGATATCACTGCCCCTGGACTGTCCATCCAGTTCATAGTCATAGCGACGCTCATAACGCTCATAATCCACCGCAATACGATATTTGCGGCCAAAGGTTTTGGATATGCCGATTTTTTTTGAAATGGCACCAAAACCAGCGAGCCGGTAATCCGATGCAATAAAGCCATCATCGGGAATAGTTTCAAAGTAAGTATCGTAAAAGTACGCAGAATGCTGGGAATAATAACGCAGCCCGGGGGATAACTGCCAACCCTCCGCAAAGCCGATATTCCACTTGGCTTCCAGGGTGTGGCTGTCGGCGCCCCAGCTGTCATCGGCGTAGCGATAGTCCAGATGCAAGCCGGAGTTGGTGGACTTGAAATAGTGGCTGGATCGCAACAGCCAGATCCATTGTTCCCGCTCGTCAGGGCGGTTGTCTTTTTTCAGCCCGATGATTTCATCCGCAATGGCCAGCACATCGATATTCTCCGACTCATTCAGCAATCGGGTAATGCCGGTGCGATTCAACGCCTCCACAAAGCCGAAATCCACTGCAAAACGGAACAGGCCCGCCAGGTCCAGCAGCCCCCTGAAATCAACAATGCCCTCGTCCACCACATAGACTTTCTTGTAGGGGTCCGACAGGGTGCCGGTACTGCGGGCATGGGTAACATTAAACTGCACAACGGTATTGCGGTTTATTACCTGCCCCAGCCCCAGTATCACTTCCTGCTTTTTACGGCGGTGATATTCGGTAGGTTCCTCCAGGAGCACATCAGGGTTATAGGAATTCCAGACTTCGTCGGAGGTGGCACCGAAACCGAAGGAGACACTGGTGCGTTTCTGAAACAGATCCCGGCGATAGGAAAAACTGCCATAATGGGACTCATAATCATCCTCAACGGAGCGCCCGACCTTGAGGTTGCCGTAGCCTGAATCTCCGTAATGCCCCAGCGACGCTTCCACAATATCACGGCGGTCCTTGATAGACGCACCGGTCTCCAGAAACTGTTCGGGGTTACCCTCAATATCGGGGAAATTCACCACTGGCGATGCACCGCTGGTGATATCCTCAATGACGGCCAGCCGGGTTTCAAATGACCGGCCCACTGGCGCGGTCAGGGTCACTTGTTCCGTGGTAACCCCCATGCGATGGCCGGATTCGTCATATTTGGCGCGATGATAATTCACCTGGACCTCTTCACTTCGGTAACTGCCCATTGAGGCATCGGCAGAGATTCCCGGCAACGCCAAAGCTGCCGTCATCAATGCGGACAGGGCGGCCCCTGGCTGATCTTTCGGATCATCAGTTGCAGCCACAGCCACCGGCTCCCGCACTGTAGCCACCTGACGTGGTTTCCTTGGATGAGTAGGTATGTTGCTCCAGCAGCGCCTGAGCAGGATTGGCATCACGAATCATGACCGGGTTGGCCAGTCGCCCCCGCTCCCAGGGACGAACTTTTTCATAGCTGCAACCGCTGACAAGCGGCAATGCCAACCACAACATCAACCACAGCGCCAACCCAATGCCCCTGCAAATCATAAGGTTTGCAGGGCGCCACGTTACAGGTTTCAAGAGCCGCATGAAACACCCCAGCGTTATTTAACGAGTACCCGATGGTATTAGCTGAGAACAAAACACGCGAGGGTGTTTATGTAACAATGCGAACTTCACACAAGAAAAAAGGTTAATTCCTGGCTGGAATTAACCTTTCGATATACACAGGACAAGACTAAGGTATCAGCGATACCGCATCAGTTATATCCGTAGATCAGCGGCCCGAAAGCCACCAGCATGAGCGTGGTACCCATAACCATCAATGGCAACAGCAGGCGCTCGTGACGATAGTAGAAAGTGTCTCCTTCCTGCTTGGCAAGTGCGGCTTCTTCTTCGCCCACTACCTGACGGGTGAAGATATGGCTTAAGGCCACCGGTGGGCTCAGGTAACCCAACTCCAGCGCCACCAGGCAGGTCATCCAGAAATGAATGGGATCAATACCCTGCTGGTAGGCAATGGGCGCAATCATCAGCGACACCATTCCCACGGCGGCCATGGATTCCATAAACATGCCGATCAGCACAAACATTACCACCAGGCAGCCCATCACCGCCCAGATGGTATCAAAGTCTTGCAGGAAGGTGGCGGATACCACCTTACCGCCCAGACCGGTGATGATAGTAAAGGTGGCCATCAGCATCAGCAACGCACCAATATGAACAGAGGCGTCACTCATGGATTTCGTCAGTGAACCTTTCACTGAGGCCATGCGCTCCGGGTCATGATAAATCGGTTCCGCTTTACTCCACAGGCGCTCGAAAACAATCACCGCAATAATCAATACCGGCAGAATAATAGGGGCTGAAAACTGGTCCATGTAGGCATCCAACGCAAACGCGTAAAACAGCATGACAACCGCGAAGGTAATAATGTAAGGCACCAGGCTTTTGAAATTAGCCAGGGTTTCCCCCATGGCTTCCCCCGCAGGTGCCATCTTCAGCGCTTCTTTCTTGGTAATAAATGCGTAGAACAGGAATACCAGCGCCGTTAGCAGGAACACGCGCACGCCCCAGTAAAACAGGTCATCGGTAACCACTTCCTTGTTGAGGATGGAGATAATCACCACCAGCAGACAGGGTTTGAGCACGATGCCGGAACTGCCGCTCATGGCGGTGGTTGCCAGCGCCAGCTGGCGACGGGTGCCCACCTTGCGTAACTCGCGGTACACCACCACACCCATGGCAAGAATGATAATAGAGGAGGCACCGGTATAGGCTGTGGGAACCGCCATTACCACAACGGCAACAAAGGCCAGTAATTCCGGCGGAAGTTTCCAGGGCGTAAACAGACTGAAAACCCGTTCGCCCAGCTGGGTTTGCTTGAGCAACATGCCGGCCCACAGATACAGCGCCACATCCAGATAAGTACCGGAATTCTCAAAAAACGCGCTGAAATAAATGGCAAGCCCCGAAGAGTGACCGTGCACCACGAACACCACAAAGGCGAAGATCAGCATGGCAATGGTGTACAGCGGCACGGAAAGCAAGGCACGCAACCAGGTCCCGCCGGCAGCAGCATCACTGGGAATATTGAAGCGCTGCCACAGGCTGATAAGCGCCAGCGCAGTGGAACCAACAGCAAGGCCGTTAATCAGCATGGGGTTGGCTGCCTCAATACTGGAATTAAGGGCCGAAGAACGAAACTGCCAGGCAGAATAGGCCAGCAGACCATTGGCAAGCAATTGCAGGGACAGGGAAACGCGATAATCAAGCCGCGAGATTTTCGGGCGGAATGCAATATGATGCTTTTCAAAGGTGGTAACACAGCCTGCCACAAATAACAGCAGCAACAGGAACATCTGTTGTTGAGCGGTGGCAAAAATGCTGGCCTGTGCCAGGATGTGCTCAAACTGGCGGAATACCTTGACGCTCGGGGTTATCTTTTCTTTCAGCGCTTCCACCTGGGCATGCTGCTGGATACACAGACTTTTCTGACTTTCCAGAGAAGTACGGGCTGATTCCCGGTCAAAGCCCTCATCCAGCAACAGGTCGAAGTCATCAGCCCCCCCGGATTCCGCTTCCAGCTCATCGAGCCTTGACTCAATATCCATGGCGGGATCACATTGGGGCACGACCAGTTCACCACGCATGGAAAAATAGTCGTCCCAGATATATTCACCCAGTTTGGTCATCTGCCCGTGAAGGCTTTCCCCGGTCCGGGCAAAAATCAGAAAAATCAGCAGCAGGAGGATAAAAAATATGGGCAGCCGCTCACTGAGCGGAATATTCGCGGGCTTTGCCAGGCTTTCCCTGGACGTTAACGTTTCACTCACAGCCTAACACCTATGGGTCATTGCAAAACGCGGGTCGCCAACCGGATGACGGCGAGCGACCCGCGCCATTACCATTTGCCCCTACTCCGCGTCTTTGGAGGTACACTCCGCACGGGTAGGTTCCTTTTTACAACGTATTTTTCTCAGTAACGTTAACATCTTGGGATCGTAGACACCCTGATCCCGGAACGCCAGGCGCACCTTGCGGGTCTGCGCATGCAGCTCCGGCTCCCGGCCTTCAGGAATGGGAATCCACCATTTCTTGGGAATGTTTTCCTCTGCCTCACGGATAAAGTCGATGCTGGTATCGAAATTACCGGCAAAATACTCCCGGGACTTCTGGGCAAACCCCTCAGGTAAAGCACTGGCACGGGCAACAAACTGGATATTGCCCTGCACCAGTGGCGCTTCCAGAATGCCACCATTGGGTTCCAGCCCTTTGTACAGCTCCATCATGTCATACACAATGGCAGGGCCACCGGTGACATCAATCACACCGTTGTTAAATTTCTGGAAGATATTGGTGACCGTGGATGATACCGGTGTCATGCCCATATCGGATACGATCTGACGCATTTCCGGCATACTGTCCAGAATGCCCATTTTCTTCCCTGCCAGATCGGACATGCTTTCGATCTTGCGATCGTTGCTATACAGATAGATAGCACCACCGGTCTGGATACCCACCACCTCAAAGTCACCTTCTTTCATGTATTTGGCGGCAGATGGCTGGGCCAGGGTCTGTATCACCATTTTCAGGTGATCATAGGTGGGAATGGACCCGGGAGAATCCAGGGTACCGGTGAACTTGTTGAAGCTGCGTGCCTGCATGCCGGTCATATTGGCAATATCGCAGACTCCTGCCTTGAGCTCTTCCACCACAATGTTTTCATTCATGTAGGGCTTGAGTTCCAGCTTCACTCCCCAGTTCAGCGCCGCTGCCTGATAATCTGTCAGCATCTGATGTTCAGGTCCGCCTTCACCCATCAGCATGAAAGCGCACATTTTCAGGGGTTTCAGTTCGGCAGCCTGGGCGCCGCCCATGAACAACAGGCTCGCTGTCAGCCCGGTTACAACAGATCGGGTTTTCTTCAGTAATTTCATGATCATCACCTTTTTATTGTTTTTGCTTCCTTACAACAAATCATCAATGTCCAGCGCACTGTCCAGTTTCGGTTTATCATCCCAGAAAGTCCCCAGTTTGCCATAGGGGGTACGGCGGCCGGTGGCCTCGGTCCAGAGCTTGTCCGATGCCGCCAGCACCTGACGGGTCGCCATCAGATCCATGAGCCTGTAATCCGGATTGGGGGCAGTGCGTTTGATACTGGCCACATGGTCGCGGATAATCTGTTTCGCCCTTTCGTCCTTGTCCTGCATGATGAACATGTGGGCCTGCAGGGCCTGAACCATCCGCACCCCCTGGCGTTCCCCCACTCTGGCGGCTTCATCCAGTTTGGCATAACCGGCTTCCAGAGCGGCCTTGTCGTCGCCGGCACCCGCCAGAATAATCTCACCCATAATATTGACGGCGTCGGGCAATCCCCAGTATTCATCGCTGTCGAGACATTTCATACCATTGGTGACTTTGGAGACAGTATCGTTGGGCACGCCCGCTTCGCCGCCGGTGGCAAAATCAGACTGGAATGCCTGAATGCCCACCAGCAGGCCAAAAAAGTAACTTCTTTCCTCATCTTTGTTATCAAACCGGGGGCAGTCTTCGCCCGGTTCACCGAACACCCGCACCATGGCCTGGTAACCAAAATACTGGCGCTGGGCCGCCAGCGACATCCAGCGTTTCTGCAGGGTGCGCGCGTCCTGGGCGTTTTCCGCGTCGTTTTTACGCATGGCCCGGATATAGCGCAGCTCCTGCTCCTGGCTCTTTTCCAGGGCACAGATCCCCGCCGACAGGGTCAGCATGGGGATCAGAGGATCCACATTGGGCCCCATGGGGTAAACCATACCGCCCATGCCCTCACCCATAGCACACATGACATTGGTATCTTCCGAGGCCATAAACCAGGGAGTGGCATAGTCGTTATTGAAATCCACGATGCCGCTGGCCACGGTGTCGCGCATAAAATGCTGCGAACAACCGGCCAACCCCATGGCACTGCATATCATGACAACGGCGAAAACTCTGACTCTGGCTCCCATGAACCCCCCTCTTGTTTTTTTAATTGGATGCCAACGGCAAAATGGGATAGTGCAGATCTGTACAGTTCAATCACATCCCTTGATTGTTACTCTTGCCTTGATTGTTACTCTTGTATGTTCAGCAACAGTAGCGCTCCGGATTCTAACGGCTGCCGAGCCCTCTGTCTGTGGCTTTCCTGACACATTCTGGCGGCCCGGATTAACAGTTTGTGAACCCTGAACAGGTTCCAATCCCTGATACTATGCGATCGCCGCTGCCGGCTCATCCTTCTTTCGGACTATCTTAACCCGGGGGGCCGCCCCGTCACTGATAGAGCACTAAACCACTAACCGCGACCTTTGGCAAGCGGCAACGCACCAGCCCTGCTCCCGGGCCGGTTTAGCCCCCGCGGATGGCAGCGGAAACCCGCAAGACCGGTCATTTTGGCTCAACCGGCAGGGCAAGCTGATTTACCGGTTGATATTTATCGATAAAACGGCAACCTGTCCCCGTACACTGGAAAAACAATCTCCCGGGAACCGCAGTACTCCCCGCAAAACAATGCCAATAAGGGGTATCGCCATGTCCGCCACCGAAAAAGTGCTTATGGACAGCGTTGACCATGCCTGGCTGCGCATGGAAAACGACAACAACCTGATGATGATCGGCGTTGTACTGCTTTTTGACGCCAAGCTGGAGCTGGAACGCCTCCGCGATATCCTGCAAACCCGCCTGGTAGCGAAATATGATCGTTTTTCCCAGCGGGTCGTCCATGAGAACGGCCGGGATTATTGGGAAACAGACCCCGATTTTTCTATCGATAACCATCTGGTGCCCATTGGTTTTCCCCACGACGGCGACAAGCAGGCGCTGCAATCTCTGGCCAGCGAGATTGTCAGCACCCCCCTGGAGCGTGACAAACCCCTGTGGTGTGTCAATGAAATCAGCCATTATCAGGGTGGCAGCGTGCTGGTGATACGCATTCACCATTGCATAGCTGACGGTATGTCCCTGGTGCGGCTGGTAATTTCACTCACCGATGACTGCGCTGACCCGGCCAGTGCAGAGCTTTGCATGAGCAAGCCCACCGGTGGTGCCGGCAGTCACCACCATGAATCCCTGCGGGATCTGATCAGCCACCCCCTGCAACTG
>JAWVYU010000050.1:0-19206 GCA_033722575.1 Ketobacteraceae bacterium | reverse complement strand
GCAGGCCGTTAAATACCAGCTGGTAATGCCCGGGGCTGTCATCCGGGCCCAGGTAAAGCCGGTGTTCGTAGTCCAGCAGCAGGGTTTGGAACCGGGTGTCGATATCAATGCTGGCGGTAACGGGGATCAGCTGTGCGTTGCCGCCGATATTCACCGGCACCCTGGCGGGCCGCTCGGTTCTTCGGGTATCCGCTGCGTCCGGTTCGTTCCATTCGTAGTGAATGTAACCTGAAGATGCGTGGCCTGCGGCCTGGTACTGCCAGCGCAGTTGCAGGCCCGGTAACACAAAGGTATTTTTACCCTGCCCTTCGTAAATACGCAGTTTGTCCGTTTCGATTTCCAGCCAGCGAATACCCGGGCCAGCACTGACAAGCCATTCGTCCAGATAGGCCAGATGCATCAGGTACAGCCCCGCCCCCGTTGTAACGTCATCCAGCGTGTCATCGGTTTCCACTGCATCAATCTGGTCACGGGAATGCAGTGCATCAAACGCCAGATACAAGTCGTTCATCAAAGGCGCGGTTTCATACTGCAGGCTCAGGCTGTGGTATTGATCAAAGGAATCGGTGGATACGTCCACCGCAAAAAAATCCAGTGGAGCGAACAGGTCCATTTTTTGAATGGACAGCCACTGGCGCAGTTCGCTGCCGTCGTCAACACCGGTGTCGTTCAGTTCCAGGGTGCCCTGCCACGGAGCGGGTTCCGGCCCGGTGCCATCGGTGGGCAGGCTCAGGAGGAATTCGTAGTCATTAGCAGTGCCCTGTGTATTGCTGTAGGGTTCGTCCTGTGCGCTGGCCCATGAACCGGGCAGGCTCAGGGCAATTGCCAGACAACAGCATGTTAATCCGCTGGAGGAACGCAGCATTCAAAGGGCCCTGGGGTTATCCGCTCAGTGAGCGCGCATGATAGCACAGGTTTTGGCGGTGCCCTCCGGTTGCTAAAAAGTGTACAACGCTGCAGAATACGTCCTATATGGAAATACCCACCAGCACACAGCTGATACAATTATAAGGAGATAGCGTGTTCAGTCCCCAAAAGCTCTTACTTTCTTCCGGCCTTATTCTTTCCCTTGCGGGGTGCAACCTCAGCGTTACCGTTAATGAAGGCGGTGAAGTGCAATCCGATCCTGCTGGCATTAACTGCCGCGTCGATGGCGATCAGTGCTCAGCCGACTTTTCCAACAGCACCACCGTGGAATTAACGGCGAGCGCCGATACAGGCTATGCGTTCGTTGGCTGGGAGGGCGATATCGGAAACTTCTGCAGCGGCACCACCTGCAATTTGCCCATGAGCAAAAACCGCAAGGTAACCGCCACTTTTTCTGCCAACCCTGTGAGCGAAGGCATTCCCGATGCTGTTACCTGGGGCGAAACCATTTATTTCACGCCCTTTACCGGCCCAACAGCAACTGATCAGGCTGTTACTGTTCAATCCAACCTGATTGGCCTGGAACAGCACAGTCAGGGAGTTATTAAGTGGACTCCGTCTCACCCGCTTTTTGGTGAAAGCAATACCGCCAATCTGAGCTTTACGCGCACCACCGAAGCCGGCGAGGAAACCGCTGCCAAAACCGTTCAGGTAACAGGCGGTGCCAGCAATATGCCGATGTTTGTGGGCGCTTTTTCGGTGCCCACCAGAGAAAGCCATGCTTTTATTGGCGATATCGACAACGACGGCAGAACAGAGCTTCTGATGGTGGGCGCGGATAATTATCTGTATTCCATGGAATATCTGGATGGCTTGTACAAGAAAGACTGGACGCTGCCCTACGTACTGGGCGATAGCAGTACCATTTCTGCCATTACAGCCGCCGATCTGAACAATGACGGCCATTTTGAAATCTTTGTGGCGTACCGTAATCAGCTGATGGTGCTTGATGGTCAGACCCGCCAGGTCAGCCACACCAGGGTGGTGGATGGCGATGAAATCAAGAAACTCATTGTGGCTGATTTGACGAATTCAGGAACCCTGGATCTGATTCTTTATCATGGCGATGTGTATTGGGACGGTTTCCAGATTGAAATTTTTGATCCTGCTACGCTGGAAAGCCAGTGGCAATCTGAGCCCATTGTATTCAGGGATCTTGTGGTTGGTCAGCTGGATGAGGACAGCGCCCTGGAAATTGCACTTGGCTCCGGGGCCATTTACGACGGCGCCACCCTTGCCATTGAATGGCAGTACGCCGAACCCTTCGGTCACGTATTAACTACTGCCGACCTGGACGGCAATGGCATTGAATCACTGGTGGCTGGTAATTATCGGGCCTCTCCTGTGGTGTTTGATGCCTTATTGAAGTCACCCGTTGCGGAGTTGCCGGTGGGGAATTCTTCCGGTACATGCACCATAGGCACCGAACGGGGCGAAACCCGCGATACAGTGCTGGTAGGTGATTGCCAGTGGGGCGACATTTCTGCCTGGCAACTTAACGCGCTGGACCCTGTGTTGCTGTGGAAAATCGACAGTGTTGATCACGGTTCCGTGGGCATACGAGCTGGTGATATCAATAATGACGGCAATATGGATTATGTCTGGTCAACCGGCGTCACATCAAGCGGATCCAACGACCTGGTGATTGCCAGCAAAACACCCGCTATTGCGGTGCAGTGGCAGGCGCGATCAGAATGGCACCTGGGCAGCGTTCTTTACAGTGCGTCCCGAATTGCCAGCACGGTTAATGGCCCGAGAGCCATCTTTGCGGGTACCAAGCCTATTGACTGGCGATCCCAAAACGCACTGATTTCCATTGATATCAACACTGGCGATTACAGCACCAGCCAGAACCTGGCTGGCAGAGGCGAGTTAACCGGCATTAGCATTGGCGACTATGAAAGCGATGGCATCGACGAAGTCTTTCTGTCCGGCGAGCTGTCCAATACCAGCTTCGACGGCAGTTTCGGGATGTATGACAGCGATACATTAGCCTCCCTGTGGATCAGCGAGGGCGCGACCGATGATGACTGGGCCTTTAGCCATACCCGTGATATCAATGGCGATGGTTTTCTGGAAGTGATCGGCCGCGGCGACAGCAAAATCCGGATTCTGGATATCAAAAACAATGAATCCCTCTGGAGCAGCATATCCATTTCGGGCTTTAAAGACTTTGCCATGGATGAGCTCAGTAATGGCGAACCGGCCCTGTTTGCGGTGGGCAATAATCTGCTGTGGCATTATGGCCCCAACGGCGACATCTTTGTGGTTAAAAACAGCTATGCGCTCGACAATGCGCAATCCGTACTCACCTACCAGAACAACGGTGAAACCTACATTGTGTTAACCAGCCGGGACAGTGTTTTCGACGCAACCAACAACCTTACTGTGTTGAACGAGTCACTGGAGGTCGTCAATGAGTTCATCCTGGATGGCATCGTTATGGATATCTACCAGCCTGCAGCGAACGGCCCCCTGTGGGTGCTGACTACCAGCAATCGCCCTTATGACGGCGAGTCATTCACCCGGGTCACGGCTTACAGCAACGGTTTTTCACAAATGCTCTGGGATTCCGGAAAACTGGTGGGCACCGTGAGGGAAAACAGCAGGCTTGCCTGGGATGAGCCCAGCAGGAAAGTGGTTTTTGCGAATTCCGCAGGAGCCATTATCAGTAACTGATAATTCGCAAGTAAGCAAAAAAAGCCCGGCGCTCAGCCGGGCTTTTTTATCCAGGTGGGTTTAATTCTCAGTTATTGGCTCTTCCGCACCATCAAACTGATCCATATCGATTTCGCCGATATGATAGTGGGGCTTGAAACCCTCGCCAAAAATATCAGTCACTTCGCCCGCCTGATCCTGCTGGATAAAGAATTTGCGAATACGGTAACCGTCATTTTCGGTTGTTTTGCACCACTCAACGCAACCCGGACTCAGCCTGCGAACTTCATGTGGTGCCAGGGTATAGCCACGCACCAGTTCACCCTGATCGTCCAGAATATCCACCCTTGATGTGTGAATAGTGGTTCCGCCATCTGACTCATACAGCTCTGCGGCAACAGCCAGGCCCCCTGTTTGCAGCTCAGTCACTTCCATGCGTGCATTCCAGCCGTACTCAGTGGAGGACTCATAAAGCAGGGTGCCTGCCCTATCCATTTTTACCACTCGATACTCGCCAGCCGGCTTTCGGTAGTGCAGGTAGGCATTACCCACGGGATCAACGCCAACAAGGGCGTTGATCCCGTCGTCTTGCCGGGTAATAACGGATTCCGAAGAGCGGTTAATATAATACAGCCGCTCTTCATACCGGCTGGCAACAACAACCCAGTCATCCGAGGCAAACAGATTGCCCAGCTGATCTTCATCTGACACGTCCAGCATCAAGCGGGGCTGCCACTGGGAATTAAAACTGTGCAGGGTGGATGATGACATGACAAACCACTGGCCATTCTCGGCATACAACGTCATATCGTAATTTTTTGGCAGCTGTGCCCGTTGCACCAGCTGCTTACCCACCAGCTCATAAACCGTGGCCATATCACTCGTATCAGATCCGGTGGTCTGCTCCACCAGCACTACCGGCACGCCGGATATATCGTTCAGCGCCATGTCTGCCCTGTAAGCACTGAACTCTGCCTGGTTCAGTAATGCGCCGGACTGATCAAACATCATCAATGTGCGGGTAAGGCCATCCTTATGCAGTACCGTAATCCTTCGTTGTTCGCCCTCCCCCTCGAAGATTTTCACCGTCACTGAACCGCTCACTGCCACCGGCAGCTCCACACTCCATTCCAGGGTGTCGAGGGTGTACCGTTGCAGGTTATACACATAGCGCGATGTGCCGGCATCCAGATCCAGTTTTACGCCGGCATCTTTCAGAACGTAGAACTCGCCATCTTCCACATGATGAGCCCAGGCATGAACCCCGGTTGCCTCGCGCCATTCAAGGATGGACATGGGTGCTTCCGGCTTGGGGTTGCCCCCGCAGCCTGTCACGCCAAGAAAAAGCATAGCGGCCAGCGCCACCACAAACCGACCCGGATTTTCAATCCTCATAACAATTCCCTCTGATGTTGAGTTTGAGTCAGTATAAACAGCGGTGCTGGGGTGGGTATCTATCGGATGGGGGACATGGCTTAATGATGCGGCTATGTAAAAATCGCAGTATTACCTTCACTCTTTGCTGCGTGGCTTAAGCATGATATCGCTGTAAAGCGGCAGATGGTCTGATGCAACACGCGCTTCGGCGCTGCGCTCGGTATTCACCCCTGTCGGCTGAATGCACCCCCGAACCCAGATACGATCCAATGGAAGGGAGGGCCACCGCGCCGGAAAAGTGGAAAGCCGGGGTGCTGGGCCAAACGCCGAACGCAGTTGCCGAAGCATAGCTGCCCAGGGCCGCCATTCATTGAAATCCCCCATCAGCACCTGCGCCGCCTTTCCATCGGAGTTTTGAGCACTCAGGGCGTTCCAGATAGACGCCATCTGGCGCCTGCGCTCGGCAGCACCAAGCCCCAGATGAACCCCGATAACCTGCACCGGCAATGCATGCCAGTTAAAGGTTACTTCAAGCGCCTTGCGCGGCTCACGTCCGGGTACGCTCAGATCCCGTTCCTGCTGTGCCAGAACAGGCAACCGGGAAAACACAGCAAGGCCATAGGGGCCCCGGGAATCCGAAAACGTGGTCGCCATTACACCCGGCATATCCAGTGCATCCTGCAGCCAGTCAAAAGCAGAGGTGCTCCCGGTGTCACTGGCCTGGGCCCATCCCAGCTCCTGTACCGCTATGATATCCGCATCAATGTGCCTGATGACCTGAACGACCCGCTCCGGATCAGCCAGGCCATCCATGCCGACAAAACGGTGAAGATTGTAACTGAGCAGGCGCAACGATAAGGCGTCATCCTGCCTCGGCACGGAGTTTCTGTATCCCATGGCGGAGCCCATAAAGCAGTGCTGACACGCCGGCTATAACGATTGCAGCAATGGCCAGCGTGGCAGGGTCAGGGTTTTTCAGACTAGCCAGAATCTGGTCAACCATCAGTGCAATTCCTGCTATGCCGGGAATAATCCCCAGAAAATTCCCCAGCGCAAAGTCACGGAACCGGATTGGCGACACACCCGCCACCACATTAATTACCGTGAATGGTGCAACAGGTACAATCCGCAGCGTGATAATGGTGAGCATGCCCCGTTTGGCCATGGCGCGCATCAAACGGTTTACCCGGCTGCCGGCAATGCGGCCCACGGTATCGCGCCCCAGAAAGTGGCCAATGGCGTAAGTGACAATGGCGGAAAGCTCAGCGCCTGCCAGCGCATACCCCATCCCTGCCCAGGTACCAAATACCGCAACGGTGGCAACAATCATCAATGTAATTGGTAACACCAGCAGGCCGCCAATAATATAGGCCAGCAACACCAGCACTGGAGTAAACGGCGCCTCTTTAATGCGCGTTGCAATAGCTTCAGCATTTTCAACTGACAGCCAGTCAGACAAGCCGGTAAACCGCCATGCCAGGGCCAGTGCTACGACGCCACCGATGAGGCTGATAATACGGGCATAACGCTGCAGAATAGTTTTAGGTTCCGCAGGGCGCACCACCCGCTCGAAAAATTCTTCCGGTTCCAGAGGTTTTTCCGGATCAATAATATCTGCTTCCGGAACCAGGCTATCGACAGTGTCTGGAATGTCACTGGACAGGGGCATCAGTGTGCGCTCGCCATCACGCAGACTTTCCACCGCCTTGATCAGGGAATCATGGGATTCTTCAGCACCGGCGACCTCTTCTACCGTCACTCCAAGGTGCTCCGATAGCAGCGAGCGGCGAAAATTGCGGGCCAGTTCAGCGGCAGCCCCTTCAGAGGGACACATGAACGCAAGATCGCATTCTGTATCCAGACCCATTGAACGGTTGCTGAGATTCGAAGAGCCGACCCGCACAAACACGTCATCAATCACCATCACTTTGGCATGAACCATTAACCAGAGGTCGGGATTTTGAGACAGCCGTACGCCATATAACCGCAGCCGCTGGTGTTTGTCGGCATCCTGCAGCATACGCATCAAACGCGTACGCAACACATCCATGGTGTGCTGCTCCAGCCAGCCACCGGTGCTTTCCGGCATTACCAATATGACTTCCGGCCCATTCTCCTCGCGCAGCCGGGTGGCAATGGCCTTACCAATAACTTCAGAACTGAAATACTGGTTCTCGATGTAAATAAACCGTTCAGCGGCTGCGATACTGTCCAGATAAAGCTGCTCCACCTCCCGGATATTATGCTGCTCTCCATACTCAGGCAGCGTTCTTGCAATGGCTATGGGCAACGTTTCTGCCAGCACTTTGGCTGACGGCGGCCAGGGGGACTGTTTCGATGTGTCCGGGTTTTCCGGCACAGCATCCTCGCCCGTGGCGTTGTGCCAGCGCTGCCGTGCCAATTCAGAAACTGTTCGTACTATTGGCCCCTGTACCAGCAACTGGATATCATGGAATGGCGGATAGGGTTTGTTATCCGGGCAGCGCCTCAGCGCATTTTCCGGCGCATGTTCACGGGTATCCCAGCGCCATTTACTCAGGTCGAACCCACCCACAAAAGCGATCTCGTCATCCACCAGCACGATTTTCTGGTGATGGGAAGCGCCGATGGGATGCTCGCCATCAAGCTGAAATTGGATTCGGTCACGGGATTTCCATTCCAGCTTGTGGGAAGGAAACATCTCTCTTTCCAACGCGTAGATCATGGCGAAATCCCAGTTAAGGATATACACGTTGAGTTCCTTCCGGCGCTCTACCAGCGTATTCAACAGCGGCCCCAGTTCCGCGGGCCAGTCGTCTTCGATTGATTCGGCGTCATCCCCCCGGATCAAACTCAGTTCACTGTGAATATCCCAGGCAAGAATAAAAATACTGTGGCGGGCGCGCGTTAACGCTTCATGGATCGCGCGGTAATAAGCCTCACCATCTATCAGTATGGATAGCCGTGTTGCTTCCTCGACTTTCCAGCAGTTCTTTCCCGGGTTCCAGTCAAAATGCATTGTTTTTTCCTGATAGCCAGCCGTGAAAGTGTCACCCTGAATGTTAATGCATCATGGCTACTCGTGAGTCCATTTGATCTGAAACTCAATTTCTTCTTCGCTGTCCGAGCGCTCATGCTCAATGTTGTACTCCGCACGCACCGGCACATATATCCGCTCACCGGCAATCTGTATTTCAAACTTTTTGCCGGACTCCAGTGAATCAGCAAGCCTGCGCAGCTTTGCCACAAACTCGCTGGTCGAATAGACTTTTTCGATATCCCGTTCTTGCTTTGTCATGAACCGCTCCTTTTTCTGGATTAACTGACACAGGTTACCACAAGGCCGGCGCTGCCACCGCAATCAATACCCTCATCAATGGCAGTCACCCTTTAACGGCGTAAACCAATGGCGCCTTTTTGCTCACCAACCCCTTCCCGGTTGTATCTGACGCTTGAATAGCCAACAAAGTCAAGGCTGTTATTGGTATCACTGGCAAAACTCACCGGAACCTTCGCTTTCTCCAGCGTGTCTTCTTCCAGGCTATACAGCCAGTAACCGTAGTCACAGGGATCGTCTGCGGTGGGGCCTGCAACGCAGTCACCTTTGTCCGTTTTAACAACAATAACGTTGTTGTTATTAATATCACTCACCTGCCAGTTGCCGGTGTCCCTGGGAATATCCATAAATTGCGACTGCTCCATATCGTACACCGCAATGGCGGTAGATTCGTCATCAATGAAGTACTGAGCAACCGCATAGCCGTTATCATTGATAGCAAAAAAGAGGGTTTGCAGCGCGCCCGGATAATTCAGGTATTCATAGGTCAGGGTTTCCAGATCAAAGATAAATCCGCGTTTTAACCGGGGCTGCTCGCCGTAAGGCGGGAAATGATAACCTGCAATTTTACCGGTATTGTTGATTGCCTTCAGGCGTACGTCCACATGGTCCTCACCCGGAAGCGGCAGCACAATGAATTCGTTTTTGGCTGCGCTGTAAAAGGCGGGATAGAAATCATGGATAACGATATCGCCAAGATCATTAAAATCCAGGGCAAACAGGGTGTTGCCGATCTCGATATCCCCCAGGGGAATATCCTGATAGGTATCTTGCTGAATGTCGTAAACAAACAGGCCCCAGCTGTCCTCAAAGTAGGAGTCGATCTTGTATCTGCCAAGCGCCTTGCCGTTATTATTGATTCTCACCATTTCAGTAAAATCAGCACCGGGATAAGTGACTTCCCGGAAAGTGTATTGATCATTATCGGTAATATCGACCTCGACATCGACACCGCACGCGGCTAATGACAGGCAAAAAATACTCATCAAGATTCTGACTAACACATTAACATCCTTATCTGACTGATGGGTCTCAGCCAGTACCGGTACCCGCGGGCACGTCGGCACAGGCAATAAAGCGGGGATGCTGTTACATCCGGCCTGCGATGACAAGGCAGGCTTTCATCAGTTCCAAAGGCTGCGCCCGGCCAGGCCCCACGAAGCCCGCTGACTGCAAGGCCCCTCGATCGCCATTTCGTTTTGTTACTTTTTGTAGCCCAGCATTTTCGTTTGCGAAATTGATTATAAAATAACGCAAACAATTGAACTTACAAAAAGGAAAATATTCGATGATACGCCTCGCAAGACTTGTTATCGCCTGTTCCGCTCCAGCCCTGATGGCCGCCAGCTGCAATGAGGATCCTCTGCTCCCGGACGCGGAATCCGGTTATTCCTGGAAAACGGTTCAGGCCACCTCTGGCCTGAATGATCAGCGCAATGGCTATGTAGGGCCCCCTGCCTGGGCAGACGATGGCGTGCGGGTCAGCGGCGGTGAACAGTATTATCAGCGCAAGGATGTGTGTAACGGCTTTCCGGTGTGCAACGGCTACGACACCCAGGATTACCGTTTCCGTATTTACACCCAGAACCTGGGCAGCAGCGACCGGCTGTATCTGAACAAGGTAACCCCCGGCATTCTGAGCAACCTGTTTCATCTGGAGTCCAGCAACTACTGGCTGGTAACCCACCAGACAGAAGGCCCGGACGCGGATCTGGTATTCAGCCGGTCCACCACCGGTAACGAGACACTGCAGGAGCTGGGGCGCACACCGCTGAGCGTGGTGGACCGCACCGACAGCTGGTGGCTGCCTTCTCCCGATGGCAGCGTCATCGGCCGGGCCGTGTGCAACCGCTTCCCGGATTTCAGCAGCAGCCCCTTCAGCTACCCGGCCATTATGGACAGTAAAACAGGTGTCACAGTCCCCTATGGCCACTGTGCTCTTGGTTTTATCAACCCGGTGAACGGCAGTAATATAGGCTCGCCGGTGCTGGTTGAGTTTCCCTGGGCAGACTCGCCATGGGACATGAACAACGAGCCCTATGACTCCGTGATGCTGCCCCGCTACGGTTTTCCTTACTGGAAGGCGGATGGCTCCTTTGCGGTGAGTGATTACAGTAACGCCGCCTTTGCCCTGTTCCCCGGGGACACCGCCGCGTTTTCCGTGGCATTGCGCCCCTGCCGTGGCCCGGTAACCCGCTCCAGCGCCATTAACGACAACGGCGAAGTGCTTTCCATTACGGATGGCATGATCAGCGTTGTAAAAAGCGAACCCACCAACCGTTTTCAGGATTGCAACTGACCTGAATCAGAAGGCCATCAGGGCGCCAGCTTGTTCTTGATGGCCTTTGCAATCGGGGCCGGAATGTTATTGATCGCTCCCAGCACGTGGGGGAGCGCTTTGAGCTTCAGTCCTTCATACTCACTCGGAACCACCGCATCAATCAGATGAGGCCCTGGCTTGCTGAAGGCATCTGCCAGGGCGTTATTGAATTCTTTTGCGGTGGTAGCTTTCACGGCTGGCATACCCATGCCCCTGGCAATGGCAACAAAATCAATTTCCGGCTTGGACAGGTCCAGCTGGGATTTGGCCTTGGGCCCCGGGTTTTCGGCACCCACCCGCTCCAGCTCGATATTGAGAATGGCATAGGACCGGTTGTTGAAAATAATCGTGGTGATATCCAGCTTTTCCTTAACGATGGTCCACAGGGCCTGAATGGTGTACATGGCAGTGCCATCGCCCACCAGCGCCACCACCGGGCGGTCTTTACCGGCAATGGCGGCACCAATGGCCACCGGTAAGCCCTGGCCGATGGAGCCACCGGTCAGGGTGAGCACGTCATGACGGGGGGCGCCTGCAGTGTAATAGGGCAATTTGATGCCGGAGGTCTGGGCCTCATCGGAAATAATGGCGTTTTCAGGCAGCAGCGCGCCCAGTGCCTGGCAAACTTTGCTGGCAGTAAGCTTGCCGGAAGGCAGCTTGGGCCGGTCGGGAACCTGCAGTTTTGGCGGCGTTTCTTCGGCCTCCACGGCCTTTACCAGCGCCTGCAGACTTTTCAGGGCATCCTGATGGGGTTCCACCAGATGGTGGGGTGTACAGCCTTTAGGGACCAGATAGCTTTTCTTGCCCGGGTACGCAAAAAAGGAGACCGGTTCCTTGCTGTCGATCAGGATCAGGTGATCGTAGCCGGTAAGCTGCACCGTTGCCATTTCGGCGAGGTAGGCAACACGCTCGACATGAGGCACCCCTGCACCCCGCTCAATGCGCGTGGGAAACACTTCGGAGAACAATTTGGCTCCGGTTTTTTCTGCAATTTGTGACGCGGCCACAAGGCCCTCTTCCAGCAACGCCCGCCGGCCCAGCAGAATGGCAGTTTTCTTGCCGTGGGTTAACAGCACATCGGCAACCTCGTTCACTTTGCTGTCCGGTGCCGGTTCCGGCTGCTGTGCAGGAAATTCACTGACGGGCTCACCACCCTCGCCCCAGGAAACATCCGCCGGCAGAATTAAAGTGGCAATTTCGGCGGGCGCTTTTTGTGAGACGCTGATGGCCTCCGCCGCGTCTCTGCCGACATCTTTAGTGGCCTGCGAGGTACGAATCCATCGGGACACATTACGGGCCACCGTTTCAATATCGGATTCCAGCGGCGCATCGTACTGTTTGTGATAAATGGCATGATCGCCAATGATGTTGATCATGGGCACCCGGGCCTTGCGCGCATTGTGCAGATTGGCCATACCGTTCCCCAGCCCGCACCCCAGGTGCAACAGGGTGGCGGCGGGCTTGTCAGCCATCCGGGCATAGCCGTCAGCGGCACCGGTGGCCACGCCTTCAAAAAGGGTCAGAACGGCGCGCATATCGGTATCATCCAGCGCGGCCACAAAGTGCATTTCCGAGGTGCCGGGGTTGGTGAAACAGGTATCTATACCTGCGTTCAGAAGCGTTTTAATTAATGCGTGGGCGCCGTTGCTCATTGCTACACCTGGTTGATAACAGAAAAGATCCTCAAGCGACTGAAGATAGCTTTTCAGGCCAGATTGCTCAATGACTCACCGGGTCAATGTACTGATAAATACGGACGGCGGCCAGAGTAGCCGCCGCCTGCCGTGTTGTTTCCTTTGGTGTGTTCCAGCCTTACCCTGCCTGCTGCACGGACTGGTGCTGCTGCTGTTGCTGATAGCGGCCCACAGCAGACAGCAGCGCCTGCAGCGTGGCTGTGGTGGTGTCTTCGGCCAGTGCAGCAGCCGTGGTCATGGTGTTGTTCACCTTCACCTGAATACAGGCCAGGGCATTGGCGGTGGTGCCCTCACCCAGGGCAAACTCATCGTAGGCTTCCACTGTCAGGGTAATCTGATAGCGGTTCTGCAAGGCTTCTGCCAGTGCTTCAACGGCCCCCTGGCTGAATCCCTGCAACGCGGTAACGACATTGTCTTCTCCGAATTCCACCTGGGCTTTTACCCCGTCGTCGGCCTTGTGCAGATCGTAGGTCTGCAACTGCCAGCCCCGGGGGATGGCCAGGTATTCCCGCTCGAACAACTGGTGGATGGTATGGGAATCAATTTCACCGCCACTGGTTTCCGCTTCCTGCTGTACCACTTTGGAGAAAGCGATTTGCATCCAGCGCGGCAGGTTAATGTTGTAATCCCGCTCCAGAATGTGCGCGACGCCACCCTTGCCGGACTGGCTGTTGATGCGCACGACTTCTTCATAGCGGCGGCCCACATCGAAGGGATCAATGGGCAGGTAGGCAACGTTCCAGGGGTCGTCGGCCTTGCGGTAATGCAGGCATTTGCGAATGGCATCCTGGTGGCTGCCAGAGAAAGCGGTAAACACCAGCTCCCCCGCATAGGGGTGGCGGGGATGGGTGCTGATTTCCGTGCAGGCTTCCACGGTATTCACAATCTCAGCCATGTCGGATAAGTCCAGCTCCGGATCAATCCCCTGGGAATACAGGTTCATGGCCATGGTCACCAGATCCATGTTGCCGGTGCGCTCACCATTACCCAGCAATGTACCTTCTATACGGTCGGCACCGGCCATCACCCCCAGCTCGGCAGCAGCAACGCCACAGCCACGGTCATTATGGGTGTGCAAACTGATGATCACATGCTCGCGCATCCTGATGTTGTCACAAAGGGTTTCGATCTGATCGGCGTACACGTTGGGCGTGGCCATTTCCACGGTGGCCGGCAAGTTGATAATCACCGGCTGGCCCTGATCCGGGCGCCACACCTGGTTCACCGCATCAACCACTTCAATGGCAAAATCCAGCTCTGTGCCGGTAAAGCTTTCCGGGGAATACTGAAAAGTCCATTGTGTGTCAGGATTCTTTTCCGCGTGGGCTTTGACGCATTCGGCGCCTTTTACAGCGATCTGTTTTATGCCCTCGCGGTCCATGCCAAACACCTGCTCACGCTGTACGGTGGACGTAGAGTTATAGACATGCACTATAGCCCGGGGTGCCCCCTGCAAGGCTTCGTAGGTACGGGCAATCAGTTCCGGTCGCGCCTGGGTTAATACCTGAATAGTAACATCGTCCGGAATGCGGTTTTCTTCGATGAGCTTGCGGCAGAATTCGAAGTCCGGCTGACTGGCTGCCGGGAATCCTATTTCGATCTGTTTGAAGCCGCATTTCACCAGCAATTCGAATAAACGCTGCTTTTGCTGCACGTTCATGGGCTTCACAAGGGCCTGATTACCGTCGCGCAGATCCACCGCACACCATAGCGGCGCCTCACTGATCACCTGATCGGGCCAGCGACGGTCCGTTTTTCGAATGGGTGCAAAAGGGCGGTATTTTTTATGATCAAAGCTGCGATGGTCAGCGCTCATTGTGGATTCCTTGTTGGCGATGTTGGCAAACGCGTGAATGTGATTTGCTGAGTGGCGATTGGCCGGGTAGGCCGTTCACCGCCTCAATGTGCCCCCGGCTTGTGGCCCTGGGCACCGGGGTCAGCCTTGTGGGCTTTCCTCATCAATGGAGCCCAGTGTAATGGCTCGCCCGCGCAATGTGCTTGCAAAGTTTGCTCTATTCGGACTGAAATCGATATTTTATTGCTATATTTTTAAATATATGGCAATTTTTAACCCTTATGGCTGAAAAACTCATCAAAATCGACCGGATTGATCGCCGGATTCTGGAATGCCTGCAAAAGGATGGCGGCCTGTCCAACCAGGAACTTGCCAACCAGGTGGGGCTGTCCCCCTCCCCTTGCCTGCGACGGGTAAAGGCCCTGGAGGAAGCGGGTGTGATCCTGAACCGGGTAACCTTGCTGGATCGCAAAAAGCTGGGCCTGGATCTGACGGTGCTGATCCTGATAGGCATGGACCGGCATAC
The DNA here is from genome assembly GCA_033722575.1 of Ketobacteraceae bacterium. Taxonomy (GTDB): domain Bacteria; phylum Pseudomonadota; class Gammaproteobacteria; order Pseudomonadales; family Ketobacteraceae. The sequence goes on along the minus strand of JAWVYU010000050.1, from coordinate 4,593 downwards.
CCCCGAGCGTTTTGAAGAGTTCGAAACCCGCGTGGGAGAGCTGCCGGAGGTACAGGAGTGCTACCTGATTACCGGGCAGGATGCGGACTACATGCTGAAAGTGGTGGTGCCGGATATGGAGGCCTATCACGTGTTTTTGCTGAACAAGATCACGCGCATACCCGGGGTGAGTGGTGTGCATTCCAGCTTTGTACTGCGGCGGGTGATCGACAGCACCGTGCTGCCGCTGAATTATTGCTGAGTAGCCGCCGGGTGACCCGACCCCGAGGAAAAGCCGGCCACGGACCATATCAGTTTACGGCTTTCCTCCAGCACCAGCACAGAGGCCGAAACGCCGATGGCAATCAGCCAGTCGGAATACTCCATCCCACCAATACCAAACACCGCCTGTGCAGGCGCCCAGTGGACAGCCAGTGCCTGCAGAGCAACCACCACCACCAGCGACAGCCAGAGCATGCCATTATCCAGGGTATTCCTGTTCAACGACGAGCCACGTTCGTTACGGGCATTAAACACATTAAACACCTGGAACAGCACAAAGGTGGTAAATGCCAAAGTCAGCGCCCGCTGCTCTGATCCGGTCTGGGTTCCGTAATACAGTACCGCCAGGGTGCCCACCATCATGGTGACACCGTAAGCCACAATTCTTGCCAGCCGTGTCAGGGGCAGAATCGCCGCAGACCGCGGCCGGGGCGACTCCTCCATGATGCCGGGCCGGGCCGCATCCAGCGCCAGGGATATGGCCGGAGGCCCGTCCATGATAATGGCAACCCAGAGTATCTGAACCGGTGTGAATGGCTCCGGCAGGCCCGCCAGCGGGGCACAGAAAACCGTGAGAATCGCCCCGATGGTGGTGGATAACTGGAAGCGCACAAATTTCAGGATATTGTCGTACAGAGTGCGCCCGCCCTGCACGGCCTTGACGATGGTGGCAAAGTTGTCATCCACCAGCACCATGGTGGCGGCTTCCTTGGACACTGCCGTTCCGGTAATGCCCATGGCCACACCAATATCAGCGCCCTTCAGCGCCGGGGCATCATTCACCCCATCACCGGTCATGGCAACCACGTGTCCCCGGGCCTGCAATGCCCGCACAATTTTCACCTTGTGGCTGGGGCTGACCCGCGCAAACACGACGGTACTGTCGATGATTTTTGCCAGAGCTGTGTCGTCAAGCTGATCCAGCTCCGCACCGGTAATGGCATCGCCTTCCAGGCCCAGCTCTCTGGCAATGGCCGCTCCCGTGGATTTGTGATCGCCGGTGATCATCTTCACTGCAATACCGGCCTGGTTACATTTGGCGATCGCCTCCCGGGCTTCCGGTCTGGGGGGATCCATCAGGCCCACCAGCCCGGTAAACGACAGCTCCTGAACCAGGTCAATCAGGTCGTCGGTCTGCTTAAAGGTTTCCTCGGAGATGACGCGCTCCGCGATCAGCAAACCCCGCAACCCCTCATCGGCCAGGGCGATATATTCTGCATCAATGGCTTGCCGCTCGGCATCATCCATGGCTCTGGGCCCGTCTTCCGCCAGCCAGTGGCTGCAGCGGGCCAAGAGCACATCCGGGGCGCCCTTGACGTACATGCGGACATTCTGGCCGTCACGATGGAAGGTGGCCATGAACTTGTGAGCGGCGTCGAATGGCACCTCGTCATCGCGGGGAACCTGTTTGCGTACTTCCTGAAGGGACAACCCGCCTTTCTGGGCGAGCACCAGCAGCGCCCCTTCCATGGGATCCCCCACCACCTTGCCGTCATTCAGGTTACTGTCGTTGCAGGTCACCAGGGGTATCAGGAAGTCGGAAAAATCCGGCAGTTGCCCGGCGCCATCGTTGGCCTGAATGTCGCCCCTGGGGCTGTATCCTTCGCCCGTCACCGTAAATCTGCGCCCGTGGAAATAGAATGCACGGGCGGTCATCTGATTCAGGGTCAGGGTGCCGGTTTTGTCAGAACAGATCACCGTGGTGCAGCCCAGGGTTTCCACACTGGCCAACCTTTTTACGATGGCCTTTTGCCGGGCCATTTTCTGCATTCCCAGTGCAAGGGTTACGGTAACCACCACCGGCAACCCTTCGGGTATGGCCGCAACCCCCAGGGCAATGGCCGCCAGCATGATTTCGGTAATATCATCGCCTCGCAGCCACTCCAGGTACGCCAGCAAGGCCACCAGTACCAGTGCAATCAATCCCAGTCGTTTACCCAGACTATCCAGCTGAAGCTGCAACGGCGTGGGCGGTTCTTCCGTAATGGCAAGCTCCTCCGACAAGCGCCCCATTTCCGTATGGACACCGGTGGCGGTTACCAGCATCTCTGCACGGCCACGGGTGACCATGGTGTTCATGTACAGCATGTTGCTGCGGTCTCCGATGGCGGCCTGCTGCTCCACCAGCGCCGTTTCATCTTTTGCCACCGGCTGGGATTCGCCGGTGAGCGCCGACTCATCGGCCTCCAGCCCGGCAGCCACCATCAGCCGGCCATCCGCCGGTACATGATCGCCGGCCTCCAGCAGCACGATATCGCCCGGCACCAGCTCGTCTGCCCGGATTTCGTGCTTTCTGCCCTCCCTGCGCACCCGGGTTCTTGCGGGCAGCATACTGCGCAGGGCGGCCAGGCTGCGTTCGGCCCGATACTCCTGATAAAAGCCCACCGAACAATTAATCAGCACCACCACAAAAATGACAATGGCATCCTTCAGATTACCGATAAAGGCAGCCAGACAGGCGGCTCCGATCAGGATCAGGATCAGCAGACTTCTGAACTGGCTGATAAACACCTGCCAGGGTGAGCGGGGCGGCACCTCGGCCAAGACATTGGGCCCCTGCTGGCGCAGCCGTCGGGAGGCTTCTTCACCGGACAATCCGGTATCGGCCTGCACTCCAAGCCTGTCGGCCACCGCGACAATGGGCTGGGCGTGAGCTGAAAAGTCCGGGTCTGGCATGGGGGACTGGGTGGCGGTATCTTTGCGCATGGACCTGTCTGCACTCCTTGATACACAATCAGACGGCGACGGGTAAGCGGCTTTTATATCATATCCGGTGGGCTGATTCCTGCTCCAGGTCAACCTGAGTGCAATGGTATCAGCAGCTTGATCCCCTTGGCACGGCGCTGTTGGTTGACAATCCCCCGCTTGTCATTAAGAATCCATGTAACAAAAAACGCTCAGCGAGCCACCCGTCAGCTTTCAGGTTAATCATTAATGATTGAGCGTGAACAACTGAAGTTCCCTTCCATACTATTCCAGTTTCTTGATGGTTTTTTTGAACAGGAACCCGATCAGGAGCGTTTTCGGCAAACGCTGAATAACCTGTGTGTTACGGAAGAAGAATTTCGCGATCCCGCCTATTCCTTTAATGGCAAGCAGATTTTCCGGATGCTGGAAATGCTTCGCAACACCAGTGTGGATGAGCCGGCGGCCTTCCGGGTGCTGCAGCATCTTTCCATCAGCAATCTTGGCATGGCCGGTATTGCGGGCCTTACAGCCGTATCACTGAAAGAAGCTGTCATGATAGCCCTTAAGGTGTACCCCTATTTCATGCCGGCGGTTGAGTTTTCCGGCAGGTACAGCGGTGACGATTACCGGCTGGAAGCCACACTGCTCACGGACTTTGGCGAGTCCAACGGCGTATTGATGGAAATTATTCTGGGCGCAATGAAACAACTTGCCGAAGAAGCAATAGGCAAACGAATGGATGCCACCATCACCCTGGCCCACACCCCCGCCTTTGGCAGCGACAAGAGCAGTACCAAAGCCCTTTATGAAACACAGCTTGGCTGCACCGTTGCTTTTGATGCAGATGTTAATGCCCTGATTTTACCGAAGGCTTACCTTGATACACGCCTGAAACGACAGAACCCGATCATGCACACTTATGCCCAGGATGTGCTGGAAAAGGAGCTGGCTTACCATAATGCCGCCGCACCACTCACTCTGAAAGTGAGAGGCGTTTTGCAGGATGCCATGAACAGCGGCATTTCCCCCAGCCTGGAGAGCGTCGCAGATACACTGCACATGTCGCCCAGAACGCTATCCAGAAAGCTGGCAAAAGAAAACACTCACTACAAAACCCTGTTAAACGAAGTTCGCTTTGAGCAAGCCAAATCATTGCTGAAACAAACAGACATTTCCATCAAGCAGCTGGCAGCCAGGCTTGGCTTCGCCAGCGGTGATGCGTTTACCAGGGCATTCAAATCCTTTACCGGTGATACCCCAAATCAATGGAGATCCAGACTGGGCAGAAAGTAAATCATTATGTCCACTGCGATCAGGATAATGATGATCCACTCCAGAAAGGCCGAATGCTTGTGGTGCTGTTCTGCCACCAGCACATCCAGCAGCTCATGAATGGTGGCCAGCTTGTGGTTCATTAATTCAATCCGCGGGGCAAGATCCAGATACTTTGCGATTGCCTGGTAGTAACCCTCCAGTTCCGGGTAATCCCAGAAAAACTCCGGCGTATCCAGCAGGTTAAAGTGCAGGGTAATATCGCTGCTGGTTTCAAACAGAATACCCCGCAGCTTTGCCAGCTGGCGTCGGGTCAAGGGAATTTTGCCAGTAGCCGCCAGAGTTTTCGACAGATAACGGTTTTCCTGTATT
>JAWVYU010000049.1:0-19233 GCA_033722575.1 Ketobacteraceae bacterium | reverse complement strand
TTTGCTGCCATGGCAGAGTCCCCCGAGTTCACCGGCAAAGTCATAGACGCGCTCTACACCGATGAAGCACTGATGGATAAAACCGGTCAGGCCCTGATCTCGGCGGAAGTTGCGCTGAATCTTGGGGTTACCGATATTAACGGAAAGCAACCGGCTTCCCACCGTGACATGCTGGGTGGACCGCTACAGTTCAATTCAGCCGTAGTTGAATGAGTTGAATGAGTTGAATGAGTTGAATGAGTTGAGTGAGTTGAGTGAGTTGCGAGTAACTGATCCAGGAGTGAATATTTGATATGCCCGATTTCAACGTGCCGCCCACGAAACCGCAGTCACAGTTTATTGAGTTGCAGCAAGGAAGTGCCGAAGGCGTAAAAATCCATTACACAGTCAGCAAACCGGAATCAGACAATGGCTACCCCGTGATATTCCTGCAGGGAAGCGGCCCGGGCGCCAGCGGCTGGCTCAACTTTCGCTACAACGTTGATGCTTTTACTGCCAGCGGCTTTACCGTGATCATTCCAGACTTGCCGGGCTTTGGTGACAGCGATAAACCCGATCTTGACTACACACTGGATTTCTTTTCGAGTGCCATGCTGGAGTTTGCTGAGCAGCTTGATCTTGAGCATTTTGCCCTGGTGGGTAACTCATTGGGTGGCGCGGTCAGTCTGGGTATGGCCCTGAACGCGCCGGAGCGGATCAGCCACCTGGTTCTGATGGGGTGTGGCGGCCTGGAAGATCAGATGACCTATTTCCAGAAAATGAAAGGGGTTCAGGCAATGACAGCGGTTCCCCTTGGTTCGCCGGAATTCACCCCTGCGTATCTCAAAGAAGTGCTGCAGTTAATTGTTTATGACCCGCGTCACATCACCGATGAGCTGATTGATGAGCGTTTCCGGATTTTGAAAACCCAGAACCCGGCCGCGTTCAAACGCATGGTTATTCCGAATCTTACTGAACATCTCAAGGATATAAAAGCGCCTGTCCTGGGCTTTTGGGGAGCCAGGGATAATTTCTGCCCCATCAGCGGTGCAGAAACACTGGTTACGCACTGCCCTGATGCCGAGGTAATCACCCTTAGCCAGTGCGGTCACTGGGTAATGATTGAATACAAAGAGTTGTTTAACCAGCGCTGTATTGAATTTCTGCAACGCTAGAGAGAGAACCCCATGAGTTTGACAACAGCACAACGAAAGGAACTGGGTGAAGAGCTTTACAGGGCACTGGATTCGGAAACCACTGTCCCTCCCCTGACGGAGCGTTTCCCCGATATTGACATTGAAGATGCCTATCATATCTCCCAGGCCATGCTGAACACCCGTATCAATAATCGTGGTGTAAAGATCACAGGGAAAAAGATCGGTGTCACCTCGGCAGCAGTGCAGGAGATGTTGGGCGTCTATCAGCCGGACTTCGGTTTCCTTACCTCTGACATGGTGGTGGAAAACAACAGTGAAGTACGGATCCGCGGCAACATGATTCAACCCCGCGCTGAAGCCGAGATCGCCTTTTTATTGAAAAAAGACCTCCAGGGCCCTGGGGTTACCGAACAGGATGTACTGGACGCCACAGAATGCCTTATGCCCTGCTTTGAAATTGTCGACTCTCGCATAACCGACTGGAAAATCAAGATTCAGGATACCATTGCCGACAATGCTTCCTGCGGCGTTTACGCCACAGGTAATGAACAGACGGACCCCCGCGGCCTTGATCTGCCCAATCTGACAGTCAATGTGTATAAAAACGGTAAACCTCTTAGCAGTGGCAAGGGATCCGCCGTCCAGGGCAACCCTCTTACCGCCGTTGCATGGCTTGCCAATACACTTGGAGAGTTCAACATACCCTTCAAGGCCGGCGAACTGATTCTTTCCGGATCGCTTGTTCCCCTGGAACCTGTAAAGGCCGGCGATGAAATGCACATGGAGCTTGAGGGCCTGGGCACCTGTACCGTTAAATTTGTATAAAAAGCGCAATCATAAGGACCCATAGTGATGAGTGAAAAATTACGAGCTGCCATTATTGGCCCCGGTAATATTGGTACCGACCTGCTGATGAAAGCCATGCGCAGTGACTGGATTGAACCGGTATGGATGGTGGGCATAGAAGAATCCGAGGGCATAAAACGTGCCCGTGATTTCGGGATGAAGGTCACTACCGAAGGCGTGGACGGTCTTGTGCCCCATATTAAAGCAGATGGTATCCAGATAGTGTTTGATGCCACCTCGGCCTATGTGCACGCAGAGAACTCCCGCAAGGTAAACGCACAGGGCGCCATGATGATTGACCTTACGCCGGCTGCCATCGGGCCTTACTGCATTCCGCCGGTAAACCTGGAAACCCTGCTTGCTGAAGGTCGCAAGGAAAACGTCAACATGGTCACCTGCGGTGGCCAGGCCACCATTCCCATGGTCGCCGCCGTCAGCCGGGTACAACCGGTTGAATACGGCGAAATTGTTGCGACCGTTGCGTCCAAATCTGTGGGGCCCGGCACCCGAAAAAACATTGATGAATTTACCCGAACCACCGCTGGTGCCATCGAAAAAATCGGCGGTGCCGACAAAGGCAAGGCGATCATCATCGTTAACCCGGCCGAGCCGCCGCTGATCATGCGTGACACGGTGCACTGCATCACCAAATCGGCACCGGACAAAGACAAAATAACCACCTCCATACATACCATGGTAAAAGAAGTACAGAAATATGTGCCTGGCTACAGGCTGTTGAATGATCCGGTTTTTGACGGCAACCGGGTAACCACCTTTCTTGAGGTAGAGGGTCTGGGGGATTTCCTGCCAAAGTATTCCGGAAATCTGGATATTATGACTGCCGCAGCACTGCGAACAGCAGAAATGTATGCGGAAAGCATGGCACAAACGGCGCTGGCATAACACGGGGGAAACAACATGGACATGAAAGGTAAAAAAGTGGTGCTGCACGACATGTGCCTGCGCGATGGCATGCATCCAAAACAGCATCAGATCACCATTGATGAAATGATCGATATCGCCACCGCTCTGGACGATGCCGGCGTGCCACTGATTGAGATCACCCACGGCGATGGCCTCGGCGGCGCCTCGGTCAACTACGGGTTTCCTGCTGCCAGAGACGAGGAATACCTCAAAGCCGTTATTCCAAGGTTGAAAAAATCAAAGGTTTCCGCCCTGTTGTTGCCGGGGATCGGCACCGTAGATCACCTGAAGATGGCGGCAGATTGCGGGGTCAGTACCATTCGCGTTGCCACCCACTGCACCGAAGCGGATGTGAGTGAACAGCATATCGGTATGGCATCGGAAATGGGTCTCGATACCGTCGGTTTTCTGATGATGGCTCACATGATCAGCCCTGAAGCATTGCTGGAACAGGCACTGTTAATGGAGTCCTACGGGGCCAATTGTATCTACTGTACCGACTCCGCCGGCTACATGATGCCCGATGATGTCAGGGATCGTATCTCGCTGCTGCGGGAGCGCCTGAAACCGGAAACCGAAATCGGTTTTCACGGACACCATAATCTGGCACTGGGGGTTGCCAATTCGCTGGTGGCGGTGGAATGCGGCGCCAGACGAATCGATGGCTCAGCAGCGGGGCTGGGCGCCGGCGCCGGCAATACGCCGCTGGAGGTGTTTGCCGCAGTACTGGACCGGGCCGGCGCCGAAACCGGCGTGGATATTTTCAAGCTGATGAACGTGGCGGAAGAGAAAATCATTCCCCTGATGGACCACCTGGTGCGGGTGGACCGGGATTCCCTTACCCTGGGCTACGCCGGGGTGTATTCATCCTTCCTTCTGTTTGCCAAGCGCGCCGGTAAAAAATACGGCGTGCCGTCCCAGCACATTCTGCTGGAAATGGCCAAGCGCAAGGCCATTGGTGGCCAGGAAGACCTGATTGAGGATGTCGCCATGCAGATGGCGAAGGCCAGGAGGGCCTGATTTTATTTTTTTCCGGGAGCCCGCCGCCAATCCGGGCTCCCGGGTACCACTCCCCGCCCGCTGACCCTCTGAACACAGCCCTATCCTGTTGAGTTATAAAACATTTCGCTGTTTGCACCATTTTGGAGTAATATTTCAGGAATAACTGGTCGATTCGGCAATTCGCGCAACCAGAGGTTTCAATGGCATTACAGATTGACCTGAAAGCTTTTTCTGACCTGCTGACAGCATTGTACGGTGCTGCTACCAGCGTGGAGAGCACCAACAAGAACTTTCTGACCCAGCTGAAACAGTTGCTGAACCTCCAGCACGCCACCCTGATCGTGCGCCCTCCTTCCGCCAATGATGCCGGACTCATCTACACCAGTGGAGAGGACGCCGATATCCCTATTCTGGGCGATGAAGTAGGTTCCTACACCAGTCTTTATGCACAGGACCCCCTGGTGACCCTGCCTCTGAAAAAGCTGACCGTTATCGAAGACATCATGCCCCGGACCCAGCTCCTCAAGAATGAGTATTACCAGTTATTCCTGAAGCCCTTTGATATCTATTACATCGCGGGGATCGACTGGCTTTATGACAAGGAGTCCCGTATTTCCATTCGTTTTACGAGAACCGAGGAACAGGGGGGGTTCGGCGAGGATGAAAAGGCCTTTCTTGAGCTTCTGGTGCCTCATCTGGAACAATCAGTGTCTCTTGGAATACAGTTGCGGCAGCTGGATTCCGAACGGCAGATTTATGCAGACTCCATATCCAAGCGCTCTATCGGCATTATTACCCTGAACAAAAACGGCGCCATACTCCAATGTAATGCCACAGCGGAGCGCTACCTGAATGAGGGTGATGGTTTCAAGGAGTCACAGAACAAAATCAAGCTCAATAACTCCACCGAAAACGAGCTGTTCAATAAATATATTTCCGAAGCCCTCACCGCCATCAAACAGAAGGGTCGGGATCAGATCAATGCTCTGGCAGCAAGTCGTGATTCCGGGAAAGCCGGCTACCAGATCATGATCAAGCCGATGCCGGTGGATTTCCACAACGAATCCGATGTCACGCCGTACCTCACCGTGCTGATCCAGGATCCGGAAAAAAACCTGGAAATTTCGGTACGAACCCTGATGAACCTGTATCAGCTCACCATGTCCGAAGCTACCATTGCAATTCTTCTGGCGGAAGGCCATACCACCGACGAGGTGGCCACAGAGCTCGACATCAAGAAAAACACAGTAAGGGCGCATCTGCGCTCAATGTTCGTGAAAATGGGGGTTACCCAGCAATCCATGCTGGTCTCGCTGGTGCTAACCAGTCTCGCATCCACACAATAGATACGAGTTCCTGGTTTTTATCAGGGGTTTGCGGCTAACAGCCCTGAACTGCCACCGGAGAAAATACTCCTTTTCGCAAGCTCGTAATCCTTCAGGGATATAACGCCTTCTTTCTGCAAACGGCGGTGTTCCTGTACAAGCCTTGGAATGTCGCCAACGGCAAGCATGCATTGATGTCTTTCAACGTCGAGCTTGTCACCAAAGGCCCTCAATCTTGATCGCTGGTAGAAAGGAACCCTGAGTTCGAGCAGTTTGATACCTCCGCATGCACTGCGAATTTCCATGCGATAGCTGATGCTCATCAGCACGGCGCCGGTGAGCATCAGCCCGGACAACGCATAGGCTAGTAACGACAGGAAGCCAAAATGCCAGGCCAAAGACAATACGCCGAATACCAGCGCACTAAAACCCAGACAGAATAGAGAACCATGAATCCTGACGCCAGGATCAACGTTCAGTATTCCGGTTCTCAATAACCGTTGCTTTCCGGAATCCCTGGATTTTTTCAGCGTCAGCAGTCCGCCGGGATACAAGTCCAGGAAAAGTCGTCTGCCCCACAGCGGAGACTGGTAAAACATTGCCACAGGATTCGCATCCACGCTCAGGCTTGGGGCTTCAAGCTCCGTAACTGAGCCTGGAAGCGCGGCTGAATCCATTTCAATGTGTTCATTCACGGCAACCTGTTCCATAACTATAAGTACTCTGCTAATCGTCAGACCTTTCTAGAAGAAAACCGATACTCCCAGTGACATCTCAATGTTATGGGTCATCTGATTCTCCCGAATCACATCTGAACGAAACATATGGTCACGGAAATTTATGTTACAGGTTAGCCAATCCTGAAGGATAATTCTGTAACCTGTTCCCCAAACTAACGTAAAGTTATCCTCGCCTGCGAAGTTGGTGTTACCGACCCCCGCTTCAATATAGATAGCCGAATTAAAGGTAAGATTCCGGGTCATGAACACTTCGCCGGGAAACACGTTGTATCCTACAAGCAGGTCATAGAATTGATAATCCCGCTCATCATCTGTCAGCAGGCGCACCTCCTGCCCACTCAATTCTTCGAAAGAGGTTAACCCGGCACTGGCGAATCCGTAATTGAACTGCACAAAGAAATCTTCCGTAGCATGAAAGGAAGCACTCAGGCCAACAACCGGCTCCGTGCTGAAATTGTCAATCGACAGCAAGCCCGCGAATGCCCCTACTTCGAAAAACTCGGTATCGATATCAGACTCACTGACTTTCCGGGGCTCAACCTCAGGTTCAATCACTTGCACAGGCTTGCTTTCAGCCCAGGCGGACAGCGACAAACAACCGACTGCGCAGGCTAAAAGAAACTGCTGAAACCGAATTTCCATTCTGATAACTCCACTTCTTCGTTAACTGTAGAGACTGAGTAGATCCTGTATTCAGCCCGTACAACAAAATTCCTGCCCAGATAAGTCTGGGCTCCCAGTCCACCGCTAAAATACTCTGCATTATCAATCACTTCGCCAGCGAGCTTCTGCCGTTGCTCAAAGACCATATTGCCCCCACCCAGAGATACAAAAGGTGAAAACCGCCACTGGGTAAAGGGCTCGAGAATGACATTCATTCCCAGATATTCTCCGGTTACAGAGGCATCGAACACCTCCCCCGCCTCCGCTTCTACACCCAGATAGGAGAAAGGCCGGTATCCGACAATAATACTATAGGCGTCTGCCGCTTCGAGCTGGCCAGTCGTGAACCCTATCCGCCATCGGCTTTTGAGATACTCTCCATGACCTACCGAGGGGAGGTCAGCTGGTAAACCGCTGGGCTGGAGGGTGCGCCCCAATTGCGAGGCTTCAACCCATCCCTCCTTACCCTCGTCACTCCTGACCTTATACCAGTTAGTCCGGCGCTTGATCAGGGCGACCTCCTCACCCTGCTCGATGACAAAATGTATCGGGTAACCCCGACCGGCCCCTGTGTGTAGCTCAATGAAAGGCTCTACCACAACCAGGACCGCCTCACCTTTTTCATTCCAGCGTTGCAGGGATTCCAGCGGGTTGGCACTGGCATATTGTGAACCCGTTATCACAATAAGGGCTAACGACAGCCTGGCCAGGTTCAGATATAACAAACTACGCAGATTCATTGCACTCTTATACCTTGTTGTGGTGCGCTTATCTCAAGGTGACCAATAAATATCAAGCAGATATGGAATACACGTAAACAGGTCACACTTTGAGCCAAGATCCGGTAATTTTTTTCTCTTATACTTTTCTGTTTGGAAAAATATATCTCTTAGTAAAACGCTATCTCACATTTTTATTCACACTCATCACAATTCTGTAATTGGATACGTGCCAGTGACAAATTGTTACGCAGGGCGCTTCCTCTTTGGATTTTTGTGTTCATATAATCAGCGCTCAGTCAGTTTTTATCTGTCCACTGAGATCAGTGAACAAATTATTTTTCTGGCACTTTGCTTTCTTAGCGTATTGAACAGTTGCAGACAGGTTAAGTGATGATGAGCAGTAGCACTTACAAAGCGATCGCGTTTTTCGTTTTCACATGCATTTCTTTATCAGGCTTCGCACAGCCCGATATCACTCGCGAAGCGAAAGAACCCTCACTTAATACCGATAAACGTCAGCAGGCCTCTATGGCTGTTCAAGCTTTGTCTTCTGACATTCAGGCACTGAAAAGTTCAATTATTGCTTTGAACAAGGATATCCGAACGCTTGAAGAAGATATGCTCTTTCCGGCAAATACCCAAATGACGGTATTCGTATCCCTTGACGTTGGCACCTTCTTTACGCTTGAAACCGCGAAACTGAAACTCGATGGAAAGCTCGTAACGACACATATCTATTCAGGCCATGAAGTTGAAGCTATGGCAAACAGCGGTATTCACCGTTTATATGTCGGAAATATCAGTAACGGCGATCACGAGGTTACCGCATTCTTCACTGGAAAAGGACCCCATGGCAGGCCCTTTAAGCGTGGCACCAGTCTTAAGGTATCAAAAACCAGTGGTTCCAAGTATGTCGAGCTTCACATAGGCGACTCAAGCTCCAAAGAGCAACCCGAATTTACCGTGAAGCAATGGTAACTGATATGTCAGATCTCATTCATATAGTCCACTTGGCCAGGACCCTGTTCATTCTCTGCATCGCGTTCGTGGGCGCAGCCCAGGCGCATGAGGTCAAGGATCTGAAATACGGAGCAATACTTTTTGAATATCATCAAAGCAAGTACTTTGAGGCTCTTGTTGAATACGAGTATGCGGAGGAAAACGGCGGCATTCAAAACCACGGCACCTATCCGGAATTACTAAAAGGCGGCATCAGTCTCTCCTATGGACTGAGCCAACAGGCAGAAGATATCTTTCAGCGTCTGATTGACCAGAATCTGCCGGAGTCCGTCCGCAACAGAGCCTGGTTCTATATGGCCAAGATGCTCTACATGAAAGGTGATCATAAAAGCGCGGCAGAAGCCTTTTCAGAAATCCAGGGTGCAATTGACCGTAAGGTAAATGAGGAAAGGCTCTATCTGAATACACTCAACCACCTAAGAATAGATCAGCCCGAGCAGGCCATTTCATTGATCGATGCCGGTGGCAATGCCGGTAAATACACGCCGTTCATGGCATTTAACAAAGGTATCGCGTTAACAAAATTAGGGAAAGTAGACTCCGCTATAGAGGCCCTTGCGAGCGCAGCACAGGCTTCCGGTAACAAAGGCCCTGACAAAAACCTTCCCGACCGCTCAAAAATGGCAATAGCCTATCTTGCAGCCCAGAACGAAGACTTTTCTACGGCTGATCGATACCTGAATCAGGTCAAGACTACCGGTGTATATTCAAACCAGGCACTATTGAGCTTTGGCTGGCTCGCTGTCAACCAGAAGCAGTATCAGAAAGCTATACCCTCTCTGACAGCACTTGGCGAACGCTCAGTGGCGATCCCGGAAGTCCAGGAAGCCATGCTGCTGGTACCTCATATCTATGAAAAGCTGGATCTTCCCGGTCGGGCTGCCAATGGTTTTATCAGCGCATATCAACGTTATGAACATGCCTTGGAACTGATCCGTGAGGCCAGAGATTCCCTAAACGAAAAAGATATGCTGGAGTTGTTTGTCGTCAATCTTGACAAGGTGATGGGTGAGTCTGACTGGTTTGGTACTCCCCCGGCAGTCGCGACCAATGCCCTGTCACCGTTTATGCTTGACCTGATGTCAGATCACTCCTTTCAGTCCGTATTGAAAGACCTTCGCGACCTGTACGCGATCAGAAACAACATTCAGAACTGGCGCTCGCGAGAACACGAATTCGACACCATTTTACAGGCGCGTTCCAGAGCAAGCCGGAGTGGCCTAACCGTCAGCAAAGCGCGTGATGAATACAAAAAAGCACTCGAAATACGCACTGATCTGAAAAATAAGCTGGCCAGTCTGAACGAGAAAGATCAGACACGGATGAAATGGTTGCTTGACGAAGCCCAGCAGTCGCTGAGCCAAGCGGAGCAGTCGCTGGCGATTCTCGAAAACTCCGGACAAGGCAGCTTTTATGATACCGGGTTCAAGGGCCGGGTAGACAGTGTCAAGACACGACTCAGGAACGAAGCCCAGCGCACCGATAAGTTAATTTCACGCATAGAGAATGTGCTAAAAGGCCTGGTGGTTGCCGAACTCGATATCCATGAACAGCGCATCGGCTACTACATGGTTCAGGCACAACTGGCAAAAACACGGATTCTCGATCGCAACCTGATAGAACTGGACCCTACTGCAATTCATCGGTCGTCGGATAACCCGGTGGTCGATGCTAATCAGCCCGAGGTTAAAGACAATGCATCGTAAAGTAGTCATTGCATTGGTCGCTACTCTCAGCGGTTGTGGCCTGCTCAACCAGGACAAAACCATCGGCCAGCTTGCCAGCCACTCGGTGCCAACAGAAGACGTACCGGTACCCGTATTGCTACATGACGATATCCGCAACGAGTACAAAGCATTGCTAAAGCTTGTTGAGGATAAAACTCTGCAGAAAGCAATCGAACGGCGCATCGCAGACGTGTACATGATGGAGGGAGACTTCAAGCAGAGCCAGGGCGTTTCCGCACCGGAAAACGGTTACTACGGAAATGCTATTGAATCCTATGAAAATGTACTCAGAAAGTACCCTGAGGACCCGAAAAACGCTACCGTACTTTATCAGCTTGCCAAGGCATACGAACTCGAGCAGAAAGACGAGCTAGCGTTGGGCGCTCTGGAAAAAATCATCCACCAATACCCGGCATACCCGCAAATCAGCGAAGTCTACTTCCGGAAGGGAGATATTCATTTCCGGCATCAGGACTATGATCTGGCTGAATCCGCCTACAAAGCGGTTGTGGATATCGGTGATGATTCAAACTTTACCAATAACGCTATCTACCTGATGGGCTGGTCCCGTTACAAACAAAGTAACTACGAGGGTGGACTGGCAGCCTTTAATCAGGTACTGGATACCGTGATACCTGCTCACGGAAAAATGGAAGGCCTGAGCAAAGTTGATCAGGCACTTGCGGACGACACCCTTCGTATCATGAGCCTTAGCCTTTCCTATGCTGGTGGTGCCGCCAAGCTCAAGAGCATGTTTGCCGGAAGCAAGCCACGGTATGCCTGGATGCTCTATTCCAGCCTGGGCAACCTCTATCTCAAAAAGGAGCGTTTCGAGGATTCTGCCCAGGCCTACCGTGTCTTTGTTGAGGAGGACCCCACATCGGATCTGGCCCCACAGATGCATTCAAAGATGATTCGCGCCTATATCGACGGAGATTTCCCGCAACAGGTCATTCCTGAAAAAGAGCGCTACGTCGCCAGCTATGGCATCCACTCCCAATTCTGGAAAGAGAAGTCAGCGGATGTCAAATCCCAGGTACTGCCTAACCTGAAGACCTATCTCGACGAACTGGCCAGGCACTATCACGCTACGGGACAGAAAGATCTCAAGGCTGAAAAGAAAGAGGCCCGGAGCCAGAGCCTTATCG
Organism: Ketobacteraceae bacterium; assembly: GCA_033722575.1. Lineage (GTDB taxonomy): Bacteria > Pseudomonadota > Gammaproteobacteria > Pseudomonadales > Ketobacteraceae. The sequence goes on along the minus strand of JAWVYU010000049.1, from coordinate 7,980 downwards.
CCTTTAATAAGGCATCGCGTTTATATGACGAGTTCGTACAAACATTCCCAAAAGATCCTAAGGTACCGGAAATGGTATTTATGGGAGGCGAAGCAGCCTTTGATGGTGGAAACTATGAATTAGCGATAAAACTGTATGAGCGAACAGCGTACCAGTTAAAACACCCTGAATGGGGCGCAAATGCCGGTTATGCAGCCATTATCGCCTACCAGAAGCATACACAAAACATACAGAAACAAAAGGGTAAGGATTCTCCTGCTCTTAAACAATGGCAGCAGGACTCAGTCGACAGCAAATTGCGGTTCGCCAATCAGTACCGTACTGACAAGCGCGCCAGCACTGTCATGGCCAGTGCGGCAGAAGAGCTGATTGCATTAAAGCAGTACACGAAAGCGCTAGAGGCCGCTCAGGAAATCGTATCCCGAAAAGGACAAATAGATCAGAAGCTTGGCGAGACTGCCTATGGCGTTATCGCACTGAGCACCTATGAGCTTGGAGATCTGGGAGCAGCTGAACAAGCCTACAGGACTCAGCTTGGCTATATTCAATCCTCAGAAGAACAGAGCAAAGTCAAGGATAAGATAGCAACAGTCATCTATAAGCAAGGTGAAGCAGCTATAGCCCAGAATCAGATCGAACAGGGAGTAAAGCATTTTCTTCGCATCAGAGAGATCGCGCCAGACTCTGAGATCCGGGTAGTGGCCCAGTATGACGCAGCCACCCATCTGCTGGCTCTGGAGCAGTATAGCCTTGCCATTACAAACCTTAAACAGATCCAGTCGTTGTTTCCAGGCCATTCTCTGGCGCGCACACTCCCCAGGAAGCTGGCTTATGCTTACGAACAAAATGAACAACTTGACCTTGCCGCTCAGGAATACCTGAAAATCTACCATAACGACAATGATGCCGATATCAGGCGTGATGCACTGTTCAGCGCCGCAGAACTCAACAAACAAGCCAATAATATTGAGCTGGCCATAGACCAGTACAAGCGCTGGGCGCATGAGTACGAACAACCGTTCGATACCCGTATGGAAGCCCGCTACAACCTCGCGGAACTTTACGAGCGTAAAAGTGATATGAACCGCCACCTGTACTGGCTAAGGCGGATTATCGACGGCGACAAGGAAGCAGGCAATATGCGGACCGACAGATCCCGATATCTGGGCGCTTGGGCGAATGCGAAGTATGGCGACTATTGGACCTGGGAGTTCAACAATATCCGATTAAGGCTTCCGCTTGAAAAGCACCTTCCACGGAAAAATGAAAAGCTCAAGAATGCCCAGAAGCGATATGAACTGGCGGCTGAATATGGCGTTCTGGAGATTACTACGAAGTCCAGTTATTCCATTGCAGAGCTGTATCGTCAATTCAGCAAGGAACTGATGAATGCGCCCAAACCAAAAGGCCTTACGCCCATGGAAATCGGGCAGTATGAGATGCTGCTGGAAGAACAGGCTATTCCTTTTGAAGATCTGGCTATCGACATTCATCGTAGCAATGTTGAGCGCTCATGGAACGGTGAATTCAATGAGTGGATACAGAAAAGTTTTGAGGCGATGGCCCGCATAGACCCTATTCGCTTCGGGAAACAGGAAATAAAGGTGGCGTATGAACAAGGCATTCGTTAGATACCAATCATTAGCATTAGTTGCGTTGGTGACCCTGGTTTTATCAGCCTGCGGAAACCTTGCTGTCTTACAGCAACCTGTCAAGAGTCAGGCGCAACCAAAACCGCGTTCTGACATGCCAGAGAAGAAAGAAATGGTTGTTGGCAGCCAGTACTTTTTGCCGAAGCAGGAGTACGCGCCGGATGGAAGTAAAATTCCCTACAAAGCCATGCCAAATCCCCAACTGCAGAACAAGGCGCCCGTTGATCCGGCTGCAATCGCCAGATTCAACAGGGCAGATCAGTTACTCCGCGAGGGCCAGCATAAAGCAGCCAGGAAAGAATTCCTTTCCATAACGAAGGATTTTCCAGCCTTGTCTGGGCCCTGGGTAAGAGTTGCTGAACTGGAAATCAGTAACAAAAGTTACGGAAAGGCTTTTGAGGCTTATCAAAGCGCGATTGCAGCCAACCCGGACAATATGAAAGCACGGCTTGATCTTGGAATGGTATACAGAGCCCAGGGCTATTTTGCCGAAGCTCAGGAAACCTATCTCAAAGCGCTTGAAAGGTGGCCCGATTTCGCCGAGGCCCATTATAACCTTGGGGTTCTCTACGACCTGTATGTTAACAATCCGGTTGCCGCCCAGAAGCACTTTCAGGCTTATTACTTTCTGACCGGAAAAACCGACGAAAAAGTGCGCAAGTGGCTTGTCGAGTTACAGCGTCGCTCCGGCGATGAAACTGACTATATTGACCAGCCGCCGGAACCCAGCAGCACTACCACACCGGAAAACCCGGTCATTGCGGACAAATCCTGAGGTACATCATGCGAAGCGTATCAGCAGCCATTTTCGTTTTCATCTTCGCAGCACCAACAGTTGCGCAAGCGGAGAAAGTAGACCTTGAAAGCACCTTCGTTGGTGACAAGGAACAGCCCGCGGTGAGCTATTTTATCCCGTGGGAGCCACCCAATGGCCCCGATGACCTGTACCGCCCGATTAAGTCGATCTCCGGCAATGTTCTGCAACCGGTGGATCGCGACATACTGGCGAACAAGATTCGTTTCTACGACGAATTATCGCTGGAAACCCAACCAACAGTAACCCTTAAGTAAACTGACTCAAGTCAAATAAAGTTATTCAGGAGCAACTCATGGAACTCTACACCACAATTACCAGCTTTTTCCAAGACGGTGGCGCATTTATGATTCCGATTGCGCTGGTGCTTTTTATCGGACTTGCTATCGCGATCGAGCGCTGGTTCTTCCTTGGGCGGTCGCTCAGTCAGAACCAGAAAGTGTATAAGGAAATACTTCCCATGATTCGGGAAAGCCGCTATGAAAAGGTAGCCGACTTCACAAAAGCCAATAAAGCGCCCCTTTCACGTATCGTGGAAGCAGCACTTGACGCCATGAACGTTTCACCAAGGCGGGAAGATATTCACTTCGCCATGCAGGAAGGCGTTATGGAAACCATGCCACGCCTGAGCAAGCGAACAAACTATCTCGCGATATTGGCAAATGTCGCTACGCTTCTTGGCTTGCTGGGCACTATCGTCGGGTTAATAGCGGCGTTCACTGCTGTGGCCAACGCAGATCCCGCGGATAAAGCAACCCTGCTTTCCCAATCCATTTCCGTTGCCATGAACACCACCGCATTTGGTCTGGTGGCCGCAATACCTTTGCTGCTGATTCACTCTTACCTTCAGAACAAAACAGTGGAAATCGTGGAAAGCATTGAAATGGCCGGCGTGAAGTTTCTCAACGCTATGGTACGTGCCAGCAACGTCAAGATCGCTGCACGGCAAACAGACGCTTAATCTATACCGGGAAAAGCTTATGTTTATTAAACGTCAGCCCATAAAAGAAGCGGATCTCGACATAACCGCTTTTATGAACCTGATGATCGTACTGGTACCGGTGTTGCTGATGAGCATGGTGTTTAACCATATCACCATATTACAGCTTAACCTCCCGGACCTGACGGGCGCTGAAATCCAGAGTGCCGAAAAAAACCGGCAGCTTGAGGTTGTACTCAGGGAAGACAGAATCGAAGTCTTCTATCCCAGTGGCGTATTGGTGAAAACCATCCCGTCTGTGGAAAAAGGCGAGAAAATGGTTCAGGACTACCACACACTCTCGTTGGTGCTGCAGGAAATAAAGCGCACTGAACAGTCGGCAAACAACGACAAAAGAGATGTGCTTTTACTCTCAGAAGCCGGTGTTGATTATCAGGAACTGGTTTCCACAATGGATACCCTCAGGGCATTCGAGACCGTGGTGGTTACCAGCAAAGTCGAAGTGGAACTTTTTCCCGAAATATCGCTGGGCGATGCCCCGATAGTCAGCAAAAAGGGTTAATCATGAAACAGCCAAGCCTCGCAAGCCACATGAGTGATATACAGAGCCGCTACGCCAAGCCGGCAAAGCTTAACCTGGTATCACTTATGGATATATTTACGATTCTGGTTTTCTTCCTTTTGGTCAATTCAGGCGATAACCAGCTGGTAAAGAACAACAAGCATGTTGAACTTCCGGCTTCGGTTTCCAAAGAAAGGCCGGGGGAATCTCTGATCGTCACCGTCAGTAAAAACGATATTGTCGTTGGTGGTCGACCTGTGGCCACAATGGAAGAGGTGCTTGGGAGCAATGGCCTGATTGCAGGGCTTGCCAAAGAGCTCAATTATCAGGCGGCAAGAAAAACTGACCTGACAGAGCTGGAAAAGCAGAACGGTCTCAAGGTAACCATTATGGGTGACCATGAGATTTCCTATGAAGTGCTTAAGCGGGTTATGGCAACCTGCGCCGACTCTAACTACCGCGATTTGTCGCTTGCAGTCAGCAAGGTTGCGAACGCGGCGGGCAGTGGCGCATAGGAGGCAGATACCATGACTGCAGCAGTATTGACAGGCCCTGAGTTCGAGCTCCCCTGGTCCTCGACGGCCGCAGAAGATGAAAACTTTCGGAAGTGGCGCAAGCGACTTCTTATTGCCTTTCTTTTGTTTACAGTTCTTGTTCCCTGGTTGCCGCTGCCTGAAGTAGAACGGGAAGAACTCGAAAAGGTTCCAGCAAAGCTGGCCAAGGTGATTATCACTAAGAAAGCTCCCCCGCCTCCGCCGCAACCCAAAGTCGTTGAGAAGGAATCCTCTGCACCAAAGACCAAGGAGAAGCCGACACCCAAGCAGGTAGCCGCCAAGAAAAAGGTATCCAAAATGGGAGTCGCAGCCTTTTCCAATCAGCTCGCGTCTCTGCGCAGTTCTCTTGACGTGGCCAAGCTCCAGGCGAGGAACACCAATGTAAAAGCAGGCGTTGCCGCTAAAACCGAACGATCAATGCTTGGCAGAACCAGCGCGACAGCAACAAGCGGTGGAATCAGTACAGCAGCCCTAAGTGCTAACGGGGCCACTGAGCTTGGCGGTCACAATTCCACAGCAGTGGATAGCCCTCTGGGGGGCACTGGGGGTACCGGAGCCGGGAACGGTAAAGCCCAACGTGGCTCTACTGTTGTTGGTGGGCGCGACATGGAATCTATCCGACGCACTTTTGAACAACATAAAGGCGCTATCTACGCATTGTATAACCGTACATTGAGGAAAAACCCGGAGATCGAAGGCAAATTCGTGTTCCACATTGTGATTGAGCCCGATGGCACGATCTCTAATATTAATCTTGTTTCCAGCGAGCTGGCACATGAGTCGCTGGAAAGAAAACTGCTGTTTCGTATCCAGGCAATCTCCTTCGGACCTGCGGATGCTGCGGCAACACCTGTAACCTACAAATTTGACTTTTTACCTAGCTAACAGTTACTTGCCAGGCCATGGATCGGCAAGGCGAGCCGCTTTCAGTTAGTCATAGCGAGCGGATGAGGATAACATCATGAAAACATTACAACATCTTCTGTTATCTTGTTTTACCCTGAGCATGCTTGCGGGTACGACGGGCTGCCTGGAAGACAATGGTTTGGCCAGCTCGGAAGGACTTGCTGTTGACCGCCCGTTTGCCTACATTGAGCGCGATTATCCGCAAATGGATGATGTATCCGACATTAATCAACGACCCAAGCTGGATCCCCGCGCTCCCTATCAGTTTAACCCCGGCGCGAAACTTGTCGTCAGACCACGTATAGCGCTGGATTCAAAGGAAATTGATGTACTGGAAGGATATTTCGGCCCCGGCTACGACGTTAAGGATCTGGACGTTTCCAAAGATGGGCGCTTCCTGGTGTTTGCCGCCCACGGTCCAGCCGGCAACATGTCTCACAACACCTGGAATATTTATGAGTACGAATTTGCCACCCAGAAGGTCTCCAGGGTTATCAGGTCCGACACTGTGGCCAATGCAGCTCATGACACAAGCCCCGCTTATACCAATGAAGGCCTGATCATCTTCTCTTCTGCGCGTCAGGTGTCAAAAGGCGACTTTACTGAGTCTGATGACCGTGAATACCTGGAAGACTTTAACGAGCCGGCGTCGCTTTTGCATGTTATGAATCGGGATGGTACGCAAATAAAGCAGCTGACCTATGGCAATTACCATGATATTGAGCCGGTTGCCATGGATGATGGTCAGATTGTTTTCATACGCTTCGGTCGCGAATACGAAACACTTTATGATTGTACTACCCAGAATATCGACAATCCCAATTTCAACACCCATCCCCATGGTGGTGGCTATGGGCACGGTAACGGTAATGGTTTTCCCTCCGGGCTGGATGAACCGAAAGAGTGGACTGAAGATGACAAATGCGGCGGCTCAGTGGCCGGAGAAGGCGATCAGCGCATCTTTATCGCCGATATCTTCAACCTTTATCGCATAACGCCCAGCGGTGGCAACCTGCATCGGTACTTTGGCGAGGCAACAACGGCTTTCAACGACAAATCCTTTATTCATTTTATTGACCCGCAGCCCTCGCCGGATGGCAATATCTATTCTGTTATGCGGCACATTTACAACCCGGTATATGGCGGCGACATAGTCAAGATCAATACCAAAGACTTCTATGCTGTCGGCAAGCCCATAAAAGAAGGCACCGTCGGATCTGCAGAGGAATCGATGACCCCGGGGCTGGTAAACTTTTATCCATCGCAGGTATCTCCCGCTGGTTGGTACAGCGCTTTCGCTCCTTATGAAGACGGCACCAACCGTATTCTGGTGAGCTGGGCCCAGTGTAACGTGTTTGATGGCGAGCGCCACAGTGCCTGCGAAGGCGCCTCCGTCAGCGAAGATCTGTCTGCGTCCCAGTATGGGGTATGGGCTGTTGATGTGAACGAAGGCACCAGGCTCCCCGTTGTCCGTGGCCGACCTGATGCGTTGTACACCGATATCGTCATCGGCATTAACAATCAGCAGGCAAAGGAATACGAAGGCACTAATCTTGGTGTACTGGTAGATGATGGCTTTGGTGCGCTGCATATCAAGAGCGTCTATGACCTTGATGGTGCTGACAAAGCCGAGCCGTTGGGAGGCATTACAACCCTTCGCGACCCTGTATTAACCTCACCCGATAATCGCAGCGAGCGTTTTGTGCGAGTAGTAAGACGCGTGGAGATTCCAAAGGAATTGAAGAAAAGCATACTTGAAGATCCTGAGCTGAACCCGACCGACGGCAGTGGCCCAAGGATGGGATTGCGCCCTATTCTGGGTTCAGGCGGCGAGCCGCTTTACCAGGTTCTGAGCTATGGTACCGTAGAGCCCGATGGTTCTGCTATGATTCCGGCACCCAGTGAGGTTGATTTCACCTTTGAAATTGTCAACAAGTACGGTAAACGGGTTGATTTGATTGCAGGTCCGGATTATCCATTCAATTATCTGGTTCAGCATCCCCGCACACTGCTACTGGAAGAGGGTGAAGTTCGCGAATGTCATGGCTGTCATGAGTCCGGTGCTGATAATCCCCATGGCCGTTTTGACATTGAGAAAACCGGAGCCAATCCGGGCGCACCGGAAGCCAACGCGCCCTTCCCCAATGCCAATCCTGAGATCCTGGCTGAGCTGGCGGGAGATACCATGGCAAAAGCCCTGACCCAGTCCAGAGGTGTTATTTCCTCCAATAGCGGCAATATGGTATTTGAAGATGTGTGGGCCGATCAGCGAATCACCACAGCCACAGACAGCTTCACGGTGGATTACCGGAACCTGACCACACCGCCTCCGGTCAATGACCCTGCCTGTCTGGATAAATGGAGTAAGGATTGCCGTATCGTAATCAACTATCTCGAGCACATTCAGCCGTTGTGGGAAAAATGCCGCCCGGAACTGGAAAACAAGTCCTGTATCAGTTGCCATGACAAGGCAGACAACGATCATACCAACAACTGTGCCGGTGGCCGCGGTCCCGGTGGTGATCTTGTTCTCAGCGGAGACCCTGATCCGT
>JAWVYU010000048.1:0-19494 GCA_033722575.1 Ketobacteraceae bacterium | reverse complement strand
CCAGCGTTTCCGCGTCCCTCGCCACCTGAAATGCCGATTTCAGCTGCCCGAGAATCTGCGGTTCTCCCAGTACCATGGAGTCCAGGCCACTGGCCACCCGCATCATATGCATGACCGCCCGCTGGTCCCAGAATTCGTAGGCGCTTTCCCGCAACATACCGTGCTGCAGGTGATGGTAGCGGCCAATCCAGTCTACCAGGCCCTGGCTGTTTTTCTCATCGCAGGCACCATACACTTCTGTCCGGTTACAGGTAGACAGAATGGCCACCTCAGAAAGCTTTGCCTCTCGGCGGGCTTCTCTGAGGGCATCGGCAATACGATCAGGGGCGAAAGCCACTTTCTCGCGCACGTCCACCGAGGCGGTCCGATGGTTAATACCAAACGCCAGTAACACCATAAATCAATCGCTTACGAGCCCACTCTCAAAAAAAGGGGATGAATTATAACAGCCCCGGCTATCACACAAAATTATATCCTGTTTAAATCCGGTAATTTACGGCTTTTACGGTAATATAAGCCGCAATTCCAGTGATCCAGGCCGCAAACCGGCGAAATCAGGAACCAAATATCCCTTTTAGGATCTATTATTAGTATCAGACGACCGCACCGGGACATTGCCCTCGCGCTTGCTTTTGCGCGGCAATCCTGTTTTGATTCAGAAGATTCCCGTACATAGTGTGTTTGTGAGACCCCCAGAACGAGCCACAATATTCGATGATGTTGATTTTCAAGAAAATTTTTCTCGCGACAGCGGGCATATTCTTTCTCTCTCTTGGCGGCTGCGCCACCCTCGGCACCAGCCAGGAGGAGCCCGGCACGGCCCCCGCCGCGGCCACTGAAACCGCACAACCCAAAGAGGAAATCACCCGCCCCTTTGAGCGGGAAACCCTTTATGACCTGCTGGTGGCGGAATTTGCCGGCAAACGTAACCGTGCCGACGTGGCACTGGGCAAGTACCTTAAACAGGCACACAAAACACGGGATCCCGTTGTGACCGCCCGGGCCACCCGCATAGCGCGCTACCTGGGAGCCCATCAGGCAGCCCTGGATTCCGCCATGCTCTGGATGGAAATCGAACCGGATAACCTGGAAGCCAAGGAAGTGGCAGCCACCGAACTGATCCGCTTTGGCCAGATGGACCGCGCCATTAACCTGCTGGAAGAGCTGCTGGCGGCCAATGCCGAGGTGAATTTCGAGTTCCTGCTGAGGGGCCTGCAAGGTGCCGATGAAGACCGTCGCGCCCATGTGCTCAACCGCCTGAACAAGCTGATCGAAACCCATCCCGACAATGCCCAGCTCTGGTTCACCAAAGGAGCCATTGAGCAGATCGAGAAGCGCTGGGAAAGTGCCCTGAACAGCTTCAGCAAAGCCCTGGAAGTCAATCCCCAGTATACCAACGCCATTCTTGCCAAGGCCAAACAGCTCATGGCTCTGGGACGGGACCAGGAAGCCCTGAAATTCACCCGCCAGGCCACCCGGGATTACCCCGGCAACAAACGTATTGGCATTACCTACGCCCGCATGCTCATCAGCGCCCAGAAACTGGTGGAGGCCCAGGGAGAGTTCGGCCGGCTGGCCGCACGCTACCCCAACGACCCGGACCTGATTCTGTCCCTGGCGCTGATTTCCTGGGAAAACAAGATGACCGATACCGCCAAGGCCCAGCTGAATCGGCTGCTGGACATGCATCAGCGGGAAAACGAAGCCCATACCTATCTGGGCCGTATCGCAGCATCCGAAAAAGACTTTGAAAGTGCCATTGAACACTTCACCAAGGTTCATCGCGGGCCCCATTACGCCCAGGCCAGAATCCAGCTGGCCCTGATCTATGCGGAAATCGGGGAGCATGTAAAAGCTCACAATGTCCTCAATATTGCCCGGGAGGAAATGCCCGAACACGAAGAACAGTTTTATCTGGCGGAAAGCGAAATCCTGTCCAAACAGGGTAAAACCCGCGAAGCCATTGAGCTGCTGACCAGCGCACTTGAAGCCCACCCGGGCGACACCGGCATTCTTTACACCCGGGCCATGTTGCTGGAGCAGCTGGATGAGTACGAACGGATGGAAGCCGACCTGCGCAGTATACTGTCACAGGATCCGGATAACACCGCGGCATTGAACGCCCTTGGCTACACCTTTGCGGATCGCAACGAACGCCTGGATGAAGCCGCCAACCTGATCGAGAAAGCCTACGCCCTGGACCCTGACGACCCTGCTATTATCGACAGCATGGGCTGGATCAAATACCGGCTCGGCGACACGGAAGCGGCCCTGAGCTACCTGCGCCGTGCCTATGAAGCCTTTCAGGATCAGGAAATCGCCGCCCACCTGGGAGAAGTTCTGTGGGTGATCGGGCACAGGGAAGAAGCCGCCCGGGTCTGGACCGAAGCCCTGAAAGAAAACCCGGACAGTGAAATCCTGAAGCGGGTCATGGACCGGTTTATCAGCCCGTAGTCTGGCCCCGGGCACCCAACGTCCCACACTCAGCAAGAAAAACAAACAGGATGACTTTGGATATCCGCGCAATCAATTGCCAGACACTCATCAAGACTGTCTGGCTGACCCTTTTAGCGACCACACTGCTTGCCAACTCCGGTTGTGTCACGCAACAGGTACTGGACACTGCACCCCCGGAGCCGCCCCCCGAACAGATCGACTGGGTTGAGCATGTCCGGCAACTGACCCTGCTGACGGAATGGCAGCTGCAGGGAAAAATCGGCATAAAACAGCGGGACGATGGCGGCAGCGCCTACATCAACTGGACCCAGGCCGAAGACAGCTTCTACATCCGTCTTAGCGGGCCCCTGGGCTCAGGCACCACCATTATTTCAGGCAACGACAGCGGCGCCAAACTGGAAAGCGCCAGCGACGGCACCTTTATTGCCGAATCACCCGAACAGCTGCTCTATGAGCACACGGGCTGGCACCTCCCACTGCACAACCTGCTGTACTGGGTGAAAGGCCTGCCGGAGCCCCGCTTGCCCGCCATCACCGAGTTTGATGAGCGCGGCTACCTGAGCCGGCTGATTCAGGGCCCTTGGCAGCTGGACTTCTACCGTTACCAGAACGCGCTGGACGTGACCCTGCCCCATAAGATCAAAATCTATAACCAGGATCTGAAAGTGACCCTGGTCATCAAGAACTGGGAACCACTGACCGAAAGCTGACCCCATGCCAGAACGCGCTTTTCCATCCCCCGCCAAGCTGAACCTGTTTTTGCACATTACCGGCCGGCGGCCGGATGGTTATCACAATCTGCAGACGCTGTTTCAGTTCATCGACTTCTGCGACATGCTTTATATCACCCCGCAGCCTGGCGGCCAGATCCGGCTTGAGGAGGACATTCCCGGCGTTCCCCGGGAGGCCAATCTGATCTATCGCGCCGCCGACACCCTGCGCCAGACCACCGGCTGCCGCGACGGCGCCAGTATCCGGATCGAAAAGCAGCTGCCTATGGGTGGCGGGCTGGGTGGTGGCTCCTCCAATGCCGCCACCACCCTGGTGGCACTGAACCACCTGTGGAACACCGGGCTGTCGGAAGATGACCTGGCGGAAATCGGGCTGACCCTGGGCGCAGATGTACCGGTGTTTGTGCGCGGCAAAGCCGCCCTGGCCGAGGGGGTTGGGGAAGAATTGACCCCGGTGAACCCGGAGGAGCCCTGGTACCTCATACTGATACCGGACTGCCACGTAGAAACAGCCGCACTGTTTGCCGATAAGTGTTTGACAAGAAACACAAATCCCATCAGAATACGCGCCTTTCTCGAGGGGCTTGAGCCCGGCCACAATGACTTTGAACCCGTGGCAAGGCGGCTGTTCCCCGAGATAGAAACCGGCTTCCAGCTACTCAGCCAGCTGGGCAAAGCCAGACTCACCGGAACCGGAGCCTGCCTGTTCTGCGACTTCCCCACCCGGGACGCCGCATTGAAGGCCAGCCAGAAGCTTCAAGCCCTGGCACCAAAGGGGTACCGGTTTAAGGCCAGAGTCGCCAAAGGGGTGAATATATCCCCACTACAGCGAAGTTTGCTGTAACCCGTTCAAACTATGGCAACTTTGCTTAAAAAAATTGTCTTTTCAGCGAATTTTTTGCTGTTTTTCTGACAACTTTTTGTTAAAGTTACCGCCGCTCGAAATTGAGCATATCGCCTTGAAGAGATTGGGCCGTCGCCAAGTGGTAAGGCAGCAGGTTTTGATCCTGCCATTCGTTGGTTCGAATCCAGCCGGCCCAGCCATCTCCTTTATCTGATCTTATTCCCGCGATCACAAAAATATTAAAGGTATTGAAAACGTGTCGAATCTGATCGTATTCAGTGGTAACGCGACACCACAACTGGCTAAAAAAATGGCCAGCCATCTCCATATTCCGCTGGGGAACGCCAGCGTGAACCGGTTCAGCGATGGCGAAGTCGCCGTGGAGATCAATGAGAACGTACGCGGCAGCGATGTTTTCATTCTGCAGTCCACCTGCTTCCCCACCAACGACAACATCATGGAACTGCTGGTTATGGCCGACGCCCTGCGCCGGGCCTCAGCAGGGCGGATTACCGCTGTCATCCCCTACTTCGGCTATGCCCGTCAGGATCGCCGGGTAAGGTCAGCCAGGGTGCCCATTACCGCCAAAGTGGTGGCGGACATGATCACTTCAGTGGGCATTGACCGGGTTTTAACAGTGGATCTGCACGCCGATCAGATTCAGGGCTTTTTCGACATACCCGTGGACAACGTCTATGGTTCACCGGTACTGCTGGAAGACATCAAAAAACAGAATTACGAAGATCTGGTGGTGGTTTCACCAGACGTAGGCGGCGTGGTCCGCGCCCGCGCGGTGGCGAAACAGCTGGATGACGCCGACCTGGCCATTATCGACAAACGCCGCCCCAAGGCCAACGAGTCGCAGGTTATGCACATCATTGGCGAAGTGGAAGATCGCAGCTGCGTAATAGTGGATGACATGGTGGATACTGCCGGCACACTCTGCAAGGCAGCCAGCGCATTAAAAGAACATGGCGCCAAAAAAGTGGTTGCCTACTGTACCCACCCGGTACTGTCTGGCCCCGCCATCGACAACATCAGCAAGTCCTCTCTGGATGAGCTTTGTGTCACCGACACCATCCCGTTGTCAGAGGCAGGTGAAGCACTGGCCAAGATCAGACCGTTGTCGCTGGCCCCCATGCTTGCCGAAGCGGTGCGCCGCATCAACAACGAAGAATCACTCAGCGCCATGTTTTCTCCCAAGGAATAACAGGGCCCGAGCGCACAAGAACGATTTCATAACCCCGCTGATATCTGGTCGCAAGGTATCAGCGGTTTTTACTAAACGAAGGAGACAAAAAATGTCTGACGAATTTACCTTAACAGCCGAACTTCGTGAGGCGCAAGGGAAAGGTGCGAGCCGCCGCCTGCGTCGTCTCGAAGGCAAAGTACCTGCGATTCTCTATGGCGCTGACAAAGAGCCGACCCCCATCAGCCTGATGGCCAACGAGGTTGTCAAGGCCAGCGCAAACGAGGCTTTCTATTCCCACGTTCTGACCCTGATCCTGGAAGGAAAAGAAGAGAAAGCGGTCATCAAGGACATGCAGCGCCACCCCTCCAAGGGTTTTGTCATGCACGCCGATTTCCAGCGCATCGACGCCACTCACAAGCTGACCATGCAGGTACCGATTCACTTCATCAACGAAGACAAGTGCCACGGCGCCAAATTGCAGGGCGGCATTATCAACCACCAGATGTCAGAAGTAGAAATCCAGTGTCTGGCAAAAGACCTGCCGGAATATCTGGAAGTGGACATGACAGAACTGAAGGTGGGCGATACCCTCCACCTGTCAGATATCAAGCTGCCGGCTGGCGTGGAGATTCCCTTCCTGCAACTGGGCGCTGACCACGATCAGCCGATTGTAAGCGTCAACGCACCGAAGGGCTCCAGCGAAGACGAAGCAGCCGAAGGTGAAGGCCAAGACGCCTCTTCGGAAGACTAACAGCAATCACAGGCGCCACATTGAAAGCGGGAATCGATCTAATCGTTGGCCTGGGCAACCCGGGCCAGCAGTACGAAGACACTCGCCACAATGCCGGCGCCTGGTTCGTTGAGCGGCTGGCTCATCGGCTTAACACTCCTCTCACAGCGGACAGCAAATACCATGGCCTGACCGGTCGCACAACCATCGATGGACGCGACGTTCGTCTGCTGATCCCACAGACTTTCATGAATCTCAGCGGTCAGTCCGTTGGCCCGCTGGCAAACTTCTTCAAGATACCCACGGAAAACATCCTGGTGGCTCATGACGAGCTTGATCTTGATCCCGGCGTAATCCGTCTGAAACAGGGCGGCGGCCACGGAGGCCACAACGGTCTGCGGGACATCATTGCCAGACTGGGCAATAACAAGAATTTTGCGCGCCTGCGGATTGGCATCGGCCATCCGGGTGACGCCCGCCAGGTGAGTGGCTTCGTACTCAGCAAAGCACCTCAGAAAGAAAAAGACCTTATCGATCAGGCAATCGATGAAGCCCTGGGGCACACCATCGATATTGTCAATGGCAACGCTGAAAAAACCATGAACCAACTTCACCGATTCAAAGCAAAGTAGAGACATAGCATGGGCATTCAATGTGGCATCGTTGGCCTTCCCAACGTCGGCAAATCAACACTGTTCAACGCTCTGACCAAAGCGGGCATTGACGCGGAAAACTTTCCGTTCTGCACCATTGAGCCCAATACCGGCGTGGTGAGTGTACCGGATCAGCGCATCGACAGGCTGGTGGACATCGTCAAGCCCCAGAAAGTTATCCCCACTGCCATGGAATTTGTGGATATTGCCGGGCTGGTGGCGGGCGCCTCCAAGGGCGAGGGCCTGGGTAACCAGTTCCTGGCCAACATCCGGGAAACCGACGCCATCGCCCATGTGGTGCGCTGCTTTGATGACGGCAACATCGTACATGTGGCGGGCAAGGTCAACCCTCTGGAAGATATCGAGGTGATTAACACGGAGCTGGCCCTGGCGGACCTGGAATCCGTGGACAAGGCACTGCAAAAAGCCATCAAGCAGTCCAAATCCGGCGACAAGGAAGCCATCGCCCGTAAAAATGTACTGGAAAAGCTGCAGCCCCACCTGGATCAGGGGCTACCTGCACGGGCCTTTGAGCTGGACAAAAACGAGCTCCAGATTATCCGGTCCCTGAATCTGCTGACCATGAAACCCACCATGTACATCGCCAACGTGGAAGAAGACGGCTTTGAGGACAACCCCCTGCTGGATCAGGTGCGGGAACTGGCGGAGAAGGAAAGCGCCGAAGTGGTGGCTATCTGCGCCAAGATCGAATCCGAGATTGCCGAACTGGAAGATGAGGAAAAAGCAGAGTTTCTGAATGATCTGGGCATGGAAGAGCCCGGCCTGGATCGCGTGATCCGCGCCGGCTACAAACTGCTGGGCCTGCAAACCTATTTCACCGCCGGCCCCAAGGAAGTCCGTGCCTGGACCACCAGAATCGGCGCCACAGCGCCTCAGGCCGCGGGCGTCATCCACACAGATTTTGAAAAAGGCTTTATCCGCGCAGAAGTGGTTGCCTACGAGGATTACGTGGCCAATAACGGCGAACAGGGCGCCAAGGAAGCCGGTAAATGGCGGCTGGAAGGCAAAGACTACATTGTGCAGGACGGCGACGTGATCCATTTTCGGTTTAATGTCTAATTGCCTGCCAAAACAATTGACATCAAATAGCAAGATTGAGAAAATCTGCGCCCTCGAATTTTGGCTATGTAGCTCAGCTGGTTAGAGCACATCACTCATAATGATGGGGTCCCCTGTTCGAATCAGGGCATAGCCACCACTACAGATCAAAGGCCCGGCGTGAAAGCGCCGGGCCTTTGTTTTTATGGGCTTTGTCTTTTCAGGGCGCCTTACCGTCATTCTGCCGCAGATACCGCAGCACACACCCCGGCGACAACAATCACCGTAATTGAATCAGGTCCAGGATTTAACAGGATAAGGGAATCAGCGTATCTGCAAAAACGCCGGCGGGCAGCCGGCGTTTGAGAGACGATTGAACAGGCGAGCTCCGCTTAAACGGCCTCGGCCTTTCTGAATTGTTGTGACTTTTCGCGAATTTCCTCCAACAGTTTTTTACGCATACCGATCATTTCCCGGTAGGTTTCTGCTGTGGCAATCCGTGTGTCGTCAAAGCTGTCTGACACTTCTAAACGAGCGAGTTGCTGGGTGAGCCGTTCGATGTCTTGTAACACCATGGTTTCAAGCCGATCCAAACTGTAGCGCGCCCCAATAGGTTCCTTTTTCAACATACGCGATTTCCTAACTCCATTAGCATCAGCTGCATCCATAGCAGCCAGCACCGAACAAACTCCCCGAATCTAATCACAGATCAGGACTTATCAGCCTACACAATTAGATTAGACACGGAGAATTATCAAGCAAATTGCTTATGAATGCATCTAAAATGGAGATAAACGGTCAGATTTTTTGTAACTGAGCCATTTTGTCAGGAACCTTTTGGCCCTCCCCGCCCCGGTCCAAGGGGCACACCGGGAAAATGGGTAATATTGCCGGTTTTGGCCTCAGTGATTTTGGCAACCCCCTCTTTTTCCACTTCATCGATACGGATAATGGCGTGCATGGGGATAAAACTGCGCTGCACCCCGTTGAATTGCTGTTTCAGGCGCTCCTCGCTGGGATCCACCACCACCTGGGAGCGCTCCCCGAAGACAAACTCCTCGATTTCAACAAAGCCATATATCTCGCTCTGGTATATCTGGCGAGCATAAATCTCGTAAACCTCGTTCTGGTTGAAAAAAGCAATGCGGAAAATGGGTTCACTCATGCGTTCGCAATCCATACATTCTGATCGGTTAGCCTGATATTTTCCCACAAATCAGCCATTGATGGCGAAGAAAAATTAATCGCACCGCACAAGGTTATTTTTTAACCACAAACACCCACCAAGTAACGGTTAATTATGGATTTTTTCCTCTGACGACTAGACATCGCTGCAGCAAGGACTTAGATTACCTCTGGGCAATCAGAGGGAGGCGAGCGTATCGCCTTTTCCCGTAAAAATTGGGGATAAACGGGCTTGTAACACCGGTCCGGACAGAGCTAGACAACCAGTACGCAAAATAGCAACAACTCAGTAACGAGAAACTTTTGGCAGATTTCTTCCTGACTGGCTGGCTGATTTCAGCACTCGCTATGGGGGGAGTCAAGCAGGCTTTCATCAACAACTACTAGGCCGGACATTATAGTAGTGACCGTATAAAAGTGATTGATGTTGATCAACGAACCTGCATTTGCAATGGCAGTTCTGGTCAGTGACTCCTCTTTACTGAATGTAGCTCTCCCCGATTATGTCCATCCGGCTTGTGGCAGACGCTGAGATGGCTCTTCTCATTTCTCGGCTTTTTGCATCTTCAGGCCCTCAAGCTTAAGGCTCGACAGCCGCGCAAGCACGTTGTCGTTCCAACATTTAGGCTTTATAACTAAGAAAACCAGGGAGTAGATGAATGCAGTCATTACGCAAACCCTGTTCAATTGCTGCGCTGACAGCCCTTGCCGTTGCCAGTGGCAACGCGCTGGCAGACTGGCAACTGGACATGACCCCGGGGGTCACTGACGTCAGTCAGCAGATATTCGATATGCATCGGATTATGCTGTGGTGGTGTGTCGCAATCGGTGTCGTCGTCTTTGGCGCGATGTTTTATTCGATTCTGAAACACCGAAAGTCCAAAGGACACAAGGCCTCCCAGTTCCACGAAAGCACCGCTGTGGAAATTATCTGGACCGTGATTCCCTTTGTCATCCTCATTATTATGGCGGTACCGGCAACCAAAGCCCTGATCGCCATGTCCGATACCCGGGACTCAGCGCTCACGGTGAAAATCACCGGCTCCCAGTGGAAGTGGCACTACGAGTATCTTGAGTATGAAGGCAGCACAGACATTAACCTGGACTTTCTGAGCGTGCTCAGCACTCCCCGCGACCAGATTGAGCGGCCGAAGTACTCCTGGGGACTGTGGCCCCACAACCAGGCATCCGACCGTTACAATCCGGAGCAACAGTATCCGGAGTTCAACGAGACCTACAATATTGAGGTCGATAACCCCCTGGTGATTCCCACCGGCAAAAAAGTACGCTTTCTGATTACCTCGGATGACGTGATCCATGCCTGGTGGATCCCGGACTTCGCCATCAAGAAAGACGCCATTCCCGGCTTTATCAATGAGCTCTGGGTAAATGTTCCGGATGGCAAAACCGGCATTTACCGTGGCCAGTGTGCGGAACTGTGCGGCAAGGATCACGCTTTCATGCCCATTGTCGTTGATGCCCGCTCACCCGAGGAATTCGAGAAATGGCTGGCCAAGGCAGAAGCTGAACAGGCAAAAGCAGAAAAAGCCGCTGCCAGCAGCGTGAACAAAACCTTCACCAAGGAAGAGCTGATGGCCAAGGGTGAGAAAGATTACAACGCCCGCTGCTCTGCCTGTCACCAGGTGAACGGCCAGGGCCTGCCTCCCACCTTCCCCTCTCTGGTAGGCGCTGGCATCGCTGTCGGCGATGTGCAAGCACATATTGATATCGTGAATAACGGTAAAAACGCCATGCCTGCGTTTAAAGGCGTACTGGATCCGGCCACCATTGCTGCGATTATCACCTATGAGCGTAATGCCTGGGGTAACGTGCCTTCCGATGGTGTCGATGTTGTTCAACCTCGTGACGTAGTCAGCGAATAAGGAGGGTTAAAGCATGGGACACGGACCAACGAAACCGTTCTACAAAAGAATGTTCACCACCACCAATCACAAAGATATCGGTGCGCTTTACCTGATCTTTTCACTGATCATGTTTCTGATTGGCGGCGCCTTTGCCATGATTATCCGGGCGGAACTTTTTTCGCCCGGCCTGCAGCTGGTTGACCCCAACTTCTTCAACCAGATGACAACCCTCCACGGGCTGATCATGGTATTCGGCGCGGTGATGCCGGCCTTTGTGGGCCTGGCCAACTACATGGTACCGATGATGCTGGGGGCGCCGGACATGGCCCTGCCCCGGCTGAATAACTGGAGCTTCTGGATTCTGCCGTTTGCTTTCGGAATTCTGATTTTTGCGGCGGTTAAGTCTTTCTTCGGCATGGGAGACGCCCCCAACTTCGGCTGGACTTTCTACGCACCGCTGTCCACCAAGTTCGGACCCGAGTCTACCGACTTTTTCATTTTCTCCGTGCACATGATGGGTGTGTCATCCATCATGGGTGCTGTTAACGTGATCGTCACTATTTTCAACATGCGCGCACCTGGCATGACCCTGATGAAAATGCCCCTGTTCGTATGGACCTGGCTGATCACTGCCTTCCTGCTGATTGCGGTTATGCCGGTACTGGCAGGTGTGGTGACCATGATGCTCACAGATCGTCACTTCGGCACTTCCTTCTTCGATGCCGCCGGCGGCGGTGACCCGGTGCTCTTCCAGCATATTTTCTGGTTCTTCGGGCATCCTGAAGTGTACATCATGATACTGCCCTCCTTCGGTATCGTATCCGCTATCCTGCCCACCTTTGCGCGCAAGCCACTATTCGGTTATGCCTCAATGGTGTACGCAACCGCATCCATCGCCTTCCTGTCATTTGTTGTGTGGGCTCACCACATGTTTACTGTGGGGCTGCCGCTGGCCGGCAATCTGTTCTACATGTACATGACGATGCTGATTGCGGTGCCCACGGGGGTTAAGGTATTTAACTGGGTGGCCACCATGTGGAAAGGTTCCATGACCTTTGAAACCCCCATGCTGTTTGCCATTGCCTTCGTGATCCTGTTTACCATTGGCGGCTTCTCCGGGCTGATGCTGGCTATCGCACCGGTGGATCAGCAATATCACGACACCTACTTTGTGGTGGCACACTTCCACTATGTTCTGGTAAGCGGCGCCATCTTCTCCATTATGGCAGCGGTGTACTACTGGCTGCCCAAATGGACGGGCCGCATGTATAACGAAAAGTGGGCCAAAAGACACTTCTGGTCGTCGCTGATTTCCGTGAACGTATTGTTCTTCCCCATGCACTTTATTGGCCTGGCCGGCATGCCACGCCGCTATGCTGACTACGCCGTACAGTTCACCGACTGGAACCAGATAGCCAGTATCGGTGGCTTCTGGTTCGGCCTGAGTCAGCTGATCTTTGTGTGGGTGATCTGGGACTGCTGCGTTCGCAAGAAAGGCGAAAAAGCCAGTGATCAGGTGTGGGAAGGCGCCGAAGGTCTGGAGTGGACCCTGCCCTCGCCGGCACCCTATCACTCATTCACCACCCCACCGGTAGTGAAATAAAGACCGAGCAAGCAACAAAGGAGGGGCTGTAGCCCCTCCCCGTTCAGCAACTGTTTCAAACCAGTAAGTAAACGAGAAGTAAACCATGACCCCCGAAGAGCAACAGCTGGCAAACAAAAGGCTCCTGAAAAAACTGTCTTTCGTGATTGTTGGCATGTTTATCTTTGCGGTCGGCATCCTGCCACCCATGTACGATGTCATCTGTGATATCACCGGTTTGAATGGCAAGACATCAAACGAAGCGGCGAGCACGGAAGACGCAGTGATGGATCAGGAGCGCATGATCAACGTCATGTTCATTGCCGATACGGATCCAGGTATGCCCTGGGATTTTGCTCCGGAGCAGCGCTCCATCAAGGTTCACCCCGGCGAGATCAAGAAGATCGATTTCCGCGTCCGGAACCGGACCGGAGACTGGCTGGTGGGCCAGGCTATCCCTTCCGTATCACCTTCTCAGGCAACACCGTATTTCAAAAAAACGGAATGCTTCTGCTTTAATGAACAGGAACTGGATGGCAACGCCGAAAAGGATATGCCACTGATTTTTTACGTCGACCCGGAATTGCCGAAAAGCGTAACGACCATCACTCTGTCGTACCAGCTTTTCAATATCACCGACCGGGTTGCGGATCGTAAAAATACCGTGGCGCAAAATTAACAATAACATTGAGGGACTACTCACATGGCTGAGAAACCAACCCAATATTATGTACCAGAATCCAGCCCGTGGCCGTTTATTACTGCGGCTGTGCTTTGCCTGACTGCGGTGGGTGCTGCCACCTTTGTACAGGAAAACTCTGGTGCCAGCATCGTCAGCAATGATGGTTCAGCAGGTTCCATTATGCTTCCCCTGGGCATCCTGGGCATTATTGCCATGATGTTTTTCTGGTTCAGGGACACCATAAAGGAAAGCCTGAACAATCAGAACAGCGAACAGCTGGATATTTCTTACCGCATGGGAATGATGTGGTTCATCTTCTCTGAGGTCATGTTCTTTGCCGCCTTCTTTGGCGCGCTGTTCTACGTGCGTATTCTGGCCGTACCGTGGCTGGGCGGTGCCGGCGAAGAAGCCATGACCCACGAGCTGCTGTGGCCGAATTTCCAGGCCATGTGGCCCCTGGTAGAAACCCCGGCTGGAGAAACCACTCAGGCAATGGGTCCCTGGGGACTGCCTTTCTATAATACTGTGTTACTGGTTACCAGTAGTTTCACCCTGACCTGGGCACATCACGCGCTGATCAAGAACGAGCGCGGCAAGCTGATCATTAACCTGATTCTGACCCTGGCACTGGGTTTTACCTTCCTGGGTCTGCAGGCGTATGAGTATGTTCACGCCTATAACGATCTGGGTCTGACTCTGGATGCCGGTATCTATGGTTCCACCTTCTTTATGCTGACGGGTTTCCACGGCATGCACGTCACCATTGGCGCAATCATGCTGACAATCATGCTGATACGCGCGATCAAGGGCCACCTGACCCCGGACAATCACTTTGCCTTTGAAGCATCTGCCTGGTACTGGCACTTTGTGGATGTGGTGTGGCTGTTCCTGTTCGTTGTGGTTTACTGGATGTGAGGTAACACATACAAGCTCCACTGGATAAGGGGCGGGCGATACCGCCCCTTTTTTCACTCAGGCAAGCTTTCTTCATTTAACCAGGAGTGTCGGAATACTTCGCCAAGCCGCTAATGTTTACAAAACCAGGCTTGCCAAAGTGTTTCGGAAAGTTCAGGGAACCTGATTTTCCCGCTCAGAGCGGGCAGGTGCTGAATCAGGGGCAGAAATCATCGGTTGCGATACCGGTTGACCCTTAAGATCATGGGGCTGGCTCCAGCCCGAAAATTTGGCAAATGCCAGAAACAGCAACAGCAGCATGGAAAAGCCAACGCGATAGCCAAGCATTTTCACGGTTTTGCCCGATGAGCTTTTGTTGCGCACCAGGCTTGCCAAGGCACCAAACAAACTGACAACGATCAGAACCAGAATCACGATCGTAATAATCTTGAACCACATAAAACGGCCTTGTTCTGTTAAGCATGAGGGGCCCAGTATAAATCACCTGGTCGATCAATGAGTAGTAGCCAGTCATTTTTCAGAAAACGTCTAGCCACAGTGCGCCTGGGAGCTTTCGAGTTTTCACCCGGCTGGCTCACCACCCTGCTTACTGTGCTGTTGTTGATCCTGTTGGTGAACCTGGGCCTGTGGCAAAAAAACCGTGGTGACACCAAGCGCGCAATGGCCGAACGGTACGAAGAGCGGTCCCGCAGCGGAGATTTACGCCTGCAGGAGCTGATAGAGCTGGATACAGACAGCATGGACTACCCTGTCGAGCTCAGTGGCCAATACCTTCATGGTAAGAGTTTCCTGCTGGATAACCGCACCCACCGGGGCATTCCCGGCTTTCAGGTAATTACACCGCTGGATGTGGGGAGCCATTATGTGCTGGTGAACCGCGGCTGGGTGCCACAGGGCAAAACCCGGCAGGAAATACCCGAATTCCCGAGACCTGACAATAAGGTAACGATTGAAGGTATTACCCACGTTCCCAATCCGGATTATTTCGTCCTTGAGGAAGACAGTTATGAGAACGTGAACTGGCCTTTTATCATTCAAAAAATTGACTTGGAGAAAAGCGCACAGCTTTTCGACAAGCGTCTGGCGCCGTTTACAGTGCGCCTGAATCCTGAGGAAAATGCCGGCTTTGTCAGAGAGTGGCACAGCAATCCCATGACGCCGGAAAAACACTACGGCTACGCGTTCCAATGGTTCAGTCTGGCGTTGGCTTTGCTGGTTATTTACGTTACCGTTAACGCCCGCAAAATCACCTCGAAACAAAAAAACAATGACCCCTTGCAGTGAAAGGTTAAGGCATGAGTAGTGAATCCCTGAATCCAGAAGTGGCCCGCAAAAACCGATCCATGCTGTTGATCACGGTGGCCGCCTTCATTCTGCCGGCATTGCTGGCTTATCTGGCCCATATCACCGGTTTTTGGCAAAGTCAGGGAACTACAAACCACGGCACCCTGGTTTTGCCTCCCATCGAATTTGATGAGCTGTCACTGACCACATCCGGCGGTGAAGACACCGTACCCTTTGACCGCGGAGAGCAGTGGTGGATCGCCTACGCAGTCCCCGCCAACTGCGACGCAGCCTGCCGCAACAGCCTGCTGCAGATGCGCCAGACTCAAACCGCCACCGGCCCCTATCAAAAACGGGTTTCCACGCTGCTCATCCAGCACGAACACTCAGACCCCAGCGCAGTCCGGTGGGCGGCCGAGAACGCGCCTGATATGACGATTGTCTCCGTGAAAAAAAGCCAGTGGTCCGAACACCTCATTCCTGCAGCCATCGGGGAGGCAGCGGATATGAGCGAGGCCGGTCAGGTGTACCTGATTGATCCCATGGGCGCCCTGTTCATGACCTACCCCGGGCAGCCGGACGAACAAGCCGCTATCAAACAGGGCAAAGGTATGCTCAAGGATCTGCAGCGCGTACTGAAGCTTTCAAAAATCGGATAGCAGTGTAATGCAAGAGGACATCCATCAGTGAAAAATGCAGTCTGGATTAATCGCCTGGTCAGGTTTGCTGTGGTGCTTGCCTGCTGTGTCGTTGCTTTGGGGGCCTATACCCGGCTCAAGGACGCCGGACTTGGCTGTCCTGACTGGCCGGGTTGCTATGGTCATGTCACCTGGCCAAAATCCGAGGAAGCCATTGCGGCAGCCAACCAGGCTTTTCCCCACCGCCCCGTGGAAGGTCACAAGGCCTGGCCCGAGATGGTGCATCGCTATTTCGCTTCAACCCTGGGCCTGGTGATTCTGATCATGACAGTGCTTGCCTTCAGGGCCCGACAAGCCGATCAAAATGTAAGCACTAAATTACCCGTCTTCCTGCTGTGCCTGGTCACCTTCCAGGGTATTCTGGGGATGTGGACTGTCACCCTGGGGCTTTTTCCGACGGTGGTCATGGGGCACTTGCTGGGGGGCTTTACGACGCTGTCCATGTTGTTCCTGTTTGCCCTGATCATGTCCGGAAAGATTAACCCGCCAGCACTGCCCGGCGCCAAGGTGTTGTTTGGCCTGACCATGGCGGGTATTGTTATCCTGATACTCCAGATAGCGCTGGGTGGCTGGACAGCGGCCAATTACGCTGCGGCTGTATGCGCAGAGCTACCCATTTGCCAAAGCGGGTGGCAGGATGAACTGAACCTGTCCGAGGCCTTTACATTCTGGGGCCACGGTATAGAACACAAGGGGCTGCAGGATTACGAATACGGCCACCATTTGAGCGGTTCGGCCAAGATCACCATTCACGTCGCCCATCGCATCGGCGCCATTATTACCACAGTGTATCTGGGGCTGTTGCTGGGCTGGCTGTTATTCACCGACAAACCCGGCTGGATCAAGCGTATTGCAGGGGTGGCATTGGCCATATTGACCTTGCAAATCGTGCTCGGAGTAAGCAATATCCTGTACGGCGTCCCATTGGCGGTAGCCGTTGCCCATAACGGCGTTGCCGCCCTGCTGCTGCTCAGCCTGATCTGGATGGGTTACAGCTTATACAAAGCCAGGGGGGAACAGTATGGCTAGAACAATAACAGAATCAACTCTCAATAAAGATAACACCTATGTATCCCGGGGGTCAGGCAGTGCCTCCTGGCGGGATTACTATGAACTCACCAAGCCCAAAGTCGTGGCGCTGCTGATGCTGACGGCCGTGGTGGGAATGTTTCTGTCCACCCCCGGCATGGTGCCACTGGAGGTGCTCACCCTGGGTTCGCTGGGGATGGCCCTGGCCATGGGCGCAGCCGCCGCAGTGAATCATGTGGTGGACCAGCGCATTGATGCCATGATGGCCAGAACCGAAAACCGGCCCATGGTGCGAGGGAAAATCGGTGCCCAGAGAGCACTGATTTTTGCGGCGGTACTCTCGGCAGTTTCCATGATCATTCTGGATACCTTTATTAACCGCCTCACGGCCGTGCTGACATTATTTGGCATTGTGGGCTATGCCTTCATCTACACCATGTACCTGAAGCGCGCTACACCCCAGAACATCGTGATTGGTGGCATCGCGGGGGCTATTCCTCCCCTGCTGGGCTGGACTGCCGTCACCAATGAACTGCATCCCCACGCGCTGCTGCTGGTACTGATCATTTTTGTCTGGACACCCCCACACTTCTGGGCACTGGCCATTCATCGCCGGGACGAATACGCCAAGGCAGGCATTCCCATGCTGCCCGTTACCCATGGCATTGAATTCACCAAAACCTCGGTACTGCATTACACCCTGCTGTTGATGGTGGCCAGCATGCTGCCCTTTATCACCGGCATGTGCGGCGGCATTTATGCCATCAGCGCCCTCGCACTGGGTGGAGTGTTTCTCTACTACGCCCTGAAACTGAAGTACCGGCCCGAACCCGGCACTGCCATGAAAACCTTTGGCTATTCCATTGTTTACCTGATGCTGCTGTTTGTGGCTCTGCTGGTAGACCACTACGTACCCGTAGCGAAAGCGCCCATTCTCTGACCCGGCAAACCCGCCCGTTCTTCCAGCCCCCCATTCGGGGGGCTGTTTTGTGAAATAATCACTCCTGTCTTTCCAGCCCCACCACCAGGGGATAAACTACACCCAATTCACCCTTCGCACCCACTTGCGCACCCCGGGTTTTGATGACCGCCGGTTTCAAAAGGAAATGATCATGCAGATATTAAAACGCCTCCCCCTTTTCGCTCTGTTTATTTTTGGCTTTGTCCCCGCCGCTATGGCGGTTCAGGTGGGGCCGTTTACCACGTCCTCGTATACCACCGACTCGGACAATGCCAGAATTATTCCTATCACCACCGTGCTCAGCTCCTCATCGGTAACCTTTGAAACCGCCGACGCAATCAACCGTGGCAATCTGGAAGCTGCTCTTGCTGATAACAGCGTTATTTTCGAAGTCTGCGAGTCTGGTGGCGAAATCTGCGCCACAACAACGGACACAGTCTCGGTTCCTGTAAGCATCCCTGAAGGTACTATTAATCTGGAAAACAATAATATTGTTTTTCGGCCTACCAATCCTGATTTTGCTGCCGATGTGAGCTTCTTTTACGGCGTGTTTGTACCCGCCAGCCAATCCAGCGGCAGTTCCACGCTCACTATAGAAGTTCAGGGTGCCACTATCAGTCGCTCCAATATGCTGCGCATTGATTCTGCGATCACTTCTTTCTGTGACAATAACAGCACTAACCCGACGGTAGCTACCGCCTGTACCGCGTTTAACAGCCTTGCACCACAGGAAAAAATTGATGCACTCAGCACCATTTCACCGGAGGAAGTGGTGGCCGAGTTTACCTCAACACTGAACATGACCAAGGATCAGACGGGCAATCTGGCCAACCGCCTTAATGCACTTCGCGGCGGCGCCACCGGTCTCAGCCTGGCGGGCCTCAACTATATCCAGGGTGATGATGTGTTCTACGGTCAGTGGCTTCATGAAATGGCAAACCAGATTGGCGGTAATGCCGGTGGTGAGCAGAATTTTTCCCGCCTGGGTTTCTTTATTAACGGTTCCATCACCGATGGAGAAAAAGATACCACCAGTCTGGAGCAAGGCTATGATCTGGACGGCGACAGCATTACGTTCGGGGCTGACTACCGCATAAGCAACACCCTGATCGCTGGTGTTGCCTACGGCATCAGCGATACAGAAATCGAGTTTGCCAGCGACAATGAAATGACCAACGAAATCGATAACCTGCTGTTTTACGGCTCCTGGTTCAAGGACCAGTTCTACCTGGATGGTGTGCTGGGCTACGCCAGCGGTGACATCGAGACCAAGCGCCGTATTCAGGTGGGCTCCATTGATGAGGTGGTTGACGGTGAAACCGAAAGTTCCCAGGTGTTTTTCAGCATCACGGGCAATTATGACTTTATCGAGGGCCCGCTCACCTACGGCCCCTATGCATCGCTGGATTATATTGATGGTGAAATTGATGGCTATGAAGAAGTGGGCACCACCGGTTTTGAAGTGGGTTTTGCCGATCAGGACATCAAGTCCCAGGTGCTGACTTTCGGTGGCCGGGTACAGTATGCCTGGAGTCAACCCTGGGGAATCGTAATGCCCCACGCCAGAGCCGAATGGAAAACCGAACTGGAAGATGATCGCGACGCCATTGTGGGTCGCTTTGTGCTG
>JAWVYU010000047.1:0-19803 GCA_033722575.1 Ketobacteraceae bacterium | reverse complement strand
CTGGAACTGCACGTTATCCACTAGAAACTCAACCTGCTCCCAGGCGGATAGCCGTTCCAGCACACCACGATGGGATTCGTAAGCAACAGATAACGCATCGATCTGGCGGCCTTGTTGCTCCAGCTCTTGCTGCAACTCGTCAACCCGGGACTGCAAGTCCGTGGTGGACGGGCCACAGCCCCACAGCATGGCCAGAAAAGCCGCTGGCAATGCACAGCGGCTTAAAACACAGATATTGCTAACAACCCAATCGATGCGGCGCATCAGTACATCCAGTCAAGAAACCTTTTTCACAGGTTAGACTAAACGCGCCGGTAATACCCTCGACGCTTTAACACTTTTTCGAGGTACTGACGGGTTTCCCGGCTGGGGGCCTTGTTAATGATTGTCTGCAATACCTGCTCCGGGGTCATCTGGTTAATAACAGGCAACGCCTTTTGCAGACTGGCCTGATTAATAAAAGCTTTCGCCACCGCCGAGGCTCCGGCATTGTATGAAGCAATGCTGTAGTACAACCGGCTCTGGGGATTTTCTATACCAGCCAGGTAGTCGTAATACAGCAGATTCAGGTAAGCCGCCCCCACCTCAATATTATGTTTGGGATTATAGAGATACCGCGCCGACAACAGTTTGGGACGCTTGAACAGTTTCCGGGTAGCATCCCGACCCGCCGTGGATGGTACGATCTGCATCAGCCCAAAGGCGGGAATATGAGACCGTGCCAGCGGATTGAAATGACTTTCGGTATGGATAATGGCCATCACCACATCATCCGCCAGAGCAAAACGCTCGGAATGCTCACGCACCACCGGCGTATATTCTTTTACTTTCTGGCGGATGCGATTGTCCGGCAAAGGAATAACGTAGGTAATTTTATTATTGGTTTTCACCGGCACCGCCGCAAGGCTGGCCGACAATGCCTGATACCGTATACTGGCGCCTTTCATAAGCTGCATGGCGCGGTTGCTGATCTGCTGGCGGGTAGGATTGGCGGACCGGAAGAGTTCCGGCATAACCAGTTCACTGTTGGGGGTATCCTGTTCCGCCCCCAGGCTGGCCAGCTTTTCAATGACCGCCTGATTCACCGGATCACGGTTAACGGCATCAGAAATACGGGTACCAATTATCTGTTCCAGCTGCTCCCTGACGGTCAGGGACAGCGACGCAAAATCAATACGCTTACCTTGCGTGCGGTTTTCGATACTGATTTCAACCCGGTTGTTTTCGAAATCCACGACCCGTTTGGCACCCCAGTCATCACTGTAGGATACCCAGCGGGTCTGGGAACTGATTTCTCCGGAAGGCCAGTGTGCACGGATCTGATCCCGGTAACGATCCAGCGCTTCCACATAGGCCTGCGCCACAGCCTGAAGCTCGCGCTCCTCCTGGGTCGTTTCGTTGGCAATGGATTTTGATTCCTTGAACAGCGGCCCTTTGGCTTTTTCTTCCCGCTCGATCACCCAGCCGCCACTGGCCTGCGATACACCGGCGCAAAGCAAAGAAACCCACAAGACACTGGATAAGAGGCGACCCCGCATACACATTCCCCGTAATACTTTATTCATTCTTGAATCCAATGCCGCTGGCAGTACTGCATTCCCATCTCCCAAACGACCAATATCTGACTTCATTCCAAACCTGTTGAACCTGACTTCAATTTATTATTCCAAAACACAGTTCAAATTTTGACCAAAAGCTTAGACTTTCTGGCACTAACGGCAGGCAAGGGTATAACGATCGGCCTGCTCAAAAAAAACGGCATGTATATCAAAAGGTTAAAAACCCGCATCCACTCACGCTTCATCCAAATACATAAAGGAAACAAAGGTGGTGAACAGGGTCAGCCCCACCACAACCGGTAACAGGGGCACCGCCATCATGAGCATTCCGGAGGCTATCCAGAAATTTTTCACCATGGATTTTCGTGCCTGGTAACCTTTGGTCAGGGTGCGTCCAAAGGGGTGCCGCCGGTCTGGAATCATCCGTTGCCGCCAGTGCGGCAGGAACAACTGGAAACACAGTAAAAACCAACGAATCATGGGAACCCCCTGACTGCGGACGGCTTTTTTCGGGAAACCGATCCAATGATGTGTGCTGAGTCTTTAAAGATAGACCAGTTTCCCCTGGATATTGCGCCAAATACCGTAATATCATAAGTATTCGGTTCTTCATGAGCTTCAGTCCGGGCGCTACGGCAGCACCTCGCTCGCATATGGACGAAATCCGGACTGAGCCACGCCAGAGTCTGATAACCCTATAAAAACCAGAGACATGGGAATGCAGGATCATGTCGACAATAAAAAAAACGCTATTGCCCGCCAGTTTTGTTTTCTGTCTGAGCCTCGCTGGCCAGGGTTACGCCACTAATACAGAGCAAGTACTTACCTATCCCGACGGCTCCCGTTACACAGGGCAGCTGACCAATGGCAAGCCCGGCGGTGAGGGAAAAATCCAGTGGTCCAACGGCGACAGCTACCAGGGCGAATGGCGGGACGCACAGCCCCACGGTCAGGGCATAAAAACCTTTCTTGACGGCAGTGTTTACGAAGGCGAGTTCGTGCGCGGGCAGCAACAGGGCCAGGGACAACTGACCTACCCGGATGGCACAACCTACAACGGTGAGTGGCAGGGAGGCGCCCCCAACGGTCAGGGGAGCTTTTCATTCCGGGACGCCGGCACCTACATAGGTGCGGTTTACATGGGCCTGCCCCATGGCCGCGGATCGTTCACCTACGCCAATGGGGACGTTTATACCGGGCAGTGGGAGCATGGCAAGCGCTCCGGCATGGGTAAACTGCGCTACCGCAACGGTGATATCTACGTGGGCCGGTTTGAAAAGGGGCAACCCGAGGGCACCGGTGCCATAACCTATGCCAGCGGTTTCCGCTTCAAGGGCAACTTTTCCGGGGGCAAGCCCCACGGCGATGGCACCTGTTACAAGCAGAACGAACAGGCCCTGTGTTCCTACATCAACGGCGAGCAGATTGCCTACGCGGTGATTCCGGACTACGGAAAGAAAGCACTTCCCGCAGTGGATGGCCCCGTCAGGGACGCAGCCACAACAACGGCCGCAGCGATATCTGCAAAAGCAGTATTGGCAACGCCTGTGCCCGCCACCACAGATAACAGGCAGCCCGGCGCAAAAAAAGCCTTTGTTGCGGCACTGACGGAAGAAAAACGCAAGCTGAAGCCTTCCTATCAACGGGAGGACCTGAATCCCGAGCGCTCCGATATCCTGTTCCACCATAACTTTGAAACGCTGGAACTGGGTAAGGCCCTGCGGACCGGGTGGTGGGAAACCCAGAGCTCGCTTTTCAGCAAACACCTGCTGCTGCATGCCCGTTCCGGAGACCTGGAACTTGAGCTGACCATCAAACGCTTCGCTGGCCCAGGCACTTATCGCATCAAGCCGGAACAGATTGAGGCAAGATTCAAGGGCAGGCCTTTAAAAGGGCTCAAGAATTTTGCCAACACCATTACTATTCGCAAACTGGAGGATCAATGGCTGGAAGGCAATATCAATCTGAGCTTTCAGGAAAAAGATACTTACGGTGATCATTACAAAGTGGAACACGGGGTATTCCGGCTCGCCAATGAGCGCCCTTACTCACCTTTCTGACATCTGCAAAAAAAAAGGCGCAATTCCAGCGGAATTGCGCCAACGCTCTTCTCGGGAGAGAGAGTACAATGCCAAACTTTTACCAGTGGATACCCCGCATCAGATAGGCGAAGGCCATTTGCTCCGGTGATACCTGGGGCGGTGCACTGTCCTGCTGCTTGTCTCCACGGGCTGCAGCAGAATCCGGGAACATACGGAAACCAGTGTTGATAATAATCTCTGCAAATTTCGGCGTCACCGCGTGAACCACCTGCCCAAACACGCCCAGCTTGGTGGCAATACGTTTGGAGCGGTGAATAATCGCGTCGCTCACCATATCCGCTGCCTCCTCGGGGCTGATGGTGGGCACGTGCTCGTAAATCTTGGTAGGCGCAATCATGGGTGTGCGTACCAGCGGCATATTGATCGTTGAAAAATGCACATTGCAGTCCGAAAACTCGGAAGCAGCACACCGCGAAAACGCATCCAGCGCTGACTTGGACGCCACATAGGCGCTGAACCGTGCGGGCAACGTCAGGGTTCCGATGGAGGAGATATTGATAATGTGCCCGGAACGACGCTCTTCCATGCCAGGAAGAAAGTTCATGATCAGGCGGAGCGCGCCAAAGTAATTCAGCTGCATGGTACGCTCGAAGTCATGGAAGCGATCATAGGACAGGTTAATGGAACGGCGAATGGAGCGGCCGGCGTTATTCACCAGCACATCCACGTGACCAAAATCCTCCAGCACTTTCTGGGCAAAGCGATCACAGTCGGCGATATCCGAAATATCCACGCTGTAAGGATAGGCCTCGCCGCCTCTGCTTTCGATAAAGGCCTTGGTTTCATCCAGTTTTTCCACGGTCCGGGCAGCCAGAATCACTTTGGCACCCGCCTCGGCCAGTTTAATGGCAGTGGCTTTACCGATACCGGAGGTAGCACCCGTAACCACCACCACCTTGCCACCCACACGGCCTTCCAGTGAGCGGTCGATAAACAGATCGGGGTCCATGTAGCGTGCCCAGTAATCCCAGAGTTTCCAGGCGTAATCCTCCAGTTTGGGACACTCAATACCGGAGCCCTCAAGCTCCTTGCGGGCTTCACGGTCATCAAATTTGGTAAAGTAATCCTTGAACTTGAGCACTTCTTTGGGAATGCCCAGGTCATTCAGTATGGTGCCTGTAATACGCCTTACCGGAGGCAGTGTGCTCAGGGTTTTGCGCACAAAGGGAGGAATAAAACCAAACATGCGGGTATCAATACGCATGGTCATTTGCGGCGCGTGACCGGCACGGGCAAAAATATTAATTACCTCGCCCACCTTGTAATGTTCCTGGTCAATCAGGTGAAAACAGCGGCCGTTCAGGCCTTCCTTGTGGGCCAGATAATCCATGGCATCTGCCACGTAATCCACCGGCACCATATTGAAACGGCCACCTTCAATGCCCACCACCGGTGCCCAGGGGGGCAACAGCTGACGCAGCTTTTTAATCATGGTGAAGAAATAGTAAGGCCCGTCGATCTTGTCCATTTCACCGGTTTCGGAATGACCCACCACCATGGACGGACGATAAATCCTGAACGGCACCTTGCATTCACGGCGCACCAGGCCTTCGGAATCATGCTTGGTTCGCAGATAGGCATCGTCCAGCTTCTCTGCTTCCTCGAACATATCCTCGCGGAACACGCCGGGATACATACCCGCGGCCGCAATGGAGGAGACATGATGGAAACAACCCGCCGACATGGCCTGGGCCGCTTTTATGGCAGCACGGGTGCCTTCAATGTTGGTTTTAACCTGGGAATCTTCATCGGCCTGCAGATCATAGATCGCCGCCAGATGAAAGAAGTGTTTGATAGTGCCTTTCAGCTTGCTCATATCCGCGTCGGATATACCAAGTTTAGGTTGTAACAGATCGCCCACAATACCAATAACGCGATCCTCACCCACACCCAGCTCTTCCCGCAGCTTGGGCAGTTTGTCCAGCGACGATTCACGGGTCAGCACATAGATAGTGCCCTCGCGTTTCACCAGATTTCTCATCAGAAAACGCCCGATAAAACCGGTGGCGCCGGTTACAAAATAGCTCATACCAATACCTCATTACATTCCCAAAAATTGCAAAGCAAACAAACAATAAAAATCAGTGCGATGTGGACGTAGCCGTAGCCAAAGCGCCATTCACCTCTGCACTGTTCAGCACGCTTTCCTTCAAGTGTTCATACTCTGCCACAAAGCCTTTCACAATCTCCTGGGGATCATGAATCAGGGCCTTGTCGGCGATCAGGCCGAACTCCACCTTTCCATCGTAGCTCAAAATACTGACCCCGATACCAATATCACCGGACTGGGGTACCCAGAACATGGGCTTGGCCAGTGGCGAACCCTTTAACATGACCGGTTTGGTGGGGCCCGGCACGTTGGTCATAACGGCCGACGCCTTGTGACTGAAAAAATTCAGGGCAAAACGCTGAAAGCCCAGCGGAAAGAAACCCAGAATGCCCAATACGTTGTAGGACATCACTGCCTGTATCCCGTTTTTCAGTCTGGCCATGGTCTGACGCACTTTGCGTACCCGGTCCAGGGCCGTTTTCTCACCCACAGGAAGATCCAGATACACGAGGCCGAATTCATTACCCAGGTTCATGGCTTTTGAAATGGGCCTCAGGTTAACCGGTACCGTGGCACGCACCACTACACCATCCACCGGCTCACCCTGCTGCACCAGATAGTCCCGCAAACTGCCCGCAACGCACCCCAGCAGGACATCATTGATGGTACAGCCCATGGCTTTGCCTACTTTTTTCACCTCAGCAACATCCAGAGACGGTGCCCAGGCAACGGACTTTTCCGTGGTCAATGGCCGCTTGTACGATGTTTTGGAGTCGGCAGGTAACAAAACCACGCGCATCGCCTCGTAAATCCACCCTGCGGCAAAGCCCAGGTAAAACAGCGATGTTTTCAGCGCACCCAGCAGCTTGCCCATAAAGCTCGTTGCCATATTCGAGGGGAACCCCCGCCCGGCGCGGGCAGCCGGTGATGAGTCGAGCACGGATTCATCGGCAAGGGCATCCAGCACCGACATCAGCGCAATGCCATCGGCATAGCTGTGATGCACCTGGAACATGACCGCTGTGCCACCCTGGTATTGCTCCACGTAGAAAAAACGCCACAGGGGTTTGTCGGCATCCAGCGGACTGGATATGAGCCGGTTGGCAAACTCACGCAGGGCCTTTTCTTCATTATCCGCAGGTGGCAACTGCGCATCGGTTAAGTGATAGTCCATATCCAGCTCTGGCACTTCCTCCCAGAAGTAACGCTTGCCGTCATTCACCGGTTTCTTGCGAAAACGGGGAATGGCCAGCAAACGCTCTTCCAGCAGCTCGCGCAAACGTGACCGGGGATAATGCTCCTCAAACTGAAACACACCGTTAATTACCATCAGGTTTTCCGGTGAATCCATTCTCAGCCAGGCGGTATCAACCACTGACATTGGCTCTCGGTTGTTCACGTTATCAGTCCTCATCATCTTTTCCCTTTCCCAAAAATTTCCCAAGCATTCTTTGCACAGTGCACTGTCATTTTCGTTGCACTGTCAATCTGGCCTGCATCACTGTCCGGAGCTGCGCGGCAACCTCATGCATCGCCAGCGGTGCTCTGCAAAAAAGGTTCCACCGGCTCTTTTGGCCCAAACTGATCAACATGTCGCCAAGCCAGGCATTTTCATCGTACAACTGTTAGCTGAAACCCAACAAAACAGCGATAAACCGCTAAAAACACAAGCAAAAAACCGGGATAACGTCTGTCCCTCAAAGGATCAACCCACGAAAACAAATGCATTTCAGCTAACATCTGTGCGCCATAATACTCCGACCAGATGACATTTCAAGCACTGGAAGGTGAATTTTTTCGGATTTTTTGGGCTAACCAATGATGAGCTCCCGAATCACATTGGCAAAACTTGCTATTTTCAGCTTACATTCGTAAACTTAAATTCGATTTTATGCACACTTTCAGCGCCAGTGTTTACCAAGTTTGTTAAAACATAGCGCATTACACAACAACCTGCGCAGTGATTCCTGAATTCATGAGCACAAGAGCCGAACAGAAACGCAAAACCCGGCAGAACATTCTTGATGCCGCGGTAAAAGTAATGAACAAGGACCGGGGCCTGGCAGCATTGAGTCTGCGGGAAGTTGCCAAGGAGGCTGGCATTGCGCCCACTTCTTTCTATCGCCATTTCGATACGCTGGAAGAAATGGGGCTGGCCCTTATCAAGGATGCTGGTGAGGCACTGAACCAGATTATTCATGACGCCGGCCTTGCCCAGGTGGAAAGTCAGCAGGACCTTGTGCAGCAAGTCGTGCACCTGATCATGGATCACTTTCGGGAAAACGGCCCGCTATTCAGAGTGCTGGCCAGAGAGGCTATGGGGAGCTCACGGATTTTGCGTCGCGCCATAAAAAAAGAACTGCAGCATATCAAAAATGAAACCACCGCCCTCATCAGTGCGGAAAGCAAACGTCATCATCGCAATATTACCGACCCGGAACTGGTGGCCGATGCCATCATGAATGTAGCGTTCTATACCTGTGTTGCCGCCCTGGATATGCCCTATGCGCTGCAAAAAGATGCAGAGCGACGCCTGGTTCATCATATCCGCGCCATTTATATCGGAGCAGAAACCATGGCGAACACATTGCATATGGAACGCCAATTGATGCTCAGCTAAGCTGTTCAAAGCGTTACCATTTACGCTATAGTAAGCCAAGGCAATCAGCAAACGGCGATACTGAATGGCCACACTCACGGCAAATAATAAAAAACCCGAAGAATTCCAGAAACACGTCCAGCGGCTCCACGCCAAAATCAATGAAGACATTGAGTATGGCATCAAGCCACTGCCGGATTTTCCCGGCATTGCACAGCGGCTTGGCGACCTGGTACGCAACCCCAATTACCGCGCCAGCGATCTCGCCGAATTACTGGAACGGGACCAAAGCCTTTCCAGCCTGATTATCAGGATCGCGTCCAGCGCGCTCTATCCGGTGCAGGAACCCTGCGAGGACCTGAACACCGCCATCCGGCGTATGGGCGCGGAAACCACCAGCAATCTGGTGCTCACCTATTGCCTGCATAACCTGTTTCGTTCAGACATTAAAGATATTCAGCAACGACTGACCCGTATCTGGACCCTGGATACCAGGGCAGCCGCCACTGCTGCATGGATCGGGCGCTATGCCCAGGGCATCAAGGCCGAGGACGCCCTGTTTGCCGGCCTGCTCCAGAACGTAGGCACGTATTTTCTGTTGTCTCGCTTCGGCGACAAAATAAAAAATGATTACCACTGGGAACTGTTCAACGCCCTGATCAGCCAGGACAGTAAAACCCTGTCCGAACGCATCCTGACAAAGTGGCGCATGCCGGATCACATCATTGCAGTGGCTGCCACCAAAGATGACTGGATGCGTGATGGCATCAAGGAACCGGATGTGGCGGATGTACTGATCGTTGCCCGTTATCATGTTTACCTGAACACCAGCCTGATCAAGTCAGCACCCCGCTATACGGATATGCCCGCTGCCAAACGCCTGAAACTGAAAAAGAGTGAAGCGACACCCTTTCAGGGTTTGCGCTTTGTGCACGAGGAACAGGACGCCATCAAGGATATTATCCGGATGCTGGCTATCTGATAACCCGGCGCGGTCGCCGGGCTATCATCCTGCACTATTTTTGATACCGTAACACCCGCTTTCAGGTGGCTGCGCCTTTCGCAGGTTTGTATGGCCACTGAAACAGCACCAGCCCCGCCAGAATGCAACCAGCGCCTGTCAGCAGCGCTTCGGTAATGACTTCATCGTTCAGCCAGTTACCCAGCATCAGTGCGAACACAGGTGTCAGCAAAGGCACCAGAGCTACAGTGGTGGGCGGCAGTTTCTTTAATATGTAGAAGTAACACAGAAACCCCACCAGCGAACCGACCAGCCCCAGATACACAATAGCCCCCAGCGCCTTGTAAGTGGGTTCAAAATGGCCGTCACTCAGCACCAGGGCCGCACTACCGTACACCGGCAAGGCACAGACAAGTGATCCGGCCGTTTGGGACAACGGGTGTAACCCGGCATCCAGCCGTTTG
The DNA here is from genome assembly GCA_033722575.1 of Ketobacteraceae bacterium. GTDB lineage: Bacteria > Pseudomonadota > Gammaproteobacteria > Pseudomonadales > Ketobacteraceae. The sequence continues at coordinate 10,068 of JAWVYU010000047.1, read as the reverse complement.
ATCAGCACGCTGCTGAGACAAAAGCAGAACACAGCCCACAACACCAGCAGCACCGCACCGTAGTGATCACCCGCCTGCACCAGTTCGCCCTGAAACACCACCGCCAGCCCGGCAAGCCCCAGACAGGCCGCCAGCCACTGAAGCGGACCAAAGGTGGTATCGGGCAGCAGGTAACGGGCCACTAACGCCGACACAATGGGCGACAGGCCAAAGATCACCGAAATCAGACCGGAGGTAAGTTCGGTGGCTGCGATATACACCGCGATCAGGCCGCCACTCCAGCCGATATTCGCGTAGAGATAGGCTTTTACCGCCTGTTTGTTCCAGGGCACGCGGATACCCATCACCCGGGCAATCACCCATGCAGCTGCAGCCGCCAGGGCGATACGGGCAAACGCACCCATTACCGGAGACAAACCATCTCCGCTCCATTTAACACCCAGCGGCGTGGTGGACCAAACAATAACAACCGCGATATATGCCAACAAGACGGGCATGACCTTTCTCCTCTTCCTCCCTGGTTTTTGTCAAACAGCATTCCGGAGAAAACCACGGCCCTGAAACGAAAAAGGCCGCAGTTGAAATGCTGCGGCCTTTGTAAAGCTTGATATGTCAGTTCATTCAACCAAGCCAACGACCGCGCTTTCTGCGGGCATGCCATACCATGGGCAGCACGCAGCGCACAGGTTTACGCTTGGCCATTGCCGTCAGTTGCAGCGCAGCAGCGACAGCAACGGAAATTCCGCTGATCGCTTCAGCTATGTCAGAAATCTTTGCTGTCTGCTTTGTTTTCATGGTGGTACTGAACCTGACGGGTTTTATGCAATGAGTTAATACCGATTTTGTGCGTATAATAAGAACAATATTCCGGTTATTGGTCAATCACTTTTCTTTATTTTTTTGAACACTATGAATATCTATCTTGTGGGCGGCGCGGTCCGTGACAAATTGCTGGGTCTGCCCGTGAAAGACCGGGACTGGGTGGTAGTTGGCGCCCAACCTGACGACATGCTTGAACAGGGCTTTACCCAGGTGGGAAAAGACTTCCCGGTGTTTCTGCATCCGGAAACAAAGGAAGAATACGCGCTGGCACGAACGGAACGCAAAAAAGGTCGGGGTTACACCGGCTTTGAATGCTATGCCGGTGAGGATGTCAGCCTGGAAGACGATCTGAAGCGACGGGACCTGACCATCAATGCCCTGGCAGAAGACGACGATGGCAATATCATTGACCCTTACGGCGGCCAGCGGGATCTGGAAAACCGCGTACTTCGCCACGTATCAGAGGCGTTCAGCGAGGATCCGTTACGGGTGTTGCGGGTGGCACGGTTTTACGCCCGTTACCACCATCTGGGGTTTACCATTGCCGACAGCACCCTGGAACTGATGCAGCACATGGTGGCGCAAGGCGAAGTGAATGATCTGACGGTGGAAAGAGTCTGGCAGGAAACCGAGCGTGCCCTGCTGGAAAACACCCCCCGCGCCTACTTTGAGGCACTTCGAAAGAGCAATGCACTGGCGGTGTTATTCCCTGATCTGGACAAGCTGTTCGGGGTGCCACAGCCGGAACAGCATCACCCCGAAATTGATACCGGCGTTCACACCCTGATGGTACTGGATCAGGCGGTGAAACTGACTGAAGATTGTGATCGGGAAACCCAGCTGCAGGTTCGCTGGGCGGTACTTTTACATGACCTGGGCAAAGCCAGAACACCACCGGAAACCCTGCCCCATCATTACGGCCATGAAGGCATCAGCGAGCATCTGGCGGAGCAGGTGAACAAACAGTACAAGGTACCCAAACCGGCAGCGCGCATGGCAAAACTGGTGGCGAAATTCCACACCCACTGCCACAAGGCATTTGAGCTGAAGCCCGCCACGGTGATGCGACTGCTGGAATCCATTGATGCCCTGCGACGACCGGAGTCATTGCCGGCTTTCCTGCTGGCCTGCGAAGCAGACGCCAGAGGCCGTACCGGGTTTGAAGACCGGGCTTACCCCCAGGCCGATTATCTGCGAGACTGTTTACACGCAGCCTGCCAGGTTCAGGCAAAGGATGTTCTGCAAACCCGCGAGCTGCGCGGCAAAGCACTGGGGCAGGAACTCCGCAAACAGCGGATCGCCGCTATTCAGAGAATCAAATCAGATTACGTCAGCAGCAACCTATGAATGAATCACCTTCTGCAACAGAACCAGCAACAGAACCAGCAAAAGTCAGGCAGCATGGCACCGCGCTGATCACCGGTGCCGCCAAACGCCTTGGCGCCGCCACCGCAAAACACCTGCACCGTGCCGGCTGGAACCTGGTCATCCATTACCATCAGTCCCGGCAGGAAGCCGAAGCACTGGCCGATTCACTCAACGAACTCAGGCCGGATTCTGCCACCACGGTAAGCGCCAACCTGAACCGCAACGACGACATAAAAGCCCTGGCCGAAAACGCCCTGACCTTCAAGGGAGAGATTACGGTACTGGTAAACAACGCTTCCGGCTTTTACCCCACGCCACTGGATAGCGCGCGCCACGATCACTGGGAGGATCTGTTTGCCAGCAACGCCAAAGCGCCCTATTTTTTGTGTCAGGCACTGGCTGAATCATTACGGCAACGGCAGGGCTGCATCATTAACATGGTGGACATTCATGCCTGGCGCCCTCTGCCCGATCACAGCATTTACTCCATGGCCAAAAGCAGCCTGGTAACACTCACCAGAGCGCTGGCGCGGGAATTGGCACCGCAGGTGCGGGTGAACGGCGTCGCTCCTGGGGCCATTTTATGGCCGGAAAATATTCAGGAAGACGAAAAGCAGAAAATCCTGACGGAAATCCCACTGGAACGGCTGGGCAAACCGGAAGATATCGCCGCCACCATAGGGTTTCTGATATCAGCGGATTACATTACCGGCCAGATTATCGCCGTGGACGGCGGTCGATCCCTTTAAAACAGAACCGGCTAAAGCTGAACCGGCCAGAGTTTTTGCCGCGACTTGTCGTATTCCTCCCAGAGGGTTTGAAACGACTTGTTCAGTTCCGGGTGCAACTCATCGGGCGCCACTTCTGACAACGGCAGCAGCACAAAGGCGTTTTTGGTAATTTCATCCCGGGGCAGCGTGACACCGGCTTCCTCTCCCACAAAATCACCGTAGGTAAGAATATCAATATCCAGGGTTCGGGAGCTGAACTTGGGCCCGCCGCGAACACGGCCATTGTCGTCCTCGATGCGTTTGATTTCCGCCTGCAGTTCACCAATGGAGAGATCCGTATCCAGTCCCACTACCAGATTATAAAAGTGGTCACCCGCAAAGCCGACCGCCTCGCTCTCATAAACGGTAGACAACACCAGATGGCCAAACAGGGCCGACAACTCATGCAGGGCATTGCGGATGTGCTTGTGGCGATCAATATTGCTGCCCAGACTGAGATACACTCGGGTCATGCCGGCTTGTCTCCTCGCTCGATAATCACGCCCACGTCCTGGGAGCCCCGCACCGCCCCCGGTTTGCTCAACCGTAACCGCAACCAGGGCACAGCAAACTCCTCGCGAATCATGGCCGCCACTTTTTCCGCCAGGGTTTCCACCAGCTGAAAATCGTGTTCTTCCACAAAGGCAATCACCCGCTTGGCAATAGCTTTGTAATCCAGCGCGTCATCAATATGGTCAGTGGCCGCAGCCCGGCTAATGTCCGTTGCCATTTCCAGGTCAATACTGACCGTTTGCCGGATGCTTCTTTCCCAGTCAAAAATACCGATCACGGTCTGAATCTTTAAATCACGTATATAAACAATATCCATCTTTTAACACCACTGTTTGTTTGCTGGCAGCCTACCACTCAGCGCGCCAATCGCAAACTGGTCAAGCCCTGGTGAATCGGGCATGATGTGAGCGATACGCTCAACGGAGGGAGCCCGTCTGAACTCGTTATTGCCTGTTACGCTCTGGCTGCTGTCCTACTTGGTGGGCTCGGTGTCCAGCGCCATCCTGATCTGCCGTTTACTGGGACTGCCCGATCCCCGTGAAGAAGGGTCCCACAATCCCGGCGCCACCAACGTGCTGCGCGTGGGCGGCAAAGTGGCTGGCGCTCTGACGTTGCTGGGGGATGTTGGTAAAGGCGTTCTGCCGGTGTACCTGTCCCTTATGCTGCATCCGTCCGCTACCGTTGCCGCCCTGTGCGGCGTTTTCGCCTTTATAGGGCACTGCTATCCGGTGTATTTTGATTTTCGTGGTGGCAAAGGCGTGGCCACCGCCTTTGGCGTGCTGGCCATGCTGCACTGGCCCAGCGCCCTGTTTACCGGCGCACTCTGGGTGAGCGTGTTCGCCCTGACGCGGGTATCCTCCCTTGCGTCTCTGATCAGCTGGACCCTGGCTCCTTTCGCACTGTACTTTTTTGCCGATACCTTTATGGACCCGCTGCTGATCCTGATTGCGATACTGATTTACCGCCACTACCCCAACCTGTTTCTGCTGGCAAAGGGGAAAGAACACAGTTTTACCGAGCCCTCCAAAAATCATCCGGACTCGCCCGAGACCTGATCTCAGCCGGCAGGCTGCTCAAGCTCCGACAGGGGCCAGCGGGCCCGGGTTCTCACCGCCAGCGGCGCCTTTTCACCCGCCATCAACCGCTGGCAGCCGGCATAGGCAATCATGGCGCCGTTATCGGTGCAATACTTCAGCCCCGGGTAAAATACTGTCGCACCCTCTTTTTTCAGGGCCTTTTGCAATTTCTCCCGCAGACGCAGGTTGGCACTCACCCCACCGGCGATAATCAGTCGCTTCAGTCCGGTTTCCCGCAACGCGCGGCGGCACTTGATCACCAGGGTATCCACCACCGCTTCCTGGAAGGCCGCGGCAATGTCCGCCCGGGTTTGCTGATCCGGACCGGACTCCCCTTCCCCCACCTCAGACTGGTGGCGATGCAGGGTGTTCAGGGTAAAGGTTTTCAGGCCGCTGAAACTGAAATCCAGGCCCGGCCGGTCCGTCATTGGGCGCGGAAAGGTAAACCGGGTCACATCCCCCTGCTCCGCCAGCGCCGCCACGCGGGGGCCACCGGGGTATCCCAGCTCCAGCATTTTGGCCACCTTGTCAAAGGCTTCCCCGGCGGCATCGTCCACCGATTCCCCCAGAATCTCGTAGCTGCCAATGGCCTCCACTTTCACCAGCTGGGTATGGCCACCACTCACCAGTAACGCCACAAAGGGCATTTCCGGTGGCGAGGGCTCCAGCATGGGCGCCAGCAGATGGCCCTCCATGTGATGCACCTCCACCGCCGGCACCCCCAGCCCGAAGGCAATGGCCCGGCCGCAACCGGCTCCCACCATCAGGGCACCCAGCAAACCGGGGCCCGCGGTGTAGGCCACGCCGTCGATCTGATGCTTGTCTACGCCCGCCTTGGCGATCACTTCACTGATCAGGGGGATTACCTTGCGCACATGATCCCGGGACGCGAGCTCCGGCACCACCCCGCCATAGCGCTCGTGCAGCTCAATCTGGCTGTAGAGGGCATCAGCCAGCAGCCCCCGGTCGCTGCAGTACAGCGCAATACCGGTTTCATCACAGGACGATTCAATACCTAATACAATCATCTTTCAGTGCACCTGGGCCGCTCCGGGCGGGAAATGACGGGGAGTTTGGGGCAGCACAATACCAACCTTTTTAAGTTTTGCAATTCTTAGTCGATAGCTATAAAATGCGTGCCCTCTCGATGCGGGGGTCCCCGCTCGCGCCGGTTCCGGACAATCTGAATCAAAAAGCAGGCCGGAACCCGGCAAAGAAGCTAAATTACAGTATCCGATTCAACAGAATTGACAGGTAAAAGGTGTTTTGAATGCCACAGGTAAGAGTTAAAGACAACGAACCATTTGATATTGCCCTGCGCCGCTTCAAGCGTTCCTGCGAAAAGGCAGGTGTTCTGGCAGAAGTACGTCGCCGCGAGTTTTATGAAAAACCCACTCAGGTACGTAAGCGTAAAGCTGCCGCCGCTGTTAAGCGCCACGCAAAGAAAATGGCTCGTGAACTCCAGCGCCGCAAGCGTCTATACTAGTTCGTAGTTGGCTTCACACTAGCAAAAACCTTTTACTCTTTGCTTAAACGCCGATCAGGGTTCCCTGTTTCGGCGTTTTGTGCTTGCTGAAGAAAACCAGGAACACTTGTAAGTTATTGATTTTATTCAGGGGAATAACACCATGTCGACCATCAAGGAGCAACTGAACCAGGCTGTCAAAGACGCTATGCGCGCCAAAGACAAGGTCCGTCTGGGCACGCTGCGTATGGCCACCGCGGCCTTCAAGCAGATTGAAGTGGATGAGCGCATCGAAGTGGATGACACCCGCGCCCTGGCGGTGCTGGACAAGCTGATCAAACAGCGCAAGGACGCTGCCAGCCAGTATAAAGACGCCAACCGCACCGACCTGATGGAGCAGGAACTGGCGGAAGCCGACATCCTGCAGGAGTTCATGCCCCACCCCCTGAGCGACGACGAAGTCAAGGCCCTGATCGACAAGGCCATTGCCGAATCCGGCGCCGAGTCCATGAAAGACATGGGCAAGGTCATGGCCGTGCTCAAGCCACAGATACAGGGGCGCACCGATATGGGGCAGGTCTCCAAAATCGTTAAAACCCGGCTGAACTAGGCGCGCTCAAGCTCGCAGTATGGCAGGGAGAATCCCGGAACACTTTATTGACGATATCATTGCCCGAACCGATCTGGTGGAACTGGTGAACAGCCGGGTCCAGCTGAAACGTTCGGGCAAGAACTATGCTGCCTGCTGCCCTTTCCACCAGGAAAAAACCCCCAGTTTCACAGTAAGCCCCCAAAAGCAGTTCTATTACTGCTTTGGCTGCGGCGCCAGCGGCAATGCCATTGGTTTTCTGATGGATTACGACCGCCTCGGGTTTGTGGAAGCGGTGGAACAGCTGGCCAAGCTCCACAGCGTGGAGATTCCCCGCGAGGACGACGGCCTTTACCAGCAACAGCAGAACCTGAAGCCGCTCTACGAGATACTGGAAAAAGCCAGTCAGTTCTATCAGTCGCAACTGAAAAACCCCCAGGTAAGGGAAAGAGCCATTGCTTACCTGAAACGGCGCGGCCTGACCGGGGAAACCGCACGGCAGTTCGGCATAGGGTACGCCCCGGCCGGCTGGGATAACCTGATCAAACACCTGAACGCCGATGACAAGACCAAAGACCTGATGGTCACCGCCGGCCTGGCAGTCAAAAATGACCGGGGGCGCACCTACGACCGCTTTCGCGACCGCATCATGTTCCCCATCCGGGACCACCGCGGCCGCACCATCGGCTTTGGTGGCCGGGTGCTGGGCGACGACAAGCCCAAATACCTGAATTCGCCGGAAACCCCCGTGTTCCACAAAAGCCGCGAGCTGTACGGCCTGTATGAAGCCCGCCAGCAACGCAGCAAAATCACCCGGCACCTGGTGGTGGAAGGCTATATGGACGTGGTGGCCCTGGCCCAGTTCGGCATTCACTACGCCGTGGCCACCCTGGGCACCGCCAGCAATCAGGAGCACCTGGAAAAACTGTTCAAACAGGTCAGCCAGGTGGTGTTCTGCTTTGATGGGGACGAGGCCGGCCGCAATGCCGCCAAACGAGCCCTGGAAAACGCCATTCCCACCCTGAAGGATGGCCGCGAGGTGAAATTCCTGTTCCTGCCGGAGGGAGAAGACCCGGACACCATGGTGCGCCAGCAGGGCCCGGAGGTATTCGAGGACCTGGTGAACCGCGCCCAGCCCCTGTCGGAATTCTTTTACCAGAGCCTCAGCGAAGGCCTGGATACCGGCACCCTGGACGGTAAGGCCCGCCTGGCCAAGCTGGCAGCGCCCCATATTGAGCGCATTCCCAAGGGCATATTCCGGCAACTGATGCTGGACCGGCTGGCCAGCATTACCGAACTATCCAGCACAGCGCTGGAGGCCAACCTGCAGGACACCCCGGCGCCCCTCAGCAAGCCGCAGCCGGCAAAAGATTCCGAGGGTTACGACCAGCTTCAGGAATACGGCGACATGGGCGACCAGGCGCCACCGGAGGACTATTTCCAGTACGGACCGGAGGCCAAACGCCCCTCCACCCCGGGGTTCAAAAAAGGCAACAACCGCTTCCAGAAAGGCAGAAAACCGCCCTACGGCCAGTTCCAGAAACCCGAGGCAGCCCCGGTCACCTCGCTGGTGGACAGCATTATCCGCCTGGCACTGCATTCCCCCCGGGATGCCGCCCGACACCAGCTGCCGGAAGGCGTGGGCTATCTGGCATCGCCCTTCACGGAGCTGCTGCAGGACGTATTTGCCGCACTGGAGAACCGCCCGGAAATATCCACCGCCAGCCTGCTGATGCGCTGGCACGACTCCCCCGACGGGGAACATCTGGCCGCACTGGCGGCCAAAGAGTTTTTACTGGACGACGAACTGCAAACGGAGGAACTGCAGCACGCCCTAAAGCGTTTAGAGTTCGCCATTGTGGAAGCACAACTGGAGGCTTTGATCGCGGAGGGAGCTCAAGACAAGACGAAACTCAGAGAGCTACTAAACTTAAAGAGATCACTATCTGAAAAAACCTGAAACCCGGGTTGAAATCAGGGGCTTAGCCCCCATTAACAACGAACACAACCCACCACCGGCCATACGGGCCGGGCAGGCGCGAATCAAGACATTCGCTAGCATCAGATAGCCGATTCCACTATAATGCCGCGTTTGTTCGCGCACCTTGATCAAGTTATGGGCATTACATGAGCGATAAAGAACAGCAGAAGTCGCAGCTTAAAGAATTAATTAACCGTGGTAAAGACCAGGGCTTCCTGACCTATGCCGAGGTTAATGACCACCTGCCGGCAGATATCACCGATCCCGACCAGATCGAGGATATTATCGGCATGATCAACGACATGGGCATACCGGTCCATGAACAAGCTCCCGACAGTGATGAATTACTGCTGAGCGACACTTCCAGCAGCGCCGACGAAGACGCCGCTGAAGAAGCCGCTGCAGCCCTCGCCTCCGTTGAAAGCGAGCCGGGCCGGACCACCGACCCCGTGCGCATGTACATGCGTGAAATGGGTACCGTGGAACTGCTGACCCGCGAAGGCGAAATCGTCATCGCCAAACGCATTGAGGAAGGCACCCGCCAGGTGCTGCACGCCCTTGCCTACTGGCCGGGCAGTGTTACCCGCGTACTGGGTGAATACACCCGCGTGTGCGAGGAAGAGCGCCGTATCACCGACGTTATCAGCGGTTACCTCAATTACGATGAAGAAGAGGCGCCACCGCCGGAAACCAACTTTGAAGCGGCCAACAAGGCCCGCGACAAGGATGACGACGACGAAGACGAGGATGACGACGACAACGATGACGAGGATGAGCTGGACGGCGATCTGGACCCGGAAGAGGCCAGAGAGCGTTTCGGCAATCTGGAAAGCCTTTACAAAAAGGCCGAAACCGCCATCAGCAAACACGGCCGCGATTCCAAACGGGCCGGTAATGCCCTGGAAAAACTGGCGGACGACTTCGTTACCTTCAAACTGGTGCCCCGCCTGTTCGATGCCCTGGTAAAGGATATCCGCGACACCCTGGAAAGCATCCGCTATGCCGAACGCGAAATCATGCACATCTGCATTCGCAAGGCAAAAATGCCGCGCAAGGTATTTATCAAGGAGTTTCCCGGCAATGAAGTGAACATGGAATGGGTAGACAAGCAGATTGCCAAAGGCAAGGATTATTCCCGCCAGCTGGAAGCCCACAAGGATGATATCGAACGGCTGCAGCGCAAAATGCTGGAAATCGAAAACCATGTGGGCCTGACCATTCCCGAGATAAAGGAAATCAACCGCCGCATGTCCATTGGCGAAGCCAAGGCCCGCCGCGCCAAGAAAGAAATGGTGGAAGCCAACCTGCGTCTGGTGATTTCCATTGCCAAGAAGTACACCAACCGCGGCCTGCAGTTCCTGGATCTGATTCAGGAAGGCAACATCGGCCTGATGAAGGCCGTCGACAAGTTCGAATACCGCCGTGGTTACAAGTTCTCCACGTATGCGACCTGGTGGATCCGGCAGGCTATTACCCGTTCCATT
>JAWVYU010000046.1:0-19830 GCA_033722575.1 Ketobacteraceae bacterium | reverse complement strand
TGTACCTTTTATATCGGCGCCGGATCTGTTTCTCCGGGCCGTGAATGATTTTCTCAGGGAGCAACAGCTTGTTGGCTAAGCGTATCGAAGTGGCGCCGGCGCCGAAAGGCAGGGTCATAGACAAGCAGGCGGTGGCACTGTCATTCAGCCGTGCCGCAGCGTCCTACGATGCCGTTGCCAATATTCAGCGCTGGGTGATTGGCCGGCTGCTGGAATCCATGGGGCCGATGCAGCAGGTGCAGAAGATACTGGATGTGGGCTGTGGTACCGGACAGCTCATGATGGCACTGCAGAAACAGTATCAGTCGCCAACGGTTGTCGGGCTGGATATCGCCGAGGGCATGACACGTGCCGCGACACAGCGCACCGGCCTGCCGGCAGTATGCGGCGATGCTGAAGCCATGCCGTTGCCGGATCAGGCCTTTGATTTGCTGGTCAGCAGTTTTGCCCTGCAGTGGTGTCCGGATCTGGAGCGGGTATTTTCAGAAGCCCGCCGGGTGCTGCAGCCGGGAGGGCGTTTTTATTTCGCACTCCCGGTAAGCGGCACCCTGGATGAACTGAGGGATTGCTGGGCGCAGGTGGATAGCGATAACAGCCACGTGAACGAGTTTTACCATGGGGATGACCTGGTGACCGCGGCCCGCAAGGCGGGATTCAGCCATGTGTCCCTGCGGGTGCAGGCGCAGCGGGAGTATTACCCCGATCTGCGCGCCATCACCAGTGCACTCAAGGCCATGGGAGCGCATAACATTACCCAGGGGCGAGCAAGGCAGCTGACGGGCAAGCACAAACTGAAGGCCCTGGTGGATGCCTATGAAGGCTATCGCACGGGGAAGGGATTGCCACTGACCTGGCAGGTTGGGTTTGGGGTACTGGAAAAATAACAGGTAATGTGATGGCCAAGAAAACCTTTTTTGTGACTGGTACCGACACCGAAGTGGGCAAGACCTACGTTACTGTGGCGCTGCTGAAAGCAGCAGCAAACGTCGGGCTGCAAACCCTGGCCCTGAAACCGGTGGCGGCGGGCGCCGAGGAAACGCCGGAAGGGTTGCGCAACGAGGATGCCCTCGCGCTGGCGGATGCCATGACCCTGTCATTGCCTTACGAGCAACTGAACCCAGCGGTATTCAAGACGCCGGCGTCACCCCATATCGCTGCCGCATTGGATGGAAAGTCCGCCTCCGTGAGCCGCCTGGCAGGGTTTTGCCGGGGCGCCATGATGCAATCCTATGATCTGGGTTTCGTCGAAGGTGCCGGTGGCTGGCGGGTGCCCATCAATGACCGGGAAAACCTGGCGCAGCTGGTGCAGGCTCTGGACCTGCCTGTGATACTGGTGGTGGGCATGCGCCTGGGGTGCCTGAATCACGCCCTGCTGACGGCTGAAGCAATTCGCCATGACGGGTTGCATCTGGCGGGCTGGGTCGCCAACCGGATTGATCCGGCCATGGGCTTTCCCGAAGAGAATATCAACACCCTGAAAGGTGCTCTGCGGGCACCCTGCCTGGGGGTTATTCCTCACGCTACCTGCAGTGGATCGGCCGAACCCTGGCGTAACCTTAAGATTGATTTCTTATTAAATGATTCAACAAGCTAACCTGAGCTTATATGCCCTATAAAAATCAACGGGTTATATCTTCCTAGCCTGATTAGCTGTTTGGTGAAAAATTGAACGCTTGGCTGCTGCGCGTATACTAGTGATATCGGCTAAAAGGCCGAAAGTGTGTTCAGCAGTTTGACGAGGTGACTATGCCGATTAATTCCGTATTGGGATCAGGCCTACAGGGCGTGCAGAAAGGATTCAGTACGGTAAACCAGGCAGCAGACAAGATTGCAAAAGTTGACCGTTCTGATAACCCGGCAGGGGACATTGCCGAATCGGCAGTATCACTGCAGCTGGGCAAGCTGCAGGTGCAGGCTTCGGCAAAAGTGATTGAAACTGCCAATGAAACCATCGGCAGCCTGATCAATATCAAGGTATAGGTCTTACAGGTAGCATGACATGCTAGTGAACCCGAACGTTCAACAACCCGCCTACACGGCGCAACCGGCACCGGCACCTAACGGTGTGGGGCAGGTTGATGTTGTGCGTTCGGATCTGGCACCCGTTAAAGAGTCTCCCGAATCCTCTGCCGGACAAAATCAGCTGTTGCAGAGTGATGATCGCTTTCGTGAAAGTCAGCGGCGAAGCACGCTGGCGCAGACCCAGCAGCCTGCCACAGAAACCACAACTCCTAATTCCGGTTCTGCCCCGGCTGCCAGACAGAACGGTAACAGTCAGACAGCGGCCGCTGATGACGGGCAGGGTGGCAGTGAAGAGCAGTTGGCCGAACAGCAGCGCGACCAGGACGCTGCCATTATCCGTCAGCTGAAAGCCCGTGACCGCGAAGTGCGTTTGCATGAGGCTGCCCATGCGGCAGTGGGCGGACGGTATGCCGGTTCACCCAGCTTTCAGTTTGAGCGTGGCCCGGACGGCGTGAATTATGCCGTGGAAGGTGAGGTTTCCATCAGTGTTTCCAAGGCAGCGACACCGGAGCAGACGCTGGAAAAAGCCCGTCAGATCCGGGCGGCCGCTACTGCTCCTGCCGAGCCTTCCGCACAGGATCGATCCGTGGCCGCTGAAGCCTCCCGACTGGAAGCAGAAGCACGCGCCGAAATACAGGCACAGGAAGTGGCAGAGCGTGAGGAGCGCAGCGAACGTCTGGACAACCGCGGTGATGATGATCGCGAGGATGACCGGGTCAGTGCTGCAGATGACGCCCGTGAAGCCCCTGAAGAAGTGACGGTGGCGGAGAATACCTTTGCGCCTGAAAACAATACCCCCACTACAGGCACACAATCTGCTGACAATCAGGACAGAGAACAATCCAGCCAGGATTCTGAAGAGAATCAGGATGACAGAAACGCCAAAGAGCGGCTGGAGGAAATCCTCCTGGGTAATCAGTCTATCCCAGAAGCCCTGAACCGGGCCGGCCTGGTGGATACCCAGAACCCCTACGGTAGAAGCGGCTTCATACAATATATTGTCTGATGGCCCTTCCTGGCCTGTGATCGATTTTTGATCATTTCCCTTTGGTGTAACCAATTACCTTTGACACCCGCTGCCTGCCTGCGATTCAAACGATCGTTTTAATCTGGCGGGTTTTTGGTTTATCAATATTTTGGCCAGATCTCCCGCAATCCCACGAATAATCGAAAGTTTTATAAAGTGAGCTGTCAATACGCAGACCGTCTAGTCAAAAAAAATTCTAACGGTTGTTTGAATCATCATGTAAGATGGGTGCCAAGCAATGATGGTAATCAGGTCTGTCATGATCTGATTGTCTGCGTACCAAAACCTATAAACAGAATGAGTCGCCCTTCTTGGCGAACAACGAGGGTTATTACGATGCCAGAGTACAAAGCTCCTTTGAGAGATATTCAGTTTGTATTGCACGAAGTGCTCAATGCTGAAGAGCATTACAAGACGTTGCGTGGCAACGACGATGTCAACCGCGAGCTGGTGGATGCGATCATCGACGAAGGCGCCAAGTTTGCCCAGAATGAGCTGGCTCCGCTGAACCGCTCGGGTGACGAGGAAGGCTGTCATTTTGAAGATGGCGTGGTAACCACCCCCAAAGGTTTCAAAGAAGCCTACCAGAAGTATGTGGAAGGCGGCTGGCCTTCTCTGCCTGCGGCAGAAGAACACGGTGGTCAGGGTCTGCCCAATTCCCTGGGCGTCGTTATGAGTGAAATGAACGGCACAGCCAACTGGTCCTGGTCCATGTATCCCGGCCTGAGCCACGGGGCAATCAAAACCCTGGAAGAGCACGGTACTGACGAGCAGAAGGAAAAATACCTGACCCGTCTGATTTCCGGTGAGTGGACCGGCACCATGTGTCTGACCGAGCCTCACTGTGGTACGGATCTGGGCATTCTGCGCACCAAGGCCGAACCCAATGCGGATGGCTCCTATGCTATCACTGGTACAAAAATCTTTATTTCCGCCGGTGACCACGACCTTACCGATAACGTTGTGCATATCGTGCTGGCACGACTGCCGGATGCGCCCCAGGGCACCAAAGGCATCTCGCTCTTTATCGTACCCAAAGTGAACGTCAATGATGATGGCAGCCTGGGTGAGCGCAATGGTGTGACCGTGGGTTCCATCGAGCACAAGATGGGTATCAAGGCATCAGCCACCTGTGTGATGAATTTTGAAAATGCCAAAGGCTACCTGATCGGGCCGCCGAACCGTGGTCTGAACTGCATGTTCACCTTTATGAACACTGCCCGTGTTGGTACGGCATTGCAAGGTCTGGCTGCCGCTGAAGGTTCTTTCCAGGGCGCACTGGCCTATGCAAAAGAACGCCTGGCCATGCGTTCCCTGAGTGGCCCGAAAGCGCCCGACAAGGAAGCGGATCCTATTATCGTTCACCCTGACGTACGTCGCATGCTGCTGACACAGAAAGCCTTTGCCGAAGGTGGTCGCGCCATGGCTTATTATCTGGCCCAGCACGCCGATATCGTTGAGCAGGGGACTGACGAGGAAGCCCGCAAGGCATCTGACGACATGATGGCTTTCCTGACTCCCATCGCCAAGGCCTTTATGACGGAAACCGGTCTGGAAGCTGCCAACCACGGTGTGCAGGTATTTGGCGGTCACGGTTTTATCTGTGAATGGGGTATGGAACAGATCGTTCGTGATACCCGAATTTCAACCCTGTATGAAGGCACCACCGGCATTCAGGCACTGGATCTGCTGGGTCGTAAAGTCATGCTTACTCAGGGCCGTTTGCTGAAACTGTTCACCAAGGAAGTGCACAAGTTCTGCGTTGAAAACGAAGGCGCTGCAGGCATTGAAGATCTGGTGGAAACACTGGCCAGTTACAACAAGGACTGGGGTGATCTGACGACCCAGATCGGTATGCGTGCCATGCAGAACCAGGAAGAAGTGGGTGCTGCCGCCGTGGATTACTGCATGTACTCCGGTTATGTCAGCTTTGCCTATTTCTGGGCTCTGATGGCGAAGGTGGCTCAGGATAAACTGAACGAAGGCACCAGCGAAGAAGGCTTTTACAAAGCGAAACTTCAAACTGCGCGTTTTTACTTCAAACGCCTGTTGCCTCGCGCTAAAATGCACGCCGAATGCATCATCGGTGGCGGTCTGGATACGTTGATGGATATGGAAGAAGAGAACTTCGGCTTCTACGTATAACACCGCTACCCAAAAGCTTAAAACAGATTTTACAGTTTCCCTCTGTAGTCCTTTGCCCGCTTCCCAGCGGGCTTTTTTTTGCCTGCTGTTGTTGGCAGTACAACGGCCCGGGTGACCGGTCGTTTTAAGGGAACAGTAACCTGCCGGCGGGAATTAAGCGGGGAAGAGGTTGTCAGGGAACTACGGGATAAGATCGGTCCAGGACTTGCCGGCACCGCGATCTTCTTCCGGCTCTTCTTCCAGGTCGTCGTCGAGAAAGCTGTCTTCCTCGTTCCAGTCACTGACATCCTGCTGGGCGGGGAGCAGGCCGTCGCCTCGACGGTCTTGCGGTTTTTCACTGGCAGGTTTTGCGGTTTTTTCCGGCGCGGCTTGTTCCGGTTTTTCTTCCGGCTCCGGCGGCTGCTCTTCTGTTTGCTTTGCTGCAGCGGCCTGGGCTGCCTGCAATTGTTTTATGGCGTTGGATGCCTGCTCGTGGCAGCGACGGGTTTCTTCCAGCAGCTCATTGTAACCCCGGGATTCAGACCATTGCGGAAAGGTTTTTACCAGGCCGACAGTATTGTTGCCGGTGGCCTGCTTTTTAAGGTTTGCGGAGCTTTCATAGTGCTCCGTGGCCAAGTCCAGGTTGTTCCGGCTGACGGCCGACTGAGCCTCTTCGCAGGTGTCCAGTGACTGTTTCAGGCGGCGGTTATCGCGGCTTATCAGGCTCTGGTAATCCCGTTTCTGCTTCTCCACGGCACGAATACCTTCGGCCACCTGGCCTTCGCATACTCTGCTGGTTTCCTGCAGTTCCGCCAGCCTTATGGCCTGCTCGTCCGCCGGATGGCGGGAGGCATATTCAAAACCGGCTTCCAGCTTGTCGGCTCTGGCTTTTTTATCCAGTGCAGCTTTCAGCATTTTATTGGCGGTGTTCAATTCATTTACACCAAAACCGGGCCGTTTAACGTAAGCCAGCGTGCTTTCGCATTCCAGGGTGGCTTCCTGATACAGGGAAACTGCCTGATCCAGGACGTCTTTCTGGGCAGCCAGCTGTTTTTCTTTTTCAACCAGTTTTTCCTCGAAACGCCCGCAGGACCGGACCTGGCTGGCCAGCACGAACACCTCGTCCAGTGTGGGTGTAATGGCGTAGGCGTCTTCCTGGTAGCGGCGGTATTCCTCGAACTGCTGGCGGGCCTCCTGAATCTGGCCCGCCTCAAAGGCGCTGCGGGCGGCCTCGCAATAGGTGAATGCGTGCTGGAGTATGGGGGTGGCTTCGGCCCGTTTCAGGTTGTCCTCCACCCGCTGGCAATAGGCCAGGTTCTTGTCCATGTCCCGGTCAGTGCTGGTAAGGATGGATTCATCAATGGATACGGCAAGATCCAGCTGCTGCTGGTAGTAGGTGAACTTCTTGTTGGCCTCAACGAGATTGCTAAGGCGCAGTACATTGGCATCGCTGCAGGCCCGAAACCCTTTCAGGTACTCATTCACGGCCCGGTCAAAGCTTTCTGCGTCAGCCATAGCCAGGCCCGGCAGACAGATAACAGCCAGTAACAGGGTTTCCTTGAATCGGGACAAGAGGTTCATGGGGCTAGTCAAAGCTCTACTTCAGGTTGCTTTTAAATCGTCTCCACTGTGCATCAGGCGGCGGCGGGACCAGGGCCGTTGACCCAGCGGGAACCGGAGCCACAGTTTAAATGAAAAATGGCGGCTAAGTCACAGCATTACAAGTGGTTTTGGCCCTGAGAGGGCCATAAAATACAAACAGAATACAGGTTATTACAGTCTGTATACGAATTGTATCATTGTCAAACGGCAAGGGGCCCTGAAGCGGCGGTATTGTCAAGAGTGTTTATGATATAACCCTGTGGCATAATTCCCCACCCATCAAGGGATGAGTCTGGAGAAATTGATGCTTTCCTTTTTACCGGGCCCCGTCAGGGCCGCCATCGCTTTCCTGATTATGGTGGTGAATACCGTCGTCATGTGCACGCCGTTGTTCATTATTGCCCTGCTGAAAGTAGCGATTCCGCTGGACGGCTGGTATCGCCTCACCGGCAAGTGGCTGCTGCAGATCGCTGAAACCTGGGTAACGGTGAATAATTTTGCAATATGGCTTACCCAGAAGATCGAGTGGGATGTCAAAGGGCTGGAGGATCTCCGGTATTCGGGCTGGTATATGGTGTCCTGTAATCACCAGTCCTGGGTGGATATTTTGATTCTGCAGAAATTCTTTACCCGCCGGATACCTTTTCTGAAGTTTTTTCTCAAACAGGAACTGATCTGGGTGCCCATGCTGGGCGTTGCCTGGTGGGCACTGGATTTCCCTTTTATGAAGCGCTACAACAAAGAGTTCATCGAGAAGAATCCGCACATGAAGGGCAAGGACCTGGAAACCACCCGCCGAGCCTGCGAGAAGTTCAAAAAAATGCCGGTATCGGTCATGAATTTTTTTGAGGGCACACGATTCACCCAGGAAAAACACGACCGGCAGCACTCTCCCTATAAATATTTGCTGAAACCAAAATCCGGAGGCCTGGCTTACGTGTTATCTGCCATGGGCGGTCAGTTGAATTCCATGGTGGATGTCACCATCGTCTACAAGGAAAATCGCAACGAGTTCTGGGATTTCCTGAAGGGGCGGGTTTCCAAGGTGGTTGTACGGGTTACAGAGAGGGAAATTCCCCCGGAAATGGCAACCGGAGACTATGAAAACGACCCGGAATTCAGGGCGCATTTTCAGGCCTGGGTGTCAGAGATGTGGGCGCACAAGGACCAGCAGATCGAAGAAATTCGCGCTGAATTGGATTAAGTTTTTTTATCGGGTGTTTTATGAGTCATGATCCTGCCACAGCCATCGGACAGGATGGCAACGCGCTGTCAAAAAACAATCTTGCCCAACTGTTCATGCGGGCTTTTTACTGGGCTGACGAGGGCCTGCAGAATTATCTGCAGAGCAGGGGCTGGCCTGAAATCACGCGGGCCCAGTCCCTGGTGTTCGTGAATATCGGAGAGGGTATTACCCGCCCGTCGGAAATTGCCGCCAAAGTGGGGGTTACCCGGCAGGCGATTCATCAGACTATCAACGAGCTGGTGGAAGCCGGTTTTGTAACGCTGGAAGCCGATCCCGGTGACCGCCGGGCCAAGGTACTCCGTTTTACCGAGCAGGGCGCCCGCATCGGCAAAGATGCGGTACAGGGCCTTGCGGCGGTGGAATCCCTGCTGGCCGAACGCATCGGTGCTGAAACCGTCAAGTCGCTGCGGGATGCCCTGGAGCGTGACTGGGGTAATCCGTTTCAGGCCTGACAACCGCGGAACGGAAATAAAAAAGGCCTCTCGCGGAGGCCTTTTTACTGTTACATCAGCTCAGTGATTCAGCTGGCAAGGTGATGGAATATCCCATTACATCGTGACATAAACATTGCCGTCTTCCACGCTTACCCCAAAGGTTTCCAAAGCTTTTTCCTTGCGCACCACATTCAGTACCTGAATGCCCGGCGGAAAGTTGGCCCAGTCCACCACCTCACCCGTGCGGATATCAAAGCGTGCCCGGTGGAAGGGGCATTCAATCTTGCAGCCGTCTACGATCTTGCCTTTTTTCAGCGGCGCGAACACATGGGTGCAATTGCTTTGTGTTGCAAAAAAACCGTCTTCCAGGTGGTATACCAGCACATTCCTGTCGTCCAGCTTCACTGGCTTCATGTTGTTTAGCGGTAAATCCGATTCTTTACACACCAGATGTTTTGTCATGTCAGTCCCCCCTCTGTATTTTTAAAGGCTTATGTTGGCCCTAAACCATGGCAGTTACAAGGACGGTTACAAGAACGCAGGTTCTCAGGCGACATCAGTAGCGGATCTCCAGTTCATAGTCGCCGCTGACACCCACTTCCAGCCGATAGCCACCGGGTAATGGCTCCAGGGAAAAAGACGGCCCGCCACCGGATACTTCCGGTTGGCTTACCCGTTCACTGGCGGGAATCCAGAGCACTGCGGTGCCTTCATCGTCGCTGCTGCCTGTCATGCGCAGTACCCCCTCGTAGGGGTCACTGAACAGGGATGCCAGCCGTCCCGGGCTGTGGCGGGGATAGGCCCTGGACAGAACCCTGCGATACACCGGGCTGATGCCGCCTTCTACATCGCCGGGGCAGTAAATAATGTTGACCTGATACTGAGGTTCCTGCACCTCCCGGCCGCCCCAGTATTTCTGGGGGTGAGGGTCGCCGCAGGCCTGCTTCCACTGCCACACGGCGCCGCCGATACGGTAGCGGTCTTCCCGCTGGGCGTATTGCCACACGGATTCTTCTGCTGCATCGCCGACGCTGAACCAGCCCCATTCACCGGACCAGAAAGGTGCACGGTAAAAGTCCGCCACACGTTTGGCATTCTCGTAGCCCGTATCAATGGTGCCCGTCACCGTAATGGAGCCGCTGTAGAGGTGGGGTGCAAAGACGATGTTGGGATCAAAGATAAAGAAACCCAGGGGCCAGAGTGTGATGCCAAAGGCAGACCACTCGGCGCTGGGTTCAAAAAATGCAATATGGTGAAAGCCGCCGGCGACACGGCGTTCTGCCTTGCGGATGGCGCGTATTACCCGGGTGTAATAATTTCCCATCAGAAAGGTGTGAGTCCAGCCGGCGGATAAACCGAAGTTGGGCTCATTAAGAAGGTCATACCCGGCCACCGCAGGCTCGTCTGCGAACTCTTCTGCCAGGCGCGCCCAGACACGAATCAGGGCATCCTGAATGCCCTCCCGGTTGCGCCAGAAATTTTCAAATGCAGTGGCAACAGCCGGGGAGACTTCCCGGACGCCGGGGAGCCGGCAGGTGGAGGCGCCATCAGTAAAGGTGGCCCAGGCAGGGGCGCCATCCCAGCCGATAGAGCGCTCAAAGAAGCCGCAGGCTTCGCTGCCGTCGCTGGCGATATGTTTGCCCCAGGCGTCCTGGTGCATATCCAGCACCGTGTACAGGCCATGGGCTTTGGCGTAGTTCACGAAGGTGCGGATTTGCTCAATATAGGCCTCGTTGATCTGGCCTGGCTCCGGCTCCAGTCGGGACCAGTTCAGCACCAGCCGGACCACATTAAAACCCAGCCGGGCCATTTGCACAAAGTCTTCCTCGCCGGCAGGGATCAGCGTGGGTTGATCCGGGTTCGCCTGATAATAGTCCCCCAGGGCGTTGAGGTTTACTCCCCGCAGCAGCACAGTGCGATCCAGGTGGTCCTTGATGGCGGGCTCCGCGCCACGTTTGACGTGCAGGGGAGGCAGCCCGGCCCAACCCTGTAATGGCAGGGCCAGTAACAGTCCGGTGAACAGAATGTACAGCAGGTACAGCACAGGCCCGCCACTGGGCCCGGCAACATTGCCGGTGCGTGGATACACTTGGATTTTCCCCCATGGAATATTTTCTTTCTGGCACAATCGTGCAGTAATGGTTGTGTCGGGTCAACTGCCGGTTTCAGACAGCTGACGAAGGGATTATGCTGATGGGTGGGGTCAGGGGGGCACGCCGCGCCCGTGGGATTGTCGCGGCGAAAAGGCATTGGTTGTGAATCGGATTCAGTGTGGCGGCAGCGGCTTCAGCAGCTCTTCATCCGGTTGCTGGTAATCCAGCTTTTCCCCCAGCAGCTCTTCAATTTTGGGAATCTCGAAAGCGTCTTCCTCGCAGGCAAAGCTGATGGAGATGCCGCTGCTGCCGGCGCGCCCGGTACGGCCAATGCGGTGTACATAGTCTTCCGGATCCTCCGGCAGGGTAAAATTCACCACATGGCTGATGCCATCGATATGAATACCCCGGCCGGCCACATCGGTGGCCACCAGCACCCGGATTTTACCGTTGCGGAAGTTTTCCAGCGTACTCAGGCGCTTGTTCTGGGGAACATCCCCTGACAACAGTGCGGTTTTCACGTTCAGGCGTTTCAGGTGCTCCACCAGATCCCGGGTTTCGTCGCGGCGGTTGGCGAATACGATGACCTTGTCCAGATTCTTCAGGTTGATAATGTTGTAGAGCAGGGTAATTTTTTCGTCCGTGGTGGTGAGGTAGACCTTTTTCTCCACGTTCGCCGAGGCCACGCTGTCCGGTTCGATTTCCACCAGCTCGGCATTGCGTGTCCAGCTGCGGGCCAGGTTGATAATATCTTCGGTGAAGGTGGCACTGAACAGCAGGGTCTGACGGTATTCTTTCTTGGGGGTTTCACGGATGATGCGCTTGATATCAGGGATAAAGCCCATGTCCAGCATGCGGTCCGCTTCATCGATGATCAGTACTTCCACCTCGGACAGGAACACGTCCTTGTTTTTGACGAAATCAATCAGTCGACCGGGGGTGCCCACCAGAATATCGATGATCTCGTTGTTGAGGCGGGTTTTCTGTTTGCGGTAATCCATACCACCCACCACGCTCATCACTGTAACGGGGGTGCCTTCAATAAAGTCACGGGCGTCTTTTTCAATCTGCAGAGCCAGTTCCCGCGTTGGCGCCAGAATCAGGGCGCGGGGCTCACCGTTATAGCGCTCTTCCTGCTCTGGCTCGGTCAGCAGGTGCTGCATCAGGCTGATAAGGAACGCGGCGGTTTTGCCGGTGCCGGTTTGCGCCTTGCCGATAATATCCTGGCCTTGCAGGGTAATGGGCAGGGACTTGGCCTGAATGGCGCTGCATTCGGAAAATCCCATTTTACGTATGGCGTCCTGCAGCCGGTCATCTAAGTCAAAGGCAGTGAATGGAACTTTGGTTTCGGGCGCCTCGGCGCTGGCTTTTATGTCCTCGCTGTTGTCCGGCGCTGGTGTGCTCTCGTTGTTGGGTGTTGCTTGCTTTTCCATAGATTCCTGGCTTTGACAAAGGGTTTATTGATCAGGGAGGTTGTTTATATCATCTGGGTAGTCGATATCCAATAGAATACCGGGATCTTTTACGTTTACTTCCCTTACCCGGCCGGGGTTGGCGGCCACAATGGCGCGGGCTCCCCGATCTCCGCGCAGTTCGCCCAGGGCTTCGTACCAGTTCCTGCCGAAGGCAGCCGGGTTGCCCCTGCGCCGGGTGCCCTGACAGTCGGTCACGGGTACGACAATGTTATCGGTTTTCAGCGCTGCCGCAATCGTGCGGTAGGTTGTGGTGTGAATCCAGGGCATATCCGCCAGGCAGATGACCCAGCCCTCCCAGTCAGGTGTCTGCTGAACGCCGTGGCGGATGGAGCTGGCCATGCCGGAGACTGCATCGGGGTTCTCGCTGTAACTGATCCCGTATTGTTCCAGCAAGGGGCTGAGGCTTCCGTGGCCGGAGCGGCACACCAGATGGCGGGGGTAGCCTGCCGGCAGCTGAGCCACGGTGGTTTCCAGCACGCTTTTACCCGTGGGCAGCACAGCGCTCAGTTTGTCCCCCGCAAACCTTGAGCTGGCGCCCGCTGCCAGCACCAGAAAACCAACACTGCTCATCCGCGGCGGATCGCTCTGATCAGGTCGGCAGCAATGGCCATGGCGATTTCCTGAGGGGTCTTGCTGCCGATATCAAGGCCCACGGGAGCGATCAACCGGTCCAGCTGCGCCGGGCTCAGGCCCAGCTCCCGCAGGCGGCCAAGGCGGGCCTCCGTGGAGCGCTTTGACCCCATGGCGCCCACATAAAAGCATTCCCGGGTCAGGGCTTCCATAAGGGCCATATCATCAATTCTGGGGTCATGGGCTACCGCAACGATCGCGGTGTGGGGGTCGCAGGCCTTTTCCCGTATCAGATCATCGGGCAGCTGGCGGATATTTTCGGTAAAGGCCAGGGGCCAGTGATCGAAAGCCTGTTCCCGGGGATCGCATATCCACACATCAAAATCCAGCGTTTTGCTGAACTCCGCCAGGTACTGTGCCACCTGGTTGGCGCCAATGATCACCAGCCGGTAACGGGGGCCAAGGTAGTAGCTTACCCCGGCTTTGGAGTGGACCAGAGGGTGAGGACGGGCCGGTTCAAGGGTGACGCATCCGGCGTCAGTAAAGGAGCGATTGAGATCAATCTTTCGGCTCAGACCTTCACGGTTCTGAAGCGCTGAGCAAAGCTGCCGGAAGTGCTGTTGCCGTGAGGCTGTGGCGGGCAGATATTCCAGCAGCAGCTCCAGCCTGCCACCACAGGGAAGGCCCCAGTGTGCAGCATCCTCTGCGCTTACGCCGTAAATTTCGAAAAATGGCTGTTCCCGGCCTGCAAAGTGGTTATCAGCCAGCTTGTTCAACAGGTCTTCCTCGATACAGCCACCGGACAGTGAGCCACAGCTGCCGCGACTGGCGTTCCAGGCCAGGCTGGCGCCGGGAAGGCGCGGTGCGGAACCCCAGGTGGTTACCACGGTAATCAGCCAGCAGGGCTCACCGGCATCAAGGCATTCACTGACAAAGTTCATTACGGCATGGGTTGCGCTGTCCATGGGCTTCCTTCTGCTGGTGGTCAGACGAGTTTGAGTGGCAGTTGGCGGAGGCGTTTGCCGGTGGCCCGGAATACCGCGTTGGCCACTGCTGCGGCAATGGGAGGCACCCCAGGTTCCCCGACCCCGGTTGGCGGAGCATCGCTGTCGATCAGGTGAACTTCGATTTCGGGCGCTTCGTTCAGTCTTAACAGCGGATAGTCGTTGAAGTTGCCCTGATTCACCTGCCCGTCGCTGAAGGTGATTTTGCCATACAGGGCAGCGGTGAGGCCGAAAATGATGCCGCTTTCCATCTGCATCCGCACGATGTCCGGGTTCACTACGGTGCCGCAATCAATGACGCAGACCACCCGGTGGACCCGGATGCTGTTGTTATCCACCGTGATTTCCGCCAGCTGTGAGACGTAGGAGTTGAAGGATGGGTGGCTTGCCACGCCCTGCACAAACTGTGGCTGTGAGGGGGTGCCCCAGCCGCCTTTGTCCGCCAGCACCTCCAGGGTTTTACGCTGCCGGGGGTTGCCGGTAAGATGTTTCAGTCGATAGGCCACCGGGTCCTGGTTGGCCTTGTGGGCCAGTTCGTCCATAAAGCTTTCCACGAAAAAGCCGTTGAAAGAGTGCCCGACCGATCGCAGGAAACCTACGGGAACCCCTGGGTCGTGCGCCACGTGGCGTACTTCTACGTTGGGGGTGTCGTAGTGGTATTCCCTGGCACCTTCCACACTGGTGTCATCCCGCAGTAAGCTGCCATAGAGGGTGGAGCCCATGGCGCCTATGACACCCACCAGGCCATCGGGAAACCAGGCGGGCAACACGGCGCCCACCGTTTCCGGAAAGGCGTAGGCAAGGATATTGGTGCTTGCGGAGCGATAACTCCAGGTGTTCAGATGGCCGTTATCATCCAGGCCGGCCTCCAGACGGGCGATGGCCAGGGGCCGGTAAAAATCGTTGCGGGTGTCGTCCTCCCGGGTCCAGATCAGTTGTACCGGCAGCCCGGAAGCTTTCGCAATCCGGGCACACTCCACGGCGAAATCCTGATTGAGTCGCCGCCCGAAGCCGCCCCCCATCAGGGTGGTATTCACGGTAATCTGGCTGCGCCGCAATCCGGTGACCTGTTCCACCTGTGCCGCCACCAGGTCGGGGCCCTGTGTGGGAACCCAGACCTCGCAGCGATCTTCATCCAGCACCACAGTGCAATTCATGGGCTCCAGTGTGGCATGGGCCAGATAGGGCACCCCGTAGGTGGCGCTGACTGTCTGTCTGGCCCTGGACAAACTGCGCGCGCCGCTCCCAGCCCGCCGTACCTGCTTGCCGTCGTTGTCGGCCAGTGCCTGTTCAAAGCCGGCGTGCAGATCGCCGGTATCCTTGCCTTTAAGCTCGGGAAACTCCCAGTTCACCGAGATGTGTTCCAGGGCCTGAGTGGCGGTCCAGTAACTCTCGGAGATCACGGCCACGCCGTTGTCGATGGCCACCACTTTGAGAACACCGGCCATGTCCATGGCTTTTCGCGCATCAAAGCTTCTTACCCGGCCACCGCGCACCGGGCAGCGCTTCAGCGCCGCGCGATAGGCAAAAGGAACACCGGCATCAATGCCAAAGGTGGCAGTGCCGGACACTTTCATCTTTGCATCCAGTCGCTGGTTACTGGTGCCGATATAGCGCCACTTTTCCCTGGGAGTCAGGGTTGGATTGTCGGGTACGGTTTGCCGGCTGGCTGCGTCCGCCAGGTCACCGAAGCTTAGGTGCCGGTCTTTGCAGATAACCTGTTGGTCCCTGATCTCGCAATCGGAAGGGCTGACGTGCCAATGTTGGGCGGCTGCCGACAACAACATTTCCCGGGCGGTGGCGGCGGCATTTCTCAGGGGTTCCCAGGATGTCATCATGCTTGTGCTGCCACCGGTGACCTGAACGCCATAAGCAGGGTTTCTGAAGTCCGGATGCACGCCCGCCGTGTGCACCCGGATAAGGTGCGGTGCAGTGTTAAGCTCTTCGGCGATCAGGGTGGTCATGCCGGTAAAGGTTCCCTGTCCCATTTCGGTGCGGTCCAGGTAAAAAATAAGTTCGTTTTCCGGTGTTATCTGGAGCCAGGCGTTGGGCTCCCAGGCGGGGTTTCGGGCGTGTGGCAGCCGGGCCGCGCATCCGGTGCTCAGGGGCAGCTGGCAGGCAATCAGCAGTCCGGTGGTGGCGCTCAACCCACTGGTGAGGAACCGGCGGCGGGACTGGGCTGGTGCCTGGTCTTTGGATGAGCTCATGGCCGGCTTTCCTCAGGGTGGCGTCAGGATGCTGTCAGGTCGCCCGGCAGTTTTTGATTGGCGGCTTCGCCGGTATCGCCCGGGAGTGAACCATTGCGCATGATACTGGCAGCTTCGTGAATGGCTTTGCGTATTCGTGGATAGGTGCCGCAGCGGCACAGGTTTCCTGACATGGCCTGATCAATATCCTTGTCTGTTGGTGCTGCGTTGCTGGCCAGCAGCGCACTGGCCGACATGATCTGGCCGGGCTGGCAATAACCGCACTGAGGCACATTGTGCCTGATCCAGGCCTGCTGAACCGGATGGCTGGCGTCTTCACTCAGGCCCTCAATGGTGGTGATCTTTTTTCCGCTGATGGTGCTTACGGGTGTAATACAGGAACGGGTTGCCTTGCCGTTGATGTGCACGGTACAGGCGCCGCACAGCCCCTTGCCACAACCGTATTTGGTGCCGGTGAGTTTGATAAAGTCGCGCAATGCCCAGAGCAATGGCATGTCCGGGTTGACATCCAGGGACTGCGGAGCGCCGTTCAGTTCAAATTTGATCATGGTCAGTCCAGCATTGTTCCGGTTTTTGGGAATCAGGGTACCCGCCGGTGCCCCCGTTAACAGCCAGTGCGTTGATTCTGGCCCAGTTACTCATGGATTTCAAAGTGTGTATAACCATACCAGCATGCGATTGTTGGCGGGCATGGCGTGATCCTTTACAAGACGCAGGTTGTGCTGTTCAGCCAGGGCGTTAATGTTCTCAAAATCGCGAATGGCGCGATGGGATGCCTCTGACCGCAGCCATTCATCAAAGCGGGCGTTGCTTTCACTGGTATAGCGGCCCTGATAGTTGAAGGGTCCGTAAAGCATGAAATGACCCTCGGCCTTGAGTACCCGGGGCACGAATGCAAACATTTTTTCCACTTCTTCCCAGTGCATGATATGGGCGGTATTAGCGGAGTAGACTATATCCACTTTTTCCCCCGGCCATTGGGCCTGGTTGATATCCAGTGGTATCGGCGGGTGGAAGTTTTCAAGGCCTGCGTGTCTTACCCATGCGCTGATGCCTTCCAGATTTTCTTCACGGTCGGTGGGGTGCCAGTGCAATCCGGGATGATGTGCGGTGATATACGCGCCGTGTTGACCGGTACCACTGCCGATTTCCAGCAGATGGGCAGGCTCCCTGAGATAGGTGCTCATTACCTGGCGAATGGGTTCCTGATTATTCTCGCATGCCTGGGAAAACGGCAGGTTCATGTTAAAGCTCCTTGGTAGCTGAAAAACTGATGGCATGAAAAACTGTGGGAATCAGCTGCTGTTAAATGCTGCGAGAATTCGGTTGAAATTGCAAAGTGATATCGTGCGATAAGTCGAGAGAGTAGTAAATGCTACTGCTGACAATCCACAATCGTGGTGTGGCAAGGTAAGGAGGGGCCTGGAATTTATTTATCGAACCAGAATTCGATGATGGAGCAATCCTGTTGGTAATGAAGCCTGTGCTCGCATTGTCGGGGTATTTCGAAGGACTCACCGGTGCGATAGGTTTTGGTGGTTCCCTTCATATCCACCACCACCGTGCCATTGATAATAATATGTTTGGTTCTGAGGGTGTTGATTGATGGGCCTACAACAGTGCCTTTGCTGTAGCTGGTGAACATGACTTCACAGCCATGGGGGCCCAGGCGGAACACTTCGTCCTCCGGAGCGCTGCCGTTAAAAAATGATTCCTTAGGTTGAAACAGGCTCATAGTAGTACCCTGGCGTTTCATTCGTTTGCATTATCGTCCTGACGTATGACATTTCAGTTATCCCCCCGGGTTTTTAATTTTTGTTTAACAGGTTGTTATTCTTGATGACCCTGAATAGTCCTTATGACATGTTTATTCTGAGCTGTGCAAGGTAAACCTTAACAGTTGATTGAATCGCAACCGTTATGATCAAGTTTAGTGCATATTTTTGCAGGCTGCACAGTTTTGCATCATTTTTCAATGGTTTGGCTTATAAGGTTATAAATATGGGTGTTGTTCGGAGATTGCGAGGGATCATTTTCTCTCATGAGCATTAAGTTGTACGCCAGTGTCCGGGATATTCCCAGAAGCAGCTGGCAAGCCTGCTTTCCGGGGCGGTACCCGTTCTTGCAGTATGATTTTCTTGCAGCCATGGAGGCGGGCGGATGCACAACCCGGGAAACCGGCTGGCAGCCACGACATATTCTGGGCCACGGGTCAGTACAGGGCGGCGGGGCCGAGATTGCGCTTCCCCTGTACCTCAAGAGTCACTCCTGGGGAGAGTATGTGTTCGACCAGGAATGGGCGCATGCCTATCAGCATCATGGACTGCGCTATTATCCCAAGCTGCTGACTGCAGCCCCGTTTACTCCGGCTACGGGTCCGCGCTGGGGCGGCTCTGGTGGCGATCAGGGGCTGAGTCCCCTGGTGGATGCGGTGAAGGAAATGGTGGCTGAGGGGGTGGCTTCTTCCTGGCATTGCCTGTTTCCGGAAGCCTCCCAGGCCGATAGCCTGGAAGCCCTGGGATTATTGCGCCGGTCCGGCTGCCAGTTTCACTGGTTCAACCGGGGCTATGATTGTTTCGATGATTTTCTCTCCACCTTTGCCTCCCGCAAACGCAAAAATACCCGTAAAGAGCGGCAGGCCGTGCAGTCCCTGGGGCTTACCTTTCAGCGGCAGTCCGGGGAAACCCTTTCTGAAGCGGATTGGGCCCGGTTTTACCAATTCTATGCCGATACCTATTACAAGCGGGGCCATAGCCCCCACCTGTCGCCGGCGTTTTTCCCACTGATCGGGCGCTCGCTTGGTGAGCAGATACTGGTGGACTGGGTGTGGCTGCCCGGTGAGGACACGCCGGTGGCTGCAGCGCTGTTCTTTTATGACGATACCACCCTTTACGGGCGCTATTGGGGATGTCGTCGGGAAATCGACGGCCTGCACTTTGAAGTCTGCTTTTACCGGGGCATCGAATTTGCCATCGAAAAAGGCCTGCAACGTTTTGATCCCGGCGCTCAGGGCGAGCACAAAATCAGTCGTGGTTTTGAGCCGGTGGAAACCTGGTCCTGTCATTGGATCGGCCACCCGGCCTTTCGCGATGCGGTGGCCAGATTCCTGCAGGAGGAAAAGCGTTATCTTGATGAGTACCGTCAGCTGGCAGCTGAGCGCTTACCCTTTCGACGGGGTTGAGGTGGCGCCCGTCACCAGTGGCATAGGGCAATCCAGTCTTTCACAGACCGCCCGCAGCAGGTTGGCTTCATTGGGGGTGACTTTATTGTCGTGGAGAATGCAGTCCACGCAGGCGTCAATCAGCGGCTGCTTTAACAAAGGGCTCAGGCGGTTAAGGGTGGCGGTGGCCTGACTCAGTGTTTTCACACCCGGCGGGCGTACCAGCAGAGGAGAGAAATCCTTTTTGCTGAAGCGTTTCATGGTTTGCAGAAAAATTGTTTGCTGTGCCTCGGGCCCGTTACCGCTGGCAAGCACCATGGCCGAGAGTAAAACCCCAATGGCGTCCTCCACGGACTGGTAGGACTTGAGTGTCTTTTTCTGTTCCCGGGTCTGGCTCAGGTATTTTTCTGCCAGACTGATGTAAATAAATTCATAGAGCGTGAACTTTTCATCCACATTCACCAGTGCATCACACAGGGCCAGTATGTCGCTTTTGGTTTTGGCAGAAAGCGTTTCCAGTGTGCTCAGGGCGATATCCAGCAATGGCAGACGGATGGCATCCGGATGCTCCCGGAGCAGGTAATAGACATCCCGTGATTTTTTGGCGCAGTAGGTGCTCCGCTTCGATGCCACCAGCTTCATGGCCTGCTCACCATGGGTTTTCATGGTGGTAAGGATCAGCCCGTAAAGGATACTGTCGGCACTGTCGAGATGGTGGGCAATGGCAAGCAATTCTTCAGGGATGGCCTGGTGAACAGCGTGGGCCTCGCTGACATGGGTTGGCGTCAGGGTGCCTACAGATTGTTTAAGATGCTGATGATCGGCCCGGAATTCTCCCGGGGCAGTGTCTGCTGCAGCGTTGCCGG
>JAWVYU010000045.1:0-19909 GCA_033722575.1 Ketobacteraceae bacterium | reverse complement strand
TCAGTCGATCAGCCGTAACACATCCAGCGCCGACAACACACCCACGATTTTCTGATTCCTGCTCACGAATACCCGATGTATGCGGTTCCTGACCATGGCGGCGGCCGCTTCCTTGACGGTGGCATCCGCCGGCACCTCGTGCACCATGGGGGTCATGATGTCTTTTACCGTGGTCTGTTCTTCGATGTCGTCACCGAATTCGTTTGCCAGCTCATCATCAAAGGTGTAATCCAGTGCATCGGTATAATAACCGTGGGCGACTCTTACATCCGCTTCGTCGTTGGCAATACTGGCGTGACGGGCCACGTCGGTTAACGACACCACTCCCAGCAGTTTTTCGTCGTTGTCCACCACCGGCGCGCCGGAAATGCCGTTGGATACCAGAAACTCCGCCAGGTCTTTTACCGACCAGTCAGCGTATGCAGGCATAATGTGCTGCGTCATCAAATCTTTGGCCAGCGTATGGCGGAGCCTGTCTTCGGTGGAATAGGCTTCAGCAGCTTCAGTCATGGCGGTTACTCCTTCTGATAAGTATCAGTCAAAGTTTCTTCAAATTAGAACATAGCAGCTATGATGTATATCAATCTGCTGTACGATTTGCTATTAAGAATAAAACCTATTGTTATAAACCTTCGGGTGGCCTTATGGATATCGATCAGATTCGGGAATTGCTCACGGATGCCGGAACCTATCCACACGAATGCGACGAGATCCAGATGGTGGAAACCCATATTTCACTGGTGTTTCTGACCGGAGATTTTGCCTACAAAGTGAAAAAGCCGGTGGATTTCGGCTTTCTTGATTTCTCCACTCTGGAAAAGCGGCGTCATTATTGTGAACTTGAGCTTTCCCGCAACCGTGTGTTTGCCCCGGATCTTTATGAAAAGGTGATGGGTCTGCATGTGACGGAGCATGGCGCGGAGCTGAAAGATTTATTGGAAGGTGCGCAGGAATACGTGGTGTGCATGCATCAGTTTCCCCAGTCCGCGCTGCTTTCCCTGAAAGTGGCTGCCGGTGATTTCAGTGTGGAGGAAGCGGCAGAACTGGGTCGGCAACTGGCTCGCCTGCACGCGGGCCTGGAGCAGGCTGAAACCGGCGATGCCCGGGGCACCCCTGCTGCCATTAGTTACCCGGTAAAAGAGAATTTTTCCCAGATCAGCGAATGTCTTGACGATGACAGCCAGAAGCAGCGGCTTGACGCCATTCGGTCATGGAGCCTGGATCGCCTGGAGGCTCACCATGAGGATTTCGTACAGCGCAAAAAACGCGGCCGGATACGGGCCTGCCATGGTGACCTGCACCTCAATAATATTCTGTGGATGGATAAGCGTGCTGTGCCCTTTGACTGCATCGAGTTTAATGATGAGTTTCGCTGGATTGATGTGATCAGCGAGCTGGCCTTTCTGCTGATGGACCTGGAGCACGGCCATCAGCAGGAGCTGGCCAGCCACTGCCTTAACGGTTACCTGGAAGTGAGCGGCGACTTTGAAGGCGTGGAGCTGTTGCGTTTCTACAAGGTATACCGGGCCATGGTGCGGGCCAAGGTGGCGATGCTGCGGATGCAGCAGGATCATCTGGACGCCGATGAGCTGCAGGCGCTGGAAAAAGAGTATGACAGTTACGTCACCCTGGCGGAGCACGATATCCGGCCGGAGCCGGTGTGTCTGTATATCACCCACGGGGTATCCGGCTCCGGCAAAACCACCATGGCCCGGTACGTGGCCGGGCGGCTGGGCGCTGTTCATGTCCGTTCCGATGTGGAGCGCAAACGGCTGTTTCATCTGGCGCCGGATGCATCCAGCGATTCACTGCTGAACGCGGGCATCTACAGCGCCGAAGCCAGCGCCCGCACCTATCACCGGCTGGAGGAGGTGGCCGAGGCCATGATCAGTGCTGGCTACCCGGTGATTGTGGATGCCACATTTCTTAGTAAAAACACCCGCCAGCGCTTTTTTGAACTGGGTAAGCGTATGCAGTCGCCGTTTGCGATCCTTGATTGTGCCATTGACGAGCAGACCGCCCGTAACCGTGTGCAGGCGCGGATGGAAAACGGCGGTGATGCCTCGGAGGCGGACCTGAAAGTCCTGGAACAGCAGCTGGGGAACCAGGACTTTCTGTCACCACAGGAACAGCGTTATGTGGTGGTGATAGATATGGGCAAACCGCTGGAAGATATCGATCTGGAACAACTGATCCGCTGCGAGTGCATTGCGGACTAGTCAGCGACTGAAAACCCAGGTATGGCCGCTCTGGGTCACCAGGGTCAGCTCCTGTTCGCTGATATCGCTGATAGTGGCATTTCGCAGTGCGCCGGGAAAATCGCTCTCAATGGCTTTCAGTCTGTCGTTGAGGAGGCAAAAGGCCCGGGTTGTCACCAGCTGGGACATCGTCAGGGCGTTGCCTTGCCGGGAGTAGCTGGCACGCCAGGTGTTGCAGGCAGCCTTACCGGAGGCGCTGCCGCTGTCGCTCAGATTCAGGGTAAACCCGGTTTTTCCGGGCCGCGGGGCTTCAGACGCTGTGAGAGGTTCGCCATCCACTGAGGTCAGCGTCCACTGACCACGGATATCCGGCTCGCTGCGGTTTATCAGGGAACAGCCGGTAAGCAAAGCTACCAGTATGGCAACGGTGAAAATCGGCATTATTCCTGAAAGCACCCCATGGTTCATAGCTCATATCCTTTACTGGTCACTGGTGTTTGCGCTCCGCCGATGATACGGCCTGAACGAGCCTTTGTGAATTGTGCAGTAAATTGCGCAGAATTTTTATCCTGTTCCTGTCTTCCTGTTGATGAAAACGGTCGTAATGGGGATGTATGGAACTGATTCTGGAAATGACCAGCGATGAGCGCCATCTGATTGGCGCCTCAGCTCGAAAAACGTTCAAGGCGGCAGGTGGCGTTATCGGGCGGGATCCCGGTTGCGACTGGTTTATACCCGATGAAAGCCGCCATTTATCCGGCCGCCATGCGCTGATCAGTTGCGAGGGCGATGGTTTTTATATTACCGACATCAGCACCAACGGTGTTTTTGTCAATGGGCAGAGCCAGCCGCTGGGTAAAGAGCGCCGGATTCGTCTGAATGATGCAGACCGGATTTCCATGGGTAATATGGATTTTGTTGTACGCCTGCAGCTGGATCCTGAAGCGGTTCCCTACCGGAGCCTGTCGGAGGGTACTTTTGCGGGATCGAACCCCGTGCGCCCCAGTCCCGGTGGGCAGCGGCAACAACAGCTGGACCCGCTGGCCATGTTCCGGGCTGCCAATGGCTCGCCAGACCCTGCCGGTGGCAAGGGTGCCGCACCGGATGTGGTTTCCCCCCACAGTCGTGCAGAGCAGGTGGTATCGGCGCCGGATCATCGCCCGGCGGCCCAGCGTGCCTTTACCCCGCCCAATATGCTGCCGGAAGACTGGCTGGGTGAGCCGGTTGTAGCTCCCGCCGAAGCAGAAATGCCGCCCCGACCCCAGCCCCGTCAGGCGAAGCGGTCTTCCCCAGCGCCCCAGGTGCCTTCAGCGGCAACCGGGCGTGCAGCCCCTGCGCCAGATGCGGGGCAGGATTATGAACGGCTGGTGAAAAGCCTGTTCCGCGGGCTGGGGGTGTCGCCCAATATTCTGGCCCGGGTGGATGGCGAAAAAGTAATGGAAGAAATGGGGGCGGCGCTCAAGGCCAATATGAAAGGCATGGTAGCGCTGATGCAGCAGCGGGCGCAGCTGAAAAACGACTTCCGCATGGATATGACCCTGGTGAAATCCCGGGGCAATAACCCCCTGAAATTTTCCGCCGACAGCAAACAGGCCATGAAGCATCTGTTCAAGCCTGATGTGGCGTCCTTCCTGTCGGTGAGTGAATCCTTTGATGAATGTTACCAGGATATGCAGCTGCACCAGCTGGCGCTGCTGGCGGCAACCCAGTCTGCCATGCGGGAGGTGTTCCGGGTGCTGAGTCCGGACCGGATTGAACAGCGGGCTGAAAAAGACAGATCCGGTCTGTCATTGACCTCAAAAAGTCATCGCTGCTGGAAAAAATACCTTGCTCTGCATGAGGAACTGATGAGCGAGGATGACGAGTTCAATCATTTATTCGGCGACGCCTTTGTCCGGGCCTTCGATCATAAAGTGCGTTCTGCGAGAAAAACAACCCAGGGAAAAAGTGACGGGGAATCATGAAAAAACTGACGCTGATAACAGTGTGTGCTTTGTTGCTGAGTGGCTGCCAGTGGATGCTGTCGGATGT
The DNA here is from genome assembly GCA_033722575.1 of Ketobacteraceae bacterium. Classification (GTDB taxonomy): domain Bacteria; phylum Pseudomonadota; class Gammaproteobacteria; order Pseudomonadales; family Ketobacteraceae. The sequence goes on along the minus strand of JAWVYU010000045.1, from coordinate 15,680 downwards.
TACCAAGGTGGATCTGCGACTGATTGCCAAAGGGGATCTTAATCTTGATGACAATGGCCGTCCGTCGCCGCTGGTGGTCAGAATTATTGAGCTGCGTTCGGCTCAGTCCTTTGAAGCTGCCGAGTTTTTTTCCCTGTTCCAGGCGGAGGAGGAAACCCTTGGCTCCGACTGGGTGGCCAGTGAGGAAATTGAACTCAAGCCCGGTGATATCCGGGATCTCAAGATCGCGCTGCAGCCCGACAGCCAGCTGATCGGTGTGGTAGGGGCCTACCGCCGCCTGGATGATGCCAACTGGCGGCTGGTGATGCCCTTTGCGCTCCACGAAAAAAACCAGCAGACCCTGATTTTCAGCAGTCGCGGAATTGCGATGGCTACCCGGTGACTGAGGTTCTGGCAGGGCGGCTGGATGCTTTCTTTTACCGGTTTCTCTGTGCGGTTTTCTGCACAGTTGTGTCCCCAAATCGTTTAATTTTTTGCACAAAGGCTGTCTTCCTGAGAAATCATTAAGGAGAGTCCGCCCCATGGCGTATGAAAACAAGGTGCTCTGGACCGAAGGCATGTTTCTGCGTCCGCAGCACATGCAGCAGCATGACCGCTTCCATGATGCCCAGTTGCGTAACCGGACCCGGTTGCTGCAACGCTATGGCTGGGGCATCAGCCATCTGGAACTGGACCGGCAGCTGCTGGACATGGGCACGCTGGCGGTAAAACGCTGCGAGGGGATTCTGCCGGATGGCACCCTGTTTCATGCCGACAGCGCCGACGGCGACCGTCTGCTGCTGCAACCGGAAAAGGAACTGCAGGGTACCACGGTGTATCTGGCCTTGCCGGTGGCACTGGCAGGTTCTGACGAAGCCGAGCTGGATCCTGCCGCCGAATCGCTGACCCGATACCTCTGTCACCCGCTGGAAGTGAAGGACAGTAACCTGGGGCATGCCAAAATGGCACGCCTGAATACCGCCCGCCTGCGACTGCAATTGCTGACGGATCTGTCCAACCGGCAGGACTACACCATGATCCCTCTGGTTCAGATTCGTGAAATCAGCGGTGATGGCCGTATTCTGCTGGAAGATGCCTTTATTCCGCCGCTGCTTGCCATTGACGCCCACGATGCCTTGCCCAATTTTCTCAAGGAAATAATCGGTTTGCTGGGGCACCGCAGCGAGGCCATTGCCGCACGCCTTACGGCGGAACGGGCCGGTGCATCGGAGGTGGCCGACTTTCTGATGCTGCAGATGGTGAACCGCTATGAGGGCCAGCTGCGCCACCTGCAGGCCATCAAAAATGTTCACCCGGAATCCCTGTTTGAAGTACTGTCGGCGCTCTATGCGGAACTGACAACCTTTACCCGTAAAGGCCGCCGTCCGGAAAAGTGGCCTGCCTATCAGCATGATGGTCTGCGCCAGTGCTTTCACCTGCTGGTGAGTGAGCTGCGGGAATCCCTGAGCATGGTGTTTGAGCAAACGGCTATTTCAATCCCCGTGCAGGAGCGGCGTTACGGTGTCCGGGTGGCGCCCCTGGGAGACAAACGCCTGCTGGAGGATGCTACCTTCGTATTGGGTGTCAAGGCTGCCTGGAGCAAGGAAGAAGTGGCCCGCCGTATGCCGGAAGTGATCAAGGCCGGTGGTGTGGAACAGCTCCGAGATCTGGTGAATCTGCAGCTGCCTGGTATCCGGCTGGAGCCGCTGACGGTGGCGCCAAGCCAGATTCCCTATCAGTCCGGGTATACCTATTTTCAGCTGGAAAAAACCTCTGAAAACTGGGCTCACCTGAACCGGTCGGGTGGGGTGGCTTTTCATTTTTCCGGTGAGATTCCCGATCTTGACGTGGAACTCTGGGCTATCAGGGACTGATTATGGCTTCAGCTGACGACACCATTGTGAATTACCGTAAACCCAAACCCTCTCCCGGTGGCAGGCTGGATCACACCCGTGGGGGAGCAGGCAACTCCGTCCCTAAAACGCCTGCGGAGCCGCCGGTACTGACATCCACCATACCCGGCACCGGACTGCCGCCATCGGCCAACCCCACGATGGCCCAGGAAGGCTCGCGTCGAGTCTGTGAAAATGCCCTGAATCCGTTACTGGCGGCCGCCCAGCCTTTGATTGACGAGATTGCCGCGCTGAACCGGCCGCGAGAGGACATTCGCCTGGAAAGCTACCGCCAGGAACTGGCTGCCGGGGTGAACCAGTACGAACGGCAATGTGGCCAGGCGGGTCTGGGTGAGGATCTGGTGTTATACGGGCGCTATGTACTGTGCACGGTGCTGGATGAAATGGTGAACAAAACCCCCTGGCCTGAAAAAGGGGAGTGGAACCGTCACAGTCTGCTGGCCCAGTTTCATGGCGAAACCGGCGGCGGAGAAAAGTTCTTTGATTTACTGGATCATTTGCTCATTCATCCTGCGAGCCACCTTCCGGTGCTCGAACTGATGTTTGTGTGTCTGAATCTGGGCTTTGAGGGCAAATATCACCTGGTGCCGCGGGGTCACCTGCAACTGGAACAGGTAAAAGACAATCTTTATCAGGTGATCCGCCTGCAACGGGGTGAAGCGGAGCAGAGTCTTTCCCCACACTGGCAGCCCGCCTCCGGTAAACGCCAGAAACTGATGGGTTATATACCTGCCTGGGTCATGGTAGCGGTCACCGGGCTACTGTTGCTGGCCATGTTTTCCGGCTTCCGTTATCTGATCGATGACCAGGGCGACCGGGTTCGCCAGCAGATCGAAGCCCTGCCTGCCGGGGTGGATCAGGGATTACCGCTTTCATCAAAGGATATCCGATCATCATGAGACGCACGCTGACTGTACTGAAATCACGCTGGTTTGTTTCGCTGGTGGGTGTGCTGGCGCTGAGCCTGCTGATATGGTTTGTGGGGCCGCTGATTGCCATTGCTGATTACAAACCACTGGTGGCGGACTGGGTGCGCATGCTGTTTATTGTGTTGTTGCTGTTGTTATGGGCCGGCAGCAATATGTATCGGTTGTCCAAATCAAAAGCCAATGACCGGAAACTGGCAGAGGGAGTAACCGAAGCCCCCGAGCAGGCAGTAGAGCAGGACGTTTCTGCCGTGAAATCCCAGTTTAATGAGGCCATTGCCATACTGAAGCGGGCCAGTGGGGGCAAAAAGCGTTCCGGTAATTACCTTTATGAACTGCCCTGGTACTTGATGATTGGCCCTCCCGGCTCCGGAAAAACCACCGCGCTGGTGAATTCCGGGCTGGAATTCCCCCTGGAGGATCATTACGGCAAAAGCAGCGTGAAAGGGGTGGGTGGAACCCGCCACTGCGACTGGTGGTTTACCAACGAAGCCGTGCTGATTGATACGGCGGGCCGTTATACCACCCAGGACAGCCATCAGCAGACGGATCGCGCTGAGTGGAAAAAGTTTATCGACCTGCTGAAAAAATACCGCAAGCGGCAACCCATTAACGGTGTGCTGGTGGCCATCAGTGTGGAAGATCTGCTGGGGGCCAAAACCGATCAGGAAGTGGACCGGCAGATCAAGGCGATCCGGGCGCGCCTTCAGGAATTGATTGACGACCTGGGGGTACAGGTTCCGGTTTATCTGATCTTTACCAAGTGCGATCTGATCCGCGGGTTTCAGGAAAGTTTTGAAAGCCTTAACCGGGAAATGCGCTCCCAGGTATGGGGAATGACGCTGCCATCCCGGGATGGCGCAGATCATATCAATTATCAGGAATGGTTCACTGATGAATTTGCCGGCCTGATTGAGCGTTTGCAGGAACAGCAGATTCAGCGCTTTTACTATGAGCGGCAGGCAGCGCGCCGCAACCGCATTCTCAATTTCCCCCATGAACTGGCGGGCGCCCGTGAGCGCTTCGCAGAGTTTGTGGGAAAAGCCTTTTCCGATTCGCGCTTTCATGATCAGTTTTTTCTGCGCGGCATTTATTTTACCTCCGGCACTCAGGATGCCAGCTCGCTGCACCGTGCAATCCATCAAATGGCCAACCCCCTGGGTATTCAGGCAAAGCAGGTGCTGAACGAGCCCCAGGGCGGACGCAGTTATTTTCTGCGTTCGCTGTTGCATGATGTGGTGTTTGCAGAGGCGTATCTGGTGGGCGCCAACCGCCGCTATGAAATTGTCAGCCGCTGGTTCCGTGGCGCAACCCTGGTAAGTTGTATCGTTCTGATCGGATTGGCGGGTGTGGGCTTCAGTGCCGGCTTTGCCAGCAATCAGCTTAACCTGCAAAAAATGGCAGCCCTGACGGAAGATTTCACCGGGCAGCTGAATGCCGTGAGTACCGATTACCTGCCCATTGCACTGGATCCGGCCGTTCAGACACTGAATGGCATGAAGCAGGTATTCAACGAAGCGACCCAAGGCTGGAATAACCTGGGATTGTATCAGGGGGATAAAATCAACACGGCGCTGGTATCCCATCAGGAAAATTTCCGCCACCAGGCGCTAATGGATGCTCTGAGTAATGAGCTGGAAGATACGCTGCAGCAGCAGAAACACCAGCCCGATCGCCTGCGCCACACCCTGAAAACTTACCTGATGCTGGCGGATCGGGAGCATTTTGACGCCGGCTTTGTCCGTCAGTGGTTCAGTCACCACTGGAAAAACCGTTACTTTGACCAGCCGCAGGCACTGGCACGTTTGCATGCACAACTGGATCTGTTGCTGGAGGACTTTCCGTTTACAGAGATTGATAACAACCTGGTGGCAGATACCCGCGACATCATCCGCCGGGTGCCTCTGGATCGCCAGATTCTCAATGCCATGAAGCTGGAGGCAGACCAGCGTTATGCGGTGGATTACCGCTTTGCTGATGCACTGGGGGCGGATTTTTACCGTATATTTGAACAGGACAATCACGCCATTCCCGGGTTCTACACCTTTGAAGGCTACAACGATATTTTCAAGCCCGGACTGGCATCGGCCATTGAAGAGCTTGCGGAAGACAACTGGGTGGTGGGCAGCCGGGATGGGGATCTCACCGACATGGATCTGGCAGAAGTACAGACCCGGGTTGAAAAGCAGTACTATGAAAATTACATCAGCTACTGGGAATCCCACCTGGCCAGTATCCGGGTAAAACAGACCGGTGACCTGTCAGAACTTGCCCTGTTTATTGATATGCTGCGGGCAGGCCGATCGCCGCTGCGGGGTGTGCTGGAAGAACTGGCCATTAATACCCAGCTGACGGTCACCGTGGTGAGCGAAGAGGACATCAAGGAAGGCATGCAGGACGCGCAGCAGGTTGCCCGCGCCCTCACGCCCAAAGCCAATCGTCTGGCGCGTATCGCCACCCTGGCAAGTCGCAACAAGTTTGCCAATCTGCCGGAAAACCCCACCCAGCTGGTGGACAAGCGTTTTTCAAGCATCCACAAGTTTGTGGAGCCCCAGGGAAACCGTCCGGCAAAATTTGAGGAGCTGCTGGAGTCGCTGGCGGAATTACAGTTTTTTGCCGAGCGCATTCTCAATGCCGGCTCCGAGTCGGAAGCGGCGTACAACGTGGCCCGGAAACGTTTTAGCAATCCGCCATCGGATATTATTGCCAGTCTGCGGATGGATGCCCGGCATTACCCCGAGCCGGTGAATCGCTGGATCAGCGATATCAATATGCAGGTGTGGCGCAGCGTGCTGGCGGCAGCTAAGGACTATGTGGACCGTGAATACCGCCATGGAGTGTTGCCCATCTATGAGCGCACCATCGCACAGCGTTATCCCTTCAGTAAAAACGCCGACAGGGAGGTGACGCTGCACGACTTTTCCCAGTTCTTCAAGGCCGAGGGCGTGGCTGATCTGTTCTTCAGTGATTACCTGGAGCCCTTTGTGAATACCAAAACCAGTCCCTGGCGTCTCAAGTCTGTGGATGGTTACTCACTGGCGGTGAACCGGCACTACCTGGCGCAGTTTGAGCGGGCACAGAAAATCCAGGAGCTGTTCTTCAGCGATGGCGATAATCCTGCGGTGGGCTTTTCTACCCGGCCTGTGTATCTGGATGCCAACGTGAGCCGCTTCGAAATCAACATGCTGGGAGAGCGCCAGGTGTACCGCCATGGGCCGCCCCGGCTGATGGAAATCCGCTGGCCATCGGGTACCCTGGATTCGGCGATTTCGTTCCAGTTTGAGGATTACTACAACGCCCGCGCCGGTGACCGCGTTGACGGGCCATGGTCGTTATTCCGCTTTCTGGACAAGTATCCCCTGGAGCCCACCCGGCACGGTAACCGTTACCAGCTGAAGCTGGAAAACAAGGGGCAGAAAGCGGTTTACGAGATTATTGCCGCGTCGGCACGTACCCCGCTGGCAGAAGCGCCGCTGTCGCGGTTCCGGCTGCCTGCCTCGTTGTAGTGTGCCTCTCCATGGATTCCCGCCTTACCGCCTTCAGTGCAACGCAAAGCCATACGGGGCATCAGCGCCGGGTGAATGAGGATGCCGCCCATGCCGATGCCCGGCAGGGCCTGTGGGTGGTGGCCGATGGCATGGGTGGGTATGCCGCCGGTGACGTGGCGAGCCGGGCGGTGGTTCACAGTGTGTCCCGGGCGCCACTGACCGGTTCCCTGGACGAGTGCGCGGACCGGCTGGAAGACGCCATTGTGGCTGCCAACCGGCGCCTGTTGTTTGAAACCACACTGCCTGCGGGGTGCCAGCATATCGGCACCACGGTGACTGTGCTGTATTTTCACCCGGAGGAAAATACCTGCGTGTGTCTGTGGGTGGGCGATAGCCGGCTTTATGTGCTGCGAAACAACGGCTTGTACCAGATGACCCGGGATCATTCGGTGGTTCAGGAAATGGTGGACAGTGGTCTGCTGGATGAGGCCAGCCGGGATTCCCATCCGCAAAGTCATGTGATTACCAGAGCGGTGGGTGTGACTGACGATCTGGTGGTGGACAGGCTGACCTTTACACCGCAGCCGGGGGATCTGTACCTGCTGTGCAGCGATGGTTTGTACAACGAGATCTGCCTGGTGGAGCAGCTCCAGGCCCTGGGCACTATCCTGTCAGGCAAGGGCGCCCTGAAAAGCCGGCAGATGGCGGATTCACTTGTGGAAGCGGTCCTTGGCACCGCCGCACGCGACAATATCACCGTCACCGTGGTCTCCATGGAACAGGCGGTTTTCGGGGATGGATAAGACCCGCATCATCCCCGGCAAAAAACTCGAAAATCAGGCATCGGACCGGCCGGCGGATCCGACAGTAGTGAAACCACGCCAGTCCGATACGGTGGTGCAGAAAACACTGACTGCTGTGGCTGATTCTGTAGCTGGTGCTGTGAGCGGGTCGCAGGTAGCCCGTCAGGCCAGGCGCAAGGTCACGGTAGGCGACTGTATCAAGTCCCGCTTCGATTTGCTGGAGATTCTGGGTGTGGGTGGCATGGGGGTCGTTTACCGTGCCCGTGATCGCCGGCAGAAGGAGTTCGGTGACACAGAACCCTACCTGGCACTGAAAGTTCTCAGCGAGCAGCTGCAGAATAATGAGGCGGCGCTGGTGGCCTTGCAGCAGGAATGCAAAAAGACCCAGCGGCTGGCGCATCCCAATATCGTGAATGTGTACGACTTTGACAGGGATAACGATCTGGTGTTTATGACCATGGAGTTGCTGCATGGTCAGTCGCTGGATGAAATCATTTACGCTGCGGATTTCGAGGGTGCGCCACTGGAAACCATAGCGCCTTCGCTGCTGCAGATTGCCAACGCCCTCCAATACGCCCACGACAACGGCATTGTTCATTCGGATTTCAAACCCAGTAATCTGTTTATTACCCAGTCCGGAAAGGTAAAGATCTTTGATTTTGGCATTGCCCGGATTGTGCATCAGCTGGATTCGGCCACAGAGGTAACCCGGGAGCTGGCAGCGCTCACACCGGCCTATGCCAGCCTGGGCATGCTCACGGATCAGCCACCCCATGCTGGCGATGATCTGTACGCCTTTGCAGTGGTTACCTATTTCTGGTTAACCGGCCGCCATCCCTATGAACGGAAAACCGCGCTGGAAGCACAGCAGGAAGGGCTGGTACCGGCGCGCCCCAGGGGTTTGTCGGACGAAGCATGGCAGACCCTGCGTACAGGACTGGACCCTGGCAGGGCAGACTCCCTGACGGTTTCCGGGTTTATTGATGGGCTGCTGCCCAGACCACCCCTGATAAGCCGGCGCCTGAAAACCTGTCTGGCGGTTGGCGGGTTGAGTCTGCTGTGCATGTCCGGTTTGTCAGGTTATCGCGCCTGGCAGGATTACCAGGTGGCCCAGGCGTTGGCCAGCAACGACGCCGGTGTGATTCAGGGGGCCCTTGAACGGCTGGACGCACTGGCGGATGACCGGGCGCGCACCATTATTGCCGGTGAGCGGGGAGCGCTGACGGAACATGCCCTGGCGGAAGCAAAGCGCCTTGAGTCGCAGCAGGCGCTGTACGCCGCGTTGCAGTATCTGAACCGTTTTCTGGCATTGATCCCGGACTCCCAGAAACTGTTCCAGCACCGCAGGCAGTTGCTGGCGGTTATGGAAACCCGGGAGCAGGAGCTGGTGGATGCCATCGGCAATCTGGAATCCGTGTTGTTGCGGCTGACACCCGATGACGCCCGGCGCTGGCCCGAGCTGCTGGCGTTGCTGGCGGCCACCAGCCCTGAAAATGCGTTGCTGGAAGAAGACCGTGTGGCCCGGCAGTTGTCCGCGCTGATTCATAGCCAGCTATTTCTTGGCCACGGGGCTGCGGTGAATGACATCCTTCAAGACAACTTCCTGTTGCGCACCGTACCGCACAAGTTGGAGGAGCTGACCGCACTGGCTGCCCGCTACAAAGCCGACCGGATCAATTCCGGAGATTCACCAGTGACACCGGATACTCACCGTCCCCGGATCAGCAAAGCCCTGGAGGCGCTGCCGGATTTCTCCGAAACCATGGATCTGGAGACATTGCAGGGGTTGCTGACATCCCTTGAATCCGTGGACCGGGAATTTGTGCGGGCTTATCGCTGGGCGTTGCGGGCCCGGCTGCAGGCTGAAAAGGCATCAGACCCCACCCGCCGGGACCGGCTGGACCCCTGGATTGACGGGCTCAGCTCGCAAATAGAGGAACCCGTTAATCCCTGATGGGCATGAGGCACTAGACGGGCAGGTTGCGGATCAGCATGGACTGCGCGGGAATCTCATCGGCAGGCATGGGAATGTTAACGATATGGCCGGAACCCGGTGCAATATCCATCCGCTCGCCAGTCTTGGCAGACTCAATATGTTCCAGCTTAAAGGGGATATTGCCCTTCGGAGTCATCAGTTCAATCTGATCACCCACCACAAAGCGGTTTTTCACTTCAATGGTCATCATCTGCCGGGCCTTGTCCACATCCAGGATTTCCCCCACAAACTGCTGGGTAACACTCTTTGAGTGGCCGCTTTCGTAGTTCTGGTATTCCGCGGGCAGATGGCGGCGATAAAACCCTTCGGTATATCCCCGGTTGGCCAGGCCTTCGAGTTTGTCCATCAGCTCCATATTAAAGGCTCTGCCGGCAACGGCATCGTCCAGGGCCTCACGGTACACCTGGGCGGTGCGTGCCACGTAAAAATGGGATTTGGTGCGGCCCTCGATCTTGAAGGAATCCACCCCCAGTTCATACAAACGGTGCATGTGCTGGATAGCGCGCAGATCCTTGGAGTTCATGATATAGGTGCCATGCTCATCCTCGTAGGCCGGCATGTATTCGCCGGGCCGGCCTTCTTCCTGAAGCAGGAAAATCCGGTCTTCCACCCCTGGCAGCTGGCCGGGTTTTGCTTCGGGCTTCCACTGTTCAACCGGCGGGTTCACCGCAATGATATCGCCTTCCGGGGTTTCCTTGGCTTCGTGCGCCTGGTATTTCCAGCGGCAGGAGTTGGTACAGGCACCCTGATTGGAATCCCGGTGGGTCATGTATCCGGATAGCAGGCAGCGGCCGGAGTAGGCAATGCAAAGGGCACCATGAACAAATACTTCCAGCTCCATTTCCGGCACTTTCTGTTTGATTTCGCCGATTTCATCAATGGAAAGTTCCCGTGACAGAATCACCCGTGACAGGCCTTGCTGGTGCCAGAATTTCACCGTGGCCCAGTTAACCGCGTTGGCCTGCACCGACAGGTGAATTTCCTGATCGGGCCAGTTTTCCCGGATCAGCATGATCAGGCCGGGGTCCGACATGATCAGAGCATCGGGTTTCATGGCAATGATGGGTTCCATATCCCTCAGAAAAGAGCGGATCTTGTCGTTGTGAGGGGACAGGTTGGTGGCAAGGTAAAACTGTTTCCCCTGCTGGTGAGCCAGATTGATGGCTTTTTCCAGGTTTTCGAGCTTGTTGAACTCATTGTTGCGCACGCGCAGGCTGTAGCGGGGCTGACCGGCGTAAACCGCATCTGCGCCGTAGGCAAAAGCGAATTGCATACTTTTAAGGGTGCCGGCTGGTGACAGCAGTTCAGGGGTCATAGAAATTCCTAGCTGGGTTTGTCGGTCAAACGTTTTCGCTAATTGTGCAGAAAAACGGTCAGGTATTTTATAGGTGCGTGGTGGTGGTTTCCATGGTTTAGGGGGTTATGGCGCAAAAATCTGTATTAAATGCGGGGATTAACCCTGAAAACCGGAGGGTTAAAGGGGTTTTCAGCCGTTTGGCGGGGGCTTTTTCCGCCCGATTTACGTCCGATCCTGTAACTAGCGCATTCAGCTGCACAGCGTTGCGGAGTTTTGTGCAGGTTCTTGCTCATATTGAGAGGCTGTATTTTTGAAAATGTCGATACAGATTCCAGTGACTCTTAAAAAAAACAATAAAAACAATGATATAGATGTTTTTTTAAGGGTTGGCACGCTGCTCGCAAAGGGTGATATGCCACGGATGGATAATAAACCTGGTGGCCAGGATGCCCCGGCTTTCCGGTTGCCTGAATGCGTTACCCCGGCGCAGTCACAACGGATTGATGATGGGTAAAACTTTGGAATCACACTCGTAAAGGAAAGAGGTGTTTTAGTATGCCAACTCCCGCGTATATGACCATTGAAGGTCAACAGCAAGGCCTGATTACTGCTGGTAACTTCACCGAGCCCAGCGTTGGTAACATTTTTCAGGAAGGTCACGAAGACGAAATCCTGGTAGAAGCGTTCAAGCACGATATCGTTCTGCCCCGTGATCCTCAGAGCGGTCAGCCCACTGGTCAGCGTGTTCACCAGCCTATCGTTATCACCAAGATTTTCGATAAGTGTTCACCCCTGCTGTACAACGCCCTCACCAGCGGTGAGCGTCTCACTCAGTGCAAAATCGACTGGTACCGCACTTCCGCTACCGGTACCCAGGAGCACTACTTCACCATCGAGCTGGAAGACGCCATTATCGTTGACATCAAATCCTACATGCACAACTGTCAGGATCCTAACCTGGCTCACTTTACGCATCTGGAAGACGTGTCTTTCACTTACCGTAAAATCAGCTGGACCCACGAGGTTTCAGGTACTTCCGGTTACGACGACTGGCGTGTACTGCGCACCTAGTAGCGGTTCCGGACCAAAAAAGCCCTTCTATGAAGGGCTTTTTCGTTTCTGCAGGGAGCTGATCAAGGTGACGGTGGGGCAGGATGAATTCAGTTGCCGGAACAAGGTGTCAGAAACACCCGACAATATCCGCCACCGCCTGATGGTATTTTTTCCCGTGACTGGTTTCATCATCATGGGATGCCTGAATAATCCACCCCAGATGCAGCGGCGCCTGTTCCTGCATGCGGTAATTCTGGTTGTAGTTGTCTTCCAGCACATAGCCCATGTTGTTGGCTTTTGAGCCGATGCGGTCGTCCTTGTCCCACAGGCCGGGCCTGGCAGCGGGGGTGCCCTGAACAAGATCAATCACATAATGGGGCGAATCCTTTTCAAGATAGGCCAGCGCCAGTTTGTCGTCGTACTCGATCACGGCAAAGCGATGGGCGCCACAGTGGGCAGGAAACTGATAGGTGCATTGGGAAAGCACGCCGCTGGTTTCGCCCCAGTAGCTGCGCTTGTCGGTATCAATGCGGGTGCGAAAAGGCTGGCAGTGGATCTGGGCGGTTTTCACGATTTTGCGAATCAGCCCTTCATGGCCATAGCGGACCACGTGATCCGGCTGGCCGCTCCTGCTCTGGTCGCTGCTGAGCCAGCCGGGGGCACCGGCAGAATCAGAGAGTTTTTCCACGGGTGGTGCGGGGCGTGGCGCACTGCCACCGATAGACCGGTAGGCATCGTCATCCAGCACGGTATTGGTGGAGCAGCCGGTCAGCCACAAAGCCCCCAGCAGAGCGGTAACGGAAGATGCCAGCGGGGTTGAATAATTGGGTGTTTTCATGGTGGTGCTCACGGACTCTGGTTCAGACTGTCTGCCAGATAGACAAACGCCTGATAAAAGATCGCGCATCTTTGCGCCGTTGGCGTCTCCATAAAAGGAGCCTCCGGTCAACCAAACACCAGGATAAGAAATGACAGTTCCAGCCAATGTGACCCGTTTTCTGTTTGAACTGATTGGCGAAAGTGAATCCCTCCGGGTTGTGGAATTTCACATTGATGAAGCCGTATCGGTGCCGTTTTGCCTGGACCTGGTGCTGGCCGCAGAAAACGACAGCGCCGATATGCCCTCCTGGGTTGGCAAAGCCGGGGTATTGACCCTGTTTCACCCGCAGCATCCCCGGGTATTTCATGGCGAGGTGCTGCAGGCTGAACAGCTGGATTCCGGCCGGCGCTTCACCCGTTACCGTCTGCTGCTGGTGCCGAAATTTCAGCTGCTCCAGTACCGCAGTGGCAGCCGGATTTTTCAGGAGCTGTCGGTGCCCCGGATAATCGGGAAACTGTTCAGCGAGGCCCGGCTGGAAGGCAGCGATTATCGCCTGGAACTGAACCGCCGTTATCAACCCCGTGAATATTGCGTGCAGTACCAGGAGACGGAATTCGAATTTCTGTCCCGGCTAATGGAAGAAGAAGGCATCTTTTACTTCTTTGAGCATCATCAGGACCGGCACGTGATGGTGATCAGTGATGATAATTCGGTGTTCCGCAGACTGGCCCATCGTGATGCCATCGCCTTCCACCCCAAAGGCAGCATGCGCCCGGACCGTGAAGTTGTTTACCGCCTGGATGCCAGTTGCCGGATTGTCCCTGCCAGTGTCACCCTGGGGGATTATGATTTTATCAAACCCGATCTCACCCTCAGGGAAGACGCTGTTCAGCCCCAGCAACAACAACTGGAACAGTATGATTACCCCGGTGGGTTCAGTGAGCCTGCGCAGGGCCGGCTGTATGCCGCCATCGCTCTGGATGCCAGCCGGGCCGGCAGACAGCAGGTTGACGGCCTCAGCGACAGCCAGTGGATGGCGTCAGGTTACCTGTTTGAGCTGAAAGACCATCCCAACCCGCGCTGCAATCAGGAATATCTGATTACCCGAGCAAGCCACCAGGGCAAGCAACCCCAGTCGCTTGAGGAAGGGGCGGCAGCGGAAGGCTCTTCCTACCATGTGAAATTTAACGCGCTTCCCGCTGATGTCACCTACCGGCCGCCCCATCAACATCGTAAAAAACCTGTGGAAGGCGCCCAGACAGCGTTTGTTACCGGGCCCGCAGGTGAGGAAATCTACACAGACGAATACGGCCGCGTGAAGGTGCAGTTTCACTGGGACCGTGAAGGGCAGTACAACGAGGCAACGTCCTGCTGGGTTCGGGTGAGTCAGGGGTGGACAGGCAAAGAGTGGGGCGCCATGGTGTTGCCCAGGGTGGGCGAGGAAGTGCTGGTGCATTTTGTCAATGGCGACCCCGACCGACCCATGATTACCGGGCGGGTTTACCATTCCGTGAACCGCTCGCCTTACGACTTGCCCGCAAACAAAACCAGAACCACATTCAAGACCCATTCCTACCCCGGCGGAGGCGGCTACAACGAACTTCGTATCGAGGACAAAAAGGGCAGTGAACAGATCTATGTTCATGCCCAGAAAGATGTGGATGTCTACATCCGTAACGATCACCGGGAGCTGGTGGAAAAAGATCGCCACCTGAAGGTGGATGGTGACCTGTTCGAGGCGGTGAAAGCCGACCGCCACCAGATCACAGGCAACAACTGGCAGCAGAAAACCGGTGGAACCCTGCATCAGTCCGTAGGCGGAGACCATCAGCTCAAGGTATCAGGCTCCATTACAGCCCAGGCCGGCCGCGAGCTGAGTGTAAAAGCCGGTACCCGGATAGTGATCCAGGGCGGTACCCAGCTGACTCTGAAAGCGGGCGCCGGGTTTATCGTGCTTGACCCCTCCGGTGCAACGATTCAGGGGCCAATGGTGCGGATTAACAACGGAGGTTCCGCCGGCAGTGCCGGTGGTGCTGCGCCGGCCGCACCCGATAAACCGGAATTGCCGGAAACCGGAGAGACAGGCAAAACGGTAATACCAAAGAAACCGGAAACACCGCATCAGGCGGAAAAGGTGGGATTCACGCAGGGCACTGCGCAGAAATTAACGCTGGATGCGCCGGCTTCTTCTTCAGGTGCCGGTTTCAGGAACAGTTCAATCGCCACCCAGGAAACACCTCTTCAGCTTGAGGACTTAACGATCCTATGTACCGACGCGAATGGCGAACCCGCCAGCGGCCTGCATTATACCGTCCGTTTGCCAGACGGAAGTACCCGCGGAGGTACAATCGATACTGCCGGTCGGGCGGTTGTCTCCAGGCTCCCCCCCGGAGAGGCTGAAGTGGTGTTGGGCAAGGTCGTGGATGAAAGGGAAATTCAGCAGATCCGCGCCAAAATCAAGGAAAGCCTCAATGCCATTATCCTGCAGGAAAAGCAGGAAGCGGAACGTATCGAGAATGAGCTGACGCAAAAAGGCCTGCTTGGCCGCCAACTGGAATATGAGCTTGCCAAAGTAAGGGGAAGCGCCGGGGCCATCTGGGGTATGCTTACTGGCCTGAAAGAGCTGTCGGACCTTGTCAATCCCGGCGTTTACCTCACCAATGCATTCAAGGCCGCCTGGTCCTCCTATAAGCTCAGTGATGAAAAGCCCTTCCAGGAGGCTTTCTCTGCCAGCTTTTCAAACGCCCAGTTTGCCGAACTTGCCGATGTGATTGGCTTTGATCCGAGAACCATCAGCAAAGCGCAGCTTGCAGAAGTCCAGGCCCTGGCCAACTTTATATGGGAAGACAGCGAAACCCGGAATTTGCTGCTGGGCTTTGCCGGCGACTATATTGCAGCGCAGCACAGCCTGGAAATAACCGAGGGCGGAGCAGGGCTGGCCACAGACGTGGCGCTGGACTTCCTGATAACCGCACTGACACTCGGCGCTGGTGCAACCATTGTTGTGGCCAGCAAACTTCGACACCTGAATAAATTCAGGCAGATTGGCCTGCACCTCAAGAAGCTGGCAAAAGCTTTCCGAGAAAAGGCCACATTTAAAAAGAAAACGGGGCAGACCGGAGGGCAGGTTGATTTCGAATTGTCCCGGCCCGATAATCATTCGGAAAATATAGCGCCTGTTCAGCTGAAAGAGCCTGATACGAATCCGGATAGTGGCCGGTCAGAGGTGGCAGAAACCGGGGCACCGGTGGATGATGTGGGTGTGATGGATGAGGCGGGTGTTGTTCCAGACAATACCTCCGTGATTAACCAGTCGCGATATTTTGATTTGCCGGAAGGCCACAATCCTGTGCCGAAGGATAAATTCGATTTTTATACTTCTTATCTGGAAAAGAGAGGCGTTCG
>JAWVYU010000044.1:0-20110 GCA_033722575.1 Ketobacteraceae bacterium | reverse complement strand
TGCCTGTCGCAGACAGTAATCATCAAACTGCTCACGGACAGTAAACGCACAGAAGCTGTTGGCGGCCACCAGGCTTCGTGTGGTGTTTTTGTACCCTACTCTCAGTTCGTGCGATTGTCCCTGCAACAGCTGGTTTACCGGAAACCGCAGTCTGGCCAGCGCTTTGATAGTAAGCCCGCCGGCACAGGGCTTGACGCGGGGAAATGTTTTCTTCTCCAGTATCACAACCTGTTTTCCCTGCCGGGCCAGATCATAGGCTGCTGAAGCGCCCGCTGGCCCTCCTCCTACAACCACCGCATCCCAGATTTTCATCGTGCAGGCCATCCTTTCTTGCTTATTTTATTTTTCAACCCCATGTTTCATTTATAACCAAATTCCCCGGAAATATAAATGACTGTTTGGTCTACGCAGTAAACAGTGGTTCCGCGGCAAATTTGCAGAAATTTTAGCAAGTTTCCGGTTTTTACTTGGTTCTCAACGCCAAGCACCTTAAAATCCTGCAACGTTTTATTCCGGCGCTGATGCTGGTGCCCGTGTCCATCGGCATTGATTCGGTCAAAAACCGAGCGCCTCACGATAATTGCCTAAACCCACAGGAGACAAGGTTCATGAAACAACCCGTACGCGTTGCAGTTACCGGTGCGGCTGGTCAGATCAGCTATTCCCTTCTTTTCAGAATCGCTGCAGGCGAAATGTTGGGTCCGGATCAACCCGTTATTCTTCAAATGCTCGAAATTACCCCTGCCCTGAACGCCCTGAAAGGCGTTGCCATGGAACTGGAAGACTGTGCGTTCCCGCTGCTGGCAGGCATGGTTCAGACTGACGACGCAAATGTGGCGTTTAAAGATGCAGAATACGCACTGCTGGTTGGCGCGCGGCCCCGCGGCCCGGGTATGGAGCGCAAGGACCTGCTGGAAGCCAACGCAGCTATCTTCTCTGCCCAGGGTAAAGCCATTAACGATCACGCCAACCCTGCCATCAAAGTGCTGGTGGTTGGTAACCCCGCGAACACCAACGCGCTGATCGCACAACGCAATGCACCGGATATCGATCCACGCCAGTTCACCGCCATGACCCGCCTGGATCACAACCGTGCTCTGAGTCAGCTGGCGGCCAAGACTGACAGTTCCATCAACGATATCACCAAAATGACCATCTGGGGTAACCACTCCTCTACCCAGTATCCTGATATTTCGGACGCACTGGTTAATGGCAAGGCTGCAGAAGATCTGGTTGACCGTGACTGGTACGAGAACGACTTTATTCCTACCGTACAGAAACGTGGCGCAGCTATTATTGACGCCCGCGGTGCTTCCTCTGCCGCTTCCGCCGCCAACGCTGCCATTTTCCACATGCGGGACTGGGCACTCGGTTCAGCGGAAGGCGACTGGGTCAGCATGGGCGTATACAGCGATGGCAGTTACGGCATCGATGAAGGACTGATTTACTCATTCCCCTGCGTATGCAAAAACGGTGACTGGGAAATCGTTCAGGGCCTGGAAATCAGCGATTTCAGCCGCGAGAAGATGACCGCGACCGAAACCGAGCTGAAAGAAGAAAGAGATGCCGTGAAGCATCTGCTGCCCTGATAGAACGGCTCAATAAAAAATCCCCACCTGGTGGGGATTTTTTTTGCCTGCTGATTATTGCTGAATGGTAACAACCCGAATCTCGGGCAGCGTGCGGAGCGCTTTGCTGAACTTTGCCGGTGGCCCTTTAAAGCTGTCATCCACGAACAGGCTCACTACAAACCCGAAGAGACCGCTCTTTGGCATATCGTCAATGCGAATACCGAAATTTGGCAGCTGCCCCCTGAAACGCTCTGGTTTGTCCTCTACCTCCGCATCATCGGTTAATACCAGTGACAGCGGCTGCACATCCTCACCGAGAAAATCAATAAACGCGATCACATCCAGATTTTTTCCGGTATGGGTATAAAGCCAGTTTTTCTCGGGCGACAGCCCCGCCTCCAGCATGGCCTGCTCCCGCTCGGTCATTTTGCCGTCCACGATCACACCGTCTTCAGGACCGGCAGCCGTCATCAGCCTGGCGCCCATCAGCCGGTTACCGTCCAGCGATACGGACGCGGTGGGGTTAACAACCAGGGCGCGCCGGAACTCGGGCATGATCAGGCGCAGATCATAGATCAGGGATTTGGGATAATGATGCAGCTGCAGGCTGGCGGTGAACAGCGGGATCTCAAACATCCAGACAGTCATTTCCAACTGGGTAGTAGTGCGGATAGGACCAACCCGCACGCCCCCGGATTGGGCGATCACATTCTTGTTATTCAGCTCTACATTGGCCAGTGAGGTCATAAAGCCGGCACCCAGGCGGATCTTCATGGTGTCGAAGGGTTGATTACCCTCGTAACTGAAAATATCGAAGCGCTTCCAGATCAGGTGGTTGTCCTTGTCGAAAACCAGCTCGTAAAAATCCGTTTCCACTCGCCCCAGTTCATCGCTGTAACGCACGTACTGCTCTTCGGATCGCAGCCGGGAACCCCTGACGAGATACGCATAACGATAGCTGCCTTCTGCAGCCGGGTCTTTCACCCTGATTTCCGCTAGGAACTCTCCATCGTAGGGCTCGTGCCGGCGCTTGCTGCCGGCATCCTTGAGCAGAAAAAGCAGTTTGTCTTCCTCGTCGAAAATCTGCCGGGTACCGGCCAGGGGCACTTCCCAGCGATCAAAATAAACTGCCCCGCCTTCGTTGTATTCATCGATCTGGAAAGGAACGGGTTCCATCAGCCCGTCACGCACTGCTGCCAGTGACAAATCGGAAATATCATTACCCAGGGCACCGGGCAGGCTGGTGCCATCCAGTATAATCACCTGATACCCGTCGTCCTCGGGTGCCGCCACAGCAAGCCCGGCAAATGCCAGCAGGACAGCACCAATCATGACAATAAAGGACTTCGGGCTAACCGGAATCACCATGGTGTCCTCCCGTTATTTTTTGTGTTATCCGGGCAGCTTCAGCGGTTCGGGGGAAACAATAATGCCGTTGTTGTCTGCGTACAGGTAATCGCCCGGAGTGAAAGTCACACCGCCAAAGGTAACCGGTATATTAAAGTCACCGCGCCCCTGCCGGTTACTCTTGATGGGGATGGTGCGCAACGCCTGCACCCCAAGATCCGTCTGCCGGATTTCATCCACATCACGGATACAGCCATAAATCACAATACCGGCCCAGCCGTTATCAGCCGCCTTGGCAGCCAGCATATCCCCCAGCAGAGCACAGCGCAGCGAGCCACCGCCGTCAACCACCATGACACGCCCCTCACCGGGTTTGCCGACATTTTCCTTTACAACCGAATTATCCTCATGGCACTTCACCGTCACGATTTCGCCATGAAAAGCGGCGCGACCACCATAGTTGGTGAAAAGGGGTTCCACAATTTTCACCAGCTCGGGATTCTCATCACAAAGGTCACAGGTTACAAAACTCAACGTCATTTCCCCTTCAACAGTTTGTCCGGATGATTAGCCAGTGTAACAATCTGATTGTGGGTGTAAATGTTGACCGCCGGACCCGGCCCTTCCGGAATCCCGATGCGCGTACATTCATTTACGATAGCGCGCGCCACCTTGCTGGCGTCGATGGCCTTGTATTTTGCAAAAGACCCCATCAGAAAAGGGTTTATCACACTCGCCAGGCGGATACCCAGTGACTCTGCAAAACGATGTTCCTCCCGGTCACCCATCAGCAGAGATGGCCGGTAAAGCGACAGGTAATCGTATTCAAGCTGTACCAGACGACGTTCCAGCTCGCCTTTGACGCGACTGTAGAAAAACAGGGAGTTGGGATCGGCTCCCATGGCGGAGACCAGGTAATAGGCCTTGGCTGTCTGGCTACGCCCCAGTTCAGCAATGTCCAGGCAGTATTCCAGATCCACGCGCTTGAATGCTTTTTTACTGCCGGCCTGCCGGATAGTGGTACCCAGACAGCAGATAATGGCATCGCACTGGAACAGTTCCTGGTATTCATCCAGGCGGTCAAAGTCCACCAGCACATTGCGTAGCTTGCTGCTGGTATTGGACAGGGTGCGCCGGGTTGGCGCAATGACTTTCTTTACCCGTGGACTGGCAAGCAGCAGGTCCAGACAATGGCTGCCAATCAGGCCGGTGGCGCCGGCCAGCAATACGGTTAAAGGGGGCTCATTGATGGAAGAGACAACTTCCAGCTGGGGTCCGGTTTCCTTGCTCACTGCGATAAACTCTAGGCAAAACGACGTTGTGGGGCGTTATTATCCATTATGTGCTTTCCCGTGTGAACAACGCCGTCCTCCTTATCGGCAATATTTTTATCTTCCAGCCAGTGCCTCAATTTGGCGGCCAGTTCATCCACATTAACCGGTTTGGCCAAATAATCATCCATACCGGCTGACAGGCAGCGGGTTTGTTCGCCTTCAATCACACTGGCGGTCATGGCAACGATGGGAATATGCCCACCAGTGGTTTTTTCCTTTTCCCGGATGGCGGCAGTTGCCTCATAGCCATCCATTTCCGGCATCAGGCAGTCCATCAGTATCAGGTCAAAAGGCCGGTCTTCAAGAATGCTGATGGCCTCCTTTCCATTGTTGGCCACCGAGACGGTGTAGCCCAGCTTGTTGAGCATGCCCCGGGCCACCATCTGATTCACCTTGTTATCCTCCACCAGCAGGATGGACTGTGCCTCATCGGTATCAATGGTTCTGGTCTCTTTCGTGGAACCATCGGATGAATCTCTGGCCTCCAGGTCATAGAGTTTTGCCAGACTGTTAGCGAGCCCGATGCGGGTAACCGGTTTGGTCAGCCACTCCACATTGGGGTACCGTTCTATATCATGCTGGTGGCGGGTACGCTGAGCCAGTGATGCCAGCAGCACCACCTTGATTTCCCTGAACTCCGGAGCCTGCGCCAGCTGATCAAGAAGCCCGAAATGAAGCTGTTCCCGAATGGGACAATTGATCAGAACCAGGGAGTAGCTGTGTTCCTGCCGGAGCGCCCCCCGCAATTCCTGCATCGCTGCGTCATTACCCTTGATGGCGACCGCACTGATTTTCAGCCCTTCCAGCTCTGAAACCAGAGCATCCACCATGCCTGCTTCCGCATCCACGATCAGCGCATGACTGTTGACAAGGGGCCTGATGGTATAATCAATCTGAGCCTGCTGGGTGGACACGCCCACAGGCAGAGTGAACCATATATGGCTGCCCTGCTTCCGCTGGTGTTCAATTCCAATATGACCGCCGCGGGACTCCACCAGCCCCTTGGCGATGGCCAGCCCCAGTCCGGTACCGTCCTGCTGCACACTCTGGGCCGTGGCGAGTGTGTTGGAGAAAGCCTCGAACAACTGTGCCTGACGGCCTTCGTCCAGGGCCTTGCCGTTGTCTGTCACATCAATTCTCAGGGTACCTTCTGCATTGGCGTCCTTCTGCAGGCTCACTTGCATCACCACCTCGCTGCCATCGGTAGTACGCAGGGTACTGCTCACCAGGTTGGTAATGATCTGTGCGAGGCGGTCTTCGTCACTCTTGATACGAATGGGAATATCACGCTCGTAAATCACACTAACTTCGATACCCCGGCTGTGAGCCACGGGCCCGAGCAGCTCGAGACACTGGTTCATGCAGCGCCGCAAGCTGAACACGGCGTCGTTGAATCCAATGGAGCCGGAAACAATCTTCGAGTAATCCAGCACGTCATCAATCAGGCTGAGCAGTGCCTCCCCGGAATGCACTGCCACGTTCTGCAATTGTTTCTGCTGTGAACTCAACTCAGTGTCATCCAGCAGCGCCAGCATACCCAGCACATTGTTCATCGGGGTGCGGATCTCGTGGGTCACATTGGCGAGAAATTCGGCCTTTACCTGACTGGCGGAATGGGCTTCCTTCACTGCCTGGGCCAGATCCCGGGTCTGGATATTCAGCTCATAACTGGTTTTTTCAGCGTTCCAGTGTCTTTTGCTCAGAATATTGCTTTGGCGGATCAGCAGTGCATACACCACCAGAACGATACTGCCCACCACAAAACCGTTAATATCGTGAAGCAGCATCAGGCTCACCATCAGCGGCAAAAACAGGATGGATTGCGCGATATAGTTGGCCCGGTGGAATGGCGCCCATTCGACGTTACTGATAGCGCCAGTACAGACGGTGAGAATCACTACCAGAAAAGTATTGGTGTTAAGTCCGTAGTAAGTCGTAATGTACGCAGCGAAGATGCCCCAGCAGGCTTTGCTGGCCCAGTGGCACAGCACGAAATGGCGCCGCCACCGGTTGGGACCGGCGCCGTGCAATTGCTCAAAGCGCAACGAAAAGTACAGCATGGCAAAGGCAATCAACAGCAGCATGGCACCGAATGCCACACAGAGTGCCGTCTGATCACGGTAAAACCCGCCCGTTCCCGCCACCGCCAGATAAATCACAAAATAGACGATAGCGACATAGCGCCCGTGCTGGGCGATGTTGAAATCAATCCGTCGCAGGATCTTGCGATCCCGGGATAGCTTCTCTAAGGTCACGGAACTCTCCTACTACACCTTAGTCGGGATGTGCTTGCAGCTGAAAGCCATGTAGTAAGTATAGTTGAGCAAGCCGCCGGGCAGGTCCGGGGATAGAGCGTTTAGCAATAAGACATGACACAGAAGGGGCCAGCGGTGATAAAACCGGGCCCCTTAGAGTTAAAAACGCTAAATGACTGATTTAATAGAAATAGGTGAGCTCGAACTGGATATAGTTTTCGCTCTCGATAATGCTGAGTTTGCGATCTGTCTGCCCCAGCCGGATCAGCTGGTTAAAAGTCTCCAGCCCGAAAGTCGGATCATTCAACAGCTCCAGAAGCCCTTCTTCCCCGATAACTTCAAAAACCCAGTCCACCAGAAACTGGATATCGACGTCGCCCGTCAGGCCTTCCAGATCCTGTAACCGGCTTAACACCTCCAGGGTGGTGTCGGAGCGCCGGACATCGCCTCTTGCCAGCACATGGGTTCCAAGGACCTTGAGCTGAAACCCTGGTGCGATCCGGCGGCTTGCTTCCAGCGTCAGAACCTTCTCTTTGGTGTCGGTGTCAATGAGTCCACCGAACAGTATCTGGGTACTCTCTTCATCGTTGAATGTCAGGCGCATGCCCAATCCGAAATCATTTTCAAAAAAGCCCGGACTGGTTTCGCCCCGCTCATCCCAGAGGTATTCACTGATCAGCGTCATATCAAGATCACTGCCAAAAATACCGCCGAAAGTGTACTCAACACCGCCCACAGCCGCGGTGTAGTTTTCCCGTGTGCTTTGCACACCGATAGCTTCCAGCTTGGCCACCCAGCCCTCGTAGATGAACTCCACCTCCAGGCCCAACTGGTCCATATGGTAGTACACCGGTATCAGCCGGGGCTCCCGCAGATCGTAGTTGAAATCGAAATAAGGTTCACGACCTACCCCCGAAAACAGGGAAACGGCCATCTCCGTGCGATCCCCCACCGGCTGTCCCCAGCGGGCGGCGAAACCGATATCATTCTGCGACGCACCATCACCATAACGTGCACTGTCGGTGTCCACTGCAATGGGGGTTCTGAGGCGTCCGTCCACACCGGGATAGGTGCGTTCTCGGAACCCCAGTAATGCATAGAAATCAAAAATACCGATATCGTGTACAAAAGAAAGGTGCAACAGAGGCTGGCCGAGCTTGGCATCCCGGTCGCCCTCTACAAAATCTTTCTGGTTAACCACATCTACCAGGTTCAGAAATTCTGTGCGCCCCCAGAAAACCCGTGTCAGCCCCAGTTTGGTTTCCCAGGTGTAACCGATATGACCCCAAAAGCCTTCACGGATATCAAAGTGGGTGCGCTCGTCATCGACACTGTCCAGGCGAAAAAAAGGCCGGAACTTGAAGAAGTCATCGCCGTCATTCCAGCTGGTGTAGTACTCCGGCTCAAAACGCAGTGAAAACCCATCCTGCTTCTGGCCAAATTCCCCGGGGTCCTCAAAGTGACGCCATTCCGCGCCCAGCTCATAGAATACCTCGGCGTCATCAAACAACGGCTCCAGCAAGGCCCACGCAGGAGGTGAGCTGGCCGTCAGACAGACTATCAATAACGCCTTAAAACCCCGTGTCATACACACTGCTCTCTTGTCGACTTCAGAAACAATGACTTGAAAAAGAGGAAAAAGCAGGCCTGCGCGGCCTGCTTTCAGATGGTGCCTAGCGGATACGTTTCAGGCTGTTCTTGGTGAAATCGCGTTCATCAAGGCCCGTTTTATATTCGGTTTCCTTGCGAACCAGCTCGGTGCTTTTGCCGGTCTGGTGATTCTCCATCACCATCAGGTCCGGGTTCCAGAACTTGCCTTCGTAAAGTTTGTAGCCAGTGGGGATAAGGGTTTTCAGGTGGCTCTTTTTACGATCGTAGAACTCTACCTTGTAGCTGCGGTAATGCTCTTTGTCTATCCAGCTAACAATTTTGGTGTAGCCGGAGTATTCATCATGAGGATAGCCTTCTACAACGAAACACTGGCTGTCACCGCAGGGTTCTTCACGCAGGAACTTGTAATCGTATTCGTCCACGTCCTGACCCGCCAGATCCTCAAAAGAGAACTCACTGCCCATAAAGGGCCCGGATCTGTTCTTGGAAGCGATTTTCTTGACACGCTTCAGTGCAGGCAGATAAAGCCACTGATCATCATCCTTGTTTTTATGGCTGTAGGTCAGCAGTGCCGTGCCTTTCTGGTCGCGGGGGGTATCGAACACCATGATGGTCTTGTCTTCGTCGTTTTCACCTTCCAGCGTCATGACACGCATTTCACGCTCGCTGGTGTTACCGCTTTTGTCCTTCAGCACCATCAGCATCGAGACCTTGGAGTCAACGAAACCCTCGTTGCGACGTTCCACTTCCTCAAAAATGGCCCGCCCCTTTTCTTCCGGGGTTTCTGCTACTGCCGGCATAGTCATCACCAATGCACCGATGGCAGCACCACAGGTCATCGCTATTTTTTTCATTTGTAACATAACAACTCCATTTCGCTGATTAACGGGGGTCACCTAATCGCCCGCATCTTGGTTTAACAATGTAACTTTTGTAACTGTCTGGCGTAACTGTCTGGCGTAACCGTCGGGAAGAGCTGTATGGCGCAACCGTCCGGCCCTGCACAGGTCCACAACTGCTTGATCCCTGTGCAAAAATATTCCAATAAGCCCGGGCACAAAGTTACCAAATTGTCAGGCGGTTGAGTTTTCAGGTCCCTGGCGGGACATACTATCACGTTCTGTGTTTTCTTTGTTTTTCAATTTGTTAGCTTTTCTTGCATCCATGGCCAGTAACAGGGGCGCGAAAAACAGAAAATCCACCACCAATGCAAGGATAATGGTTATTGCTGTCAGCAATCCCAGACTTGAGGCCGGCTGAAAGCTGGAAAAGGCCATCACGCCAAAATTGACTACCAGAATGATGGAGGTTGCTACCAGCGCCACGCCAACAGTGCGGAACGCATAGCGTACAGCTGCCTCTGTGGTAAGTTTTTGCTCCCGTTTGGCCCGAACGTATTTGCTGAGAAAGTGAACCGTATCATCCACCACAACACCCAGAGTAATACAGGCTACGATGGATACCGACAAACTGATATTGCCATCGATCAGCCCCCATATACCAAAGGCCATGGCCGCCGGCAACAGATTGGGTAACAGACTCAGCAGTCCGTAGCGCGTGGACCTTAAGGCCAGCATGATAATAAAGGAAATCAGCACCAGTGCCAGAAAGGTTCCCACCAGCATGCTCATGGTATTGCGTTTGCCAATGGTGGAAAACAGAATATCCAGTCCGGTGGGCTGCACCACCATGTAACCGGGAAAGTTCTCCTTAACCCAGTGCCTGGCGCGCTCCGCAAACTCCATTACATAAGCAGACGAGGTCCGGTGGAGTACGATGGTGAACAGGGTCTCATCCTTGTTCATGGTAATCTGGTTATCCAGCCCCAGCCCGTAAGGCAGTGACATTTCATACATCAACAGATACTGGGAGGCCAGCAACCTGTCCGTCGGCACCTTGTCAAAAGCGGGGTCACCCTGGTTCATGTTGCGGTTCAGTCGTTTTATGACATCACTGTAGCTGGCAGCATAGGCTACTTCCGGCTGCTGTTCCGCCCACTGGTTCAATGCTTCAATGGCCTGCAGGTACTCGGGCTCACTGATGCCACCCTGGTCTTTCCCGGGAATGGAAAACTCAATGCGCTGAAACCCGGTGAGATTGGCGGAAATAAAATCGCTGGCCCGGCGCACGCTGAAACTGTCGTCAAAGTATTCATGCCAGACATCGTTAAACCGGTTCTGGGGTATAAAGGCTGCCAGCAGCACCATCACAACGGAGGTGGTAACCAGCAGCATTGTCCGGCGCCGGATAATAAAATCCGCGAAGTTATCCATATAACGCTGGAACACACTGTCTCCCGACACAATACGCGGACTGGGCAGCAGCATGATCAACGCCGGCAGCAAAGAAACAGACAAGATGAACGCATACATTACGCCGATGGCGGTGATGTTGCCCAGATCCCGCAACGGCGGAGATTCTGATGTGTTCAGGCAAACAAAACCGATGGCGGTGGTAATGCTGGTAAGGAATACCGGCTGAAAATTGATGCGCAGACTTTCAAGCAGCGCGTCTGCCTTGCTTTTGCCAAGCCCCAGTTGCTGCTGATGACTCACCAGAATGTGAATACAATCGGCAATCCCAAGGGTCAGAATGATGGCTGACGCATAACTGGATACCGGCTGGAACACGATTCCCAGGGTGGCACTGACACCCATGGCGCTCAGCACCGAGGCATTCACAATCAGCAGCGTCATCACCATGCCCAGTACGCTGCGCAGCAGCAACACCAGGGCAATTACCGATGCCAGCATGCCAATGGGAAATGTGGTCTTGAAACCGTCCTGGGTGGCCTGTGCCATGGCTTCGCTGAATACCACCGTGCCGGTAAGGTAAAAATCCACGTCCGGATAACGCGCTTCAAATTCAGCCACCACGTCCTCTGCCCAGTGGGTGATAGCCCCGGCCAGTTTGCGCTCGTCATCCAGTAACACGGTGGCTACCACGGCCGCCACATGCCCCCTGTCAGATACCAGTGAGTCCACCAGCGTGGGTTCGTTCAGGGCAATTTCACGGATTGCGCGAACCCTGGCATCGGACAGCTTTTCAGCCTCCGTCACCAGATAATCCGTTTCGAGAAAATCCTCGGTGACCACGGTATTGGGAAAGTTGGTGAGCGACTGGACCCGCACGCTGTTGGGCATTTCCCAGAATCTGGCAGTCAGATCTTCCAGGAGTTTCAGGTGTTCGCGGGTGAAGATATCGTCATTTTTCGGGTGGATCGCCACCATCACGGCATCCCGGGTACCGTAGGTATCCTCGAGTGTCTGGAAGCGTGTGTATTCCTTGTCCTTTGGATCAAAGAAGCTGCGGGGGTCGTTGCTGGTTTTGAAATTCGATAGACCAAGGCATGAAATCATCACCAGGGCCACAGTCATTACCAGCACCTGCCAGGGGTGATTCACTACCCATCGTAAATAGCGGTTTAACATCGGGTCGGTTTCCATCCATTCACTGCATTTATTGTTATCAGGCGTCGTCTTGCCCTGAATCCGTGGGGATTTCCCTGGCCTCCGCAAAGCCACCCCATAAGAGGCCCGAGACTACCACGCGCCCCGGAACTCGTAAACGCATAATATACAGACCATCTGGTTTGGAAATCAATAATTCACTGACGGGATAATAAGGCCTTTGATATCCAAACAAAATAACCCAAAAGACAAACGGAGCAACTAAGGGGCGAAATTGTGAGCGCTGCCCCGGTGTGAGTGGTCAGGAAAACGGGTAAAGCGGCGCCGGCAGGCGGCGCCAAAGCATCAGGAGTTGCAGCTGGGTTGCCGGGCGGCTTCTCTTTCTTCCTGGGATTTCAGCCAGGTGAGGATTCTGCCCCCCAACGTGCGGCCAGTGGCTTCCTCTGCCACCTTGACAGCCTCGCGAAGCCTGACCCAGTCGATTCCGGTGTCCAGGCCTGATTCCTCACACATATACACCAGATCCTCGGTGGCCACGTTGCCAGAGGCGCCCGGAGCAAACGGGCACCCTCCCAGGCCACCCACCGAGGCATCAAAACTGCGGATTCCAAGTTCCAGCCCGGACCAGGCCATGGCCAGTGCCTGACCGCGGGTATCGTGCAAGTGCAGGTTAAACATTTCCGCCCCATGTTCGGCAATCAGGGGTTTGAGAATATCCTGTACCTGGCGGGGGTTACCGGCACCGATGGTATCGGCAATGGATATGGAGTCCGCCCCCTTCCCGATAAAAAAGGCCGCCATATCCCGCGCCGCCTGTACCGGTATCTTGCCATCGTACGGGCAGGCAAAGGCCCCGGAAACATATACCCTGACGCGGATACCATCCTGTCGCGCCGCGGTGAGGATGTCGGAACATACTGCTTTTACCTGTTCGGTGGTCATGTTCAGGTTACGCTGATTGAAGGCATCGGTGGTGGCGCACACAATCCCGATACTGGTTACCTGGTGGTCACGGGCCTTCTCATAGCCTTTCACGTTGGGTACCAGCACTGAAACGTCCAGGTTCTCATAATCTTTCAGGCCGGC
This sequence comes from Ketobacteraceae bacterium, assembly GCA_033722575.1. GTDB lineage: Bacteria > Pseudomonadota > Gammaproteobacteria > Pseudomonadales > Ketobacteraceae. The sequence goes on along the minus strand of JAWVYU010000044.1, from coordinate 7,496 downwards.
CAGCACCTCACTGGCATCGGCCATTTGCGGCACTGCGCGGGGATGCACAAAGCTGGTGGCTTCGAGGTGTGTTACCCCGGCGCTGATCAGCGCCTCTGCCAGCCTCAGCTTGTCGCTGGCAGGCACCTGGGTGGGCTGGTTCTGCAAGCCGTCCCGCATACCCGTTTCCGTAATAATGACTTTGTTATCGGTCATACATTTTCTCCCAAAGGCCGAAATCGCCGGTCCTGTCTATTCTAGAGCTCGCTGACCAGACCCATTACGCGGCCATTACGCGCTGCGCACCTGAACCGCCTGTAAGCGAACAAAACTGGCTGGTCACAAGCTTACCTCTTTTTGCTCCCGGAAGGCACCCTTCGCTGGTCTGCCCTGACCTGCTCCGGCCTGCCAATTGGCAGCGAAACTGATTGCTCAAACTTACTTTACGTTTACGTAAAGGTCAATTAGAATCCGGACCATGACAAAGCAGCAAACCTATACCATTACCGAACTCGCCAAAGAGTTCGATATCACCACCCGGGCGATCCGTTTCTATGAGGATCAGGAACTGATCACGCCCACCCGTCAGGGTCAGAAACGGATTTATACTCCCAAGGACCGGGTTCGCCTGAAGCTCATCATGCGGGGCAAACGCCTGGGGTTTACCCTGGCAGAGAGCCGGGCGCTGATCGATATGTACGACCCTGATTCAGACAATGAGCAGCAGCTGCTTCAGTTCCTGTCTATTCTGGACGAGAAAGAAGCGTTGCTGGAGCAGCAGCTCCAGGACATTGAGGTAATGAAGATCGAACTGAAGGACGCCAGAACCCGCTGCCTCAACGCACTGGAAGCCACCCGGAAAGCGCAATCCGGGAAAGACTAAAAACACAGGACACGGCTGAAAGGTATTCATTATGACCACACTTTACCCCTCTCTGAATTTCAATCTGGGTGAAACCATTGATGCACTTCGTGATACAACCCATAAATTTGCCCAGGCCGAACTGGCTCCCCGTGCTGCGGAGATAGACCGTGCAAACCAGTTCCCTTCGGATATGTGGAAAAAATTCGGCGACATGGGATTGCTCGGCATTACCGTATCCGAGGAATACGGCGGTGCGGATCTTGGTTACCTTGCCCACGTCATCGCCATGGAGGAAATCAGCCGGGCCTCTGCTTCTGTGGGCCTGAGTTACGGCGCCCACTCCAATCTTTGTGTGAATCAGATTTACCGGAACGGCACAGACGCACAGAAAAGCCGTTACCTGCCCAAACTGGTGAGTGGAGAACACGTGGGGGCGCTGGCCATGAGCGAACCCAATGCGGGCTCCGATGTGGTGAGCATGAAACTGAGCGCGCAACGGAAAGGCGACCGCTACATTCTTAATGGCAGCAAAATGTGGATTACCAACGGACCTGATGCCCACACCTACGTGATCTATGCCAAAACCGAACCGGAAAAAGGCCCGCGGGGTATCACGGCATTTATTATTGAACGGGATTTTCCCGGCTTCAGCCAGGCCCAGAAACTGGACAAGCTGGGCATGCGGGGTTCCAACACCTGCGAGCTGGTGTTTGAAGACTGCGAAGTGCCGGAGGAAAACATTCTGGGAGGCCTCAACAATGGGGTGCAGGTGTTGATGAGCGGGCTGGATTACGAACGGGTGGTGCTTTCCGGCGGCCCGACGGGCATCATGTTGGCCTGTCTGGATGCGGTGGTGCCTTACGTGCATGAACGCAAGCAGTTCGGGCAGGCCATTGGCGAATTCCAGCTGATGCAGGGCAAGCTGGCGGATCTGTATGCCGTCACCAACGCCAGCCGCGCCTACCTGTATGCCGTTGCCGCCGCCTGTGACCGTGGTGAAACCACCCGCAAGGATGCTGCAGCCGTTATTCTTTATACCGCAGAGAACGCCACCCGCTGTGCCCTGGAAGCAATCCAGGCGCTGGGCGGTAACGGCTATATTAATGACTACCCCACCGGTCGCCTGCTGAGGGACGCCAAGCTCTACGAAATAGGCGCCGGCACCTCCGAAATCCGTCGTATGCTGATCGGCCGCGAACTGTTCAACGAAACCGCCTGACACTAAAACCACAAGCGAGGCGACATGAGTATTCTTGAAACCAGAGTTAACCCCCACAGCGATGGCTTTCAGACCAACAGAAACGCCATGGAGGCGCTGGTCAGTGACCTGCGGGCAAAGCTGGAAACCATTGCCGCAGGTGGTGGTGACAAGGCACAGCAAAAACATCTGGCCCGGGGCAAGCTGCTGCCCCGGGAGCGGGTCCGCCGGCTGCTGGATGAAGGTTCTCCCTTTCTGGAGTTATCGGCACTGGCAGCCCATGAAGTCTACGGCGAGGACGTGCCTGCCGCCGGTATTATTGCCGGTATCGGCCGGGTCAGCGGCGTGGAGTGCATGATCGTCGCCAACGATGCCACCGTGAAAGGCGGGAGTTACTACCCCCTGACCGTGAAGAAGCACCTGCGCGCCCAGACCATTGCGGAGCAGAATCACCTGCCCTGCATTTACCTGGTGGATTCAGGGGGCGCCAACCTGCCCCGGCAGGACGATGTGTTTCCGGATCGCGAACATTTCGGGCGGATTTTTTTCAATCAGGCCAACATGTCGGCAAAGAATATTCCCCAGATCGCCGTGGTCATGGGTTCCTGTACGGCGGGCGGTGCCTATGTACCCGCCATGGCCGACGAAAGTATTATCGTGCGGAATCAGGGAACCATTTTCCTGGCCGGGCCACCCCTGGTGAAAGCTGCCACCGGTGAGGAAGTCACGGCCGAAGAACTGGGCGGCGCCGACGTTCACTGCAAAACCTCAGGGGTATCCGATCACTACGCTGAAAACGATGAACACGCCCTGCAACTGGCGCGCCGCGCCGTCAGTCATCTTAACCGCCCTGCTCCCTACCCCCTCACCCGCCGGGAGACCATAGAACCGCTCTATCCGCTGGAGGATATCTACGGTGTGATACCGCCGGATCTGAAAACGCCTTTTGATGTGCGGGAAGTCATTGCCCGCGTGGCTGACGGCTCCGAATTTGATGAATTCAAGGCGCAGTATGGCAACACACTGATCTGTGGCTTCGCCCACCTTTACGGTTATCCCGTTGGGATTGTTGCCAACAACGGCATACTGTTCAGCGAATCAGCCCAGAAAGGCGCCCACTTTATCGAGCTCTGTGCACAGCGCAAGATTCCCCTGGTGTTTTTACAGAATATCACCGGGTTTATGGTGTGCAGGAAATACGAGGCCGAGGGCATCGCCAAACACGGTGCCAAAATGGTAACGGCCGTCGCCACCGCCCGGGTGCCAAAATTCACCGTGATTATCGGCGGCAGTTTTGGTGCCGGCAATTATGGCATGTGCGGCCGTGCCTATGATCCGCGTTTTCTGTTTATGTGGCCCAATGCCCGTATTTCGGTCATGGGTGGTGAACAGGCAGCTGGTGTTCTCGCACAGATCAAAAAAGACAACATGGCTCGCAACAATGAAAGCTGGACCGAAGCGGAAGAAGCCGGTTTCAAACAGCCCATCATTGATACCTACGACCAGCAGGGGCACCCTTACTACGCCAGTGCCCGCCTGTGGGATGATGGCGTGATTGATCCGGCACAGACTCGCCAGGTACTCGGCCTGTGCCTGGAGGCTTCCCTCAACGCGCCGGTTCCCGACACCCGATTTGGCTTGTTCCGGATGTAAGGTGGCAGCATGAATGATCAACAGGTAATTTTTGAAATTGACAGCGCCGGTATGGCAACCATCACGCTAAACCGGCCAGAAGTTCACAATGCATTCAATGATGCCGTGATCGCCCGCCTGATTGCGGCCATTGACACTTGCCACAACCACGAGGACGTGCGCGTTGTGTTACTGCGCTCTACCGGAAAAAACTTTTCTGCCGGTGCAGACCTTAACTGGATGAAAAACATGGCCGGGATGGACCATGAGGAAAACAGAAAAGACGCTGCCAATCTGGCCAGCCTGATGGAAAAGCTGTACCGGCTGGATAAACCCGTGATTACCCGGGTGCAGGGAAAATCATTCGGTGGTGCGCTTGGCCTGATCGCCTGCAGTGATATTGCGGTTGCCGCCGACAATGCCAGTTTCTGCCTGAGTGAAGTTAAAATTGGCCTGGTGCCCGCGGTGATCAGCCCTTATGTCGTGAGAGCCATGGGGCAGCGGGCCGCTGGCCGCTACTGTCTGACAGCGGAAACCTTTGATGCCCGTCAGGCGCTGGACTTTGGCCTGATACATGAGGTCTGTGAAGAACCACAACTGGACGATAGGGTTCAGCGCATCATGAACACGCTGGCCGGCAACGGACCCCGGGCCGTGGCCAAAGCCAAGGGGCTGGTTCAGTATGTGGCCGACAATCAGATTGATGCGGTGACCATTCAGCATACCACGGAGCTGATCGCCGATGTGCGCGTTTCCCCGGAAGGACAGGAAGGTCTCCGGGCCTTTCTGGAAAAGCGCAAACCCCGCTGGAACCAATCGTAAGGGAACCCCATGACAACTGACTCGAAAAGCGTGCGCCCTATCCGAAAAGTGCTTATTGCCAATCGCGGTGAGATCGCCTGCCGGGTGATACGCACCTTGCAGGCACTGGATATCGACATTGTGGCTGTGTTCTCCGAAGCCGATGCCGACGCCCTGCATGTGCGTATGGCAGACGAAGCGTTGTGCATTGGCCCGGCACCGGCAAACGAAAGTTATCTGGTGATCGACAAGATCATTGCGGCCGCCAAAGACAGCGGTGCCGACGCTATCCACCCCGGGTACGGATTTTTATCTGAAAATGCCGCCTTCGCCAAAGCCTGCGGAGATAACGACATTATTTTTATCGGTCCTCCCCCGTCCGCCATTGAAGCCATGGGCTCCAAGGCGGCGGCAAAAGCCATTATGGAAACCGCCGGAGTGCCATTGGTGCCCGGTTACCATGGAGACGATCAGACAGACAGCCGGCTGCAACAGGAAGCGGACAAGATAGGTTATCCGGTACTGCTGAAGGCGGCCATGGGGGGCGGCGGCAAGGGCATGCGACTGGTGGAAAAGGCCAGCGACTTCAGTAACGCCCTGCAGGCCTGCCGACGGGAAAGCCTGGCGGCATTTGGCGACGACCGCATGCTGATTGAAAAATATGTGATGCAGCCGCGCCATGTGGAAATCCAGGTGTTTGCGGATCAGCACGGCCATTGCGTGTATCTGTTTGAACGGGACTGCTCCCTGCAGCGCCGCCACCAGAAAGTCATTGAAGAAGCACCCGCCCCCGGCATTGGCGATACCCTGCGGCGCTCCATGGGGGAAGCCGCCGTCCGGGCCGCCCGTTCCATCGGATACCAGGGGGCCGGCACCGTCGAGTTCCTGCTGGACGCCAGCGGTCATTTCTATTTTATGGAAATGAATACCCGGCTGCAGGTGGAGCACCCGGTAACGGAAATGATCACCGGCGAAGACCTGGTGGAATGGCAGCTCCGGGTGGCTTCCGGATTCAGACTGCCCAAAACCCAGCAGGAACTTTCGTGGCAAGGGCACGCCTTTGAAGTGCGTATTTATGCGGAGACACCTCACAATAGCTTTCTGCCAGCCACTGGTACCGTCGACTATCTGGTAACACCGGACACCGGCGACCATGTCCGAATAGACACTGGTATTATCGAAAACAGCGACGTAACGGTGTTTTATGACCCAATGATCGCCAAACTGATCGTATGGGACAAAGACCGCTCCCGCGCGCTGCACCGTCTGGACAAAGCACTGCAGAATTACCTGATCAACGGCGTACAGACCAATATCGAGTTCCTGCTGGCGATTATCCGTCATCGCGATTTTCAGGAGCAAAAGCTATCAACCCATTTCATCGAAGACCATCAAGCAGAACTCATCACCCCACCTGAAAAAGCCTCAGAGATCCACTATATCCAGGCCGCGATCTATCGCCACCTGAAAATCCGGGAACAGGCCGGAACAACGTCTCCCTGGTCTTCACTGGTGGGGTGGCAATCGGTTCAACCGGCTGGTCAGACCTGTTTGTTTGATCAGGATGACGAACTCGTCGCCGTCAACCTGCAGGTGACCCCCCACAATGGCCGGCAACAATTTGTTGCAACTTGCGGGTCGACCCGGTATACGGTGTATGCCGGTTTGTCCGGCGACCGGTTAAGGTTATCCGGAGACCGTACCACCGTTATTGCGGTCCATGAAAAAGGCAATCTGCTGGTGCTGTTCGAGCAGGGCAAACGGATTGAGGTGCACCGGCACAGTGTTCTGGCTGCCTTGTCCGCCGCAGGCCATGATGGCCAGTTGACAGCCCCCATGCCGGGGCGCATCGTTGAGGTACTGGTGGCGGCCGGTGATACCGTGGAGGCAGATGCTCCCCTGGTGATCATGGAGGCCATGAAGATGGAGCACACCATCCGTGCCCGCGAACAAGGCACCATAAAGCAGGTCTTCTTTACCAGTGGCTCACTGGTGGAGGAAGGCGCAGAACTGATCGAGTTTGAGTCACAAGCAACCGAGGCATCCAATGAGTGAGCCAGTCTGGCAACCCGATGAAGAGCGCATTACACAGGCAAACATAACCGGCTTTATGGCCTATGCCCGTGACCTGCATGGTTTCAGCGGCAGCGACTACAACTCACTGTACCGCTGGAGTATCGATAACGCACCGGAATTCTGGCAAACACTCTGGGAGTTTTCCCAGGTCAGAAGCAGCGCACCCTACCACCATGTGGTGGACAGCCTGCAACGGCTCCCCGGCGCCCGGTGGTTTGAAGGTGCACAACTTAACTTTGCAGAAAACCTGCTCAGACCCTGCGAATACGAAGCCACCCGTGAGAAACCTGCGCTCATCTTTCATGGCGAGAACGGAGAACGCCGGGAAATCACTTACCAGGCGCTGTACGATCAGGTCAGCCAGCTGCAGCAATCCTTTAAAGCCATGGACATCCGGCCCGGCGATCGTATTGCCGCGTTCATGCCGAATACCATCGAAACCGTGGTAGCCATGCTGGCCGCAGCCAGTCTGGGAGCTATCTGGTCGTCATGCTCTCCGGATTTCGGGATCAACGGTGTATTCGACCGTTTCGGTCAGATCGAGCCGCGCGTTCTGATTGCCACCGACGGGTACTTTTATAACGGCAAGACACTGGACACGCGGGACCGGGTTAAAGCCATTGCCGAACGTATTCCCTCGGTTGAAAAAATCATTCTGGTGCCCTTTGCAAAACTCGCCGACAGCAGTTCGGTTTCCGGGATCCCGAAAGCAGCCCTGTGGCAGGATGAACTTAGTGCTTTCCCTGCATCCGACGTGGAATTCCGGCAGCTGCCCTTTGATCACCCTTTGTATATCATGTATTCCTCCGGTACCACCGGCGTACCCAAATGCATTGTGCACTCTGCCGGTGGCACGCTCATACAGCACCTCAAGGAACACCTGCTGCACACCGACCTGAAACTGGATGACACCTTTTTCTATTTCACCACCTGCGGCTGGATGAT
>JAWVYU010000043.1:0-20325 GCA_033722575.1 Ketobacteraceae bacterium | reverse complement strand
TAATCATTAATTGCCTGAACCAGATAACCCGGGACAATATGGGCGGGCTTGGTGGGATCCATCTCGGGAAGCACGCAGGTGTTACCCAGCATCATTCCAATTACCCCGAAAAACGGCAACGTCAGGAGCTGAACATCCTTATCAGACAGATTAGCCTGAGCCTTCATGGCATCCATCATGGCATGGGCCATTTGCTGGGTGCATTCCACGGCTTTTGCAGGGCCTGTACTACCTGTCGTAAAGCTGATTAACGCGGGTGTCTGGCTGTCGGCCTGGTGGATGGGATAAGGCCTGGAAAGGTCCACATTCCTGAGCAGGCGTTTCTGGCGCCAGATTTTACCACCAACCACGGTAACCGATGCGCGAATTGAAGCGAACATTCGGCGGGCAAAAAAGCGCACCAGCGTGGCTATGGGTATACCCATAAAGGTTTCTGTGCCGACGCTTCGGTAGCAATGCAGCATGCGTTTAATTCCCATGCCGGGGTCCACTACAACAGGAATAGCACCCACCTTGAATAACGCGAAGACATGAATAAACAGTTCCGGGCCGGACTTAACCATAAAAACAGTCTTGTCGCCGGGTCCGAAACCCTTTTGCCTCAGCGCATAGGCAGCCTTGTCAGACTCTTCTTCAATCTGACGATAAGTTAATTGCTGGTAAACAACCTTGCCATCCTTCACACCTGTGGGGTAAGTGAGCGCGGGCTTGTCGGGAAAACTTGCGGCATTCTGGCGCAGCAAGTTCGCCGGGTTCAGTGTCAGTGATGTCAGAGCTGCATTCATCTTTTATAGAGCGCACAACTCGCGTTAAGTCCAGCGCCAGCACCCACGAAAAGTACCTGGCTGTAGTTACCGAAATCCGGATTTTGTTTTAAATGGTCAAACCCGAGGCCAAACGCAGAAGTGTGGGGGTTACCATGCTCAGCCCAGATATTAACTACCGACCCGCCCGGAAATTCCAGTTTTTTTCCCAGCTCCTTGGCGAAGGTCTCGGTAAAGCTAGGCGCGATCAGTGCTGTATTACTCAAGTCCAGCTTATTCTCCGCAATAAAATTACGGGCAGTTTGCGTGGTGAATTCCATTAGCCTCTCATAGAAGTCCGCTTCTTTTTTCACCGTGATATTCGTCCGGCCTGTGGTTTTATGTTGTTCAAAATCCACGTAGCTGGCCTCGCCAACGTAATCATCCATGGTGTCCTTGAATACAAACTGCTTAAACCCGGTGTCGCCATTTCCTGGCGCTAACAGAACAGCTGCGCCTCGGGGAGTAATGCCGAAACCCTCCGCTGGTGCGCTTGAGGGGTGAACGTCGCTGGACAATACCAGCACATAGCCATCGCGACCCGCTTTAAACAAAGCGTCAGCCATATGGAAAGCATTTATGGCACCCGCTGCACCGTTCATCAGATCCGTGGAGAAAGCAGGAGAGCTGACCGGGAAGCGGGTAAAGTCCAGATTAATACCAATACCTTTCTGGATTAGGGCCGCCATTGAGGGTTCCACCATATTGGAATCCCGGTACACACCTACGTTAAAAATATAGTTAACCTCTTGCATGTCGATGCCTGCGGCTTCTACGCAATTTTTTCCGGCGATCACGGCATGCTCAATAGAGCTGTTCAGGTCAGCGGCTGCGCTGATACCGGTAGCTTTGATAATCGCGCTCATGACGACACCTCCAGATTGGTAAAGGTTGCAGAAAGACAGCCAGTTACCATGCCCGAAGCCGCAGGCACAAACAGAATTTTGGTTTTAGGTGCCAACTTGTTTTCTTTCAAATGCGTGTACAGAGCGATAAAATGCGAGGTTGTTGCAGTATTCGCAAAGTTTTCTACGCTGTTGATCGCAGGTGGCATGTCCGTTTCGAAGTGCGCGGAACCAACCATGTTAACCTTTTCTACAAACTTTAATCCCACCTGGTGCTGCACAATATAATCAAAGCCTTCTTCCGCAAAGGTAGTACCTTGCTTTTCAAGCAGCTTCTGGTGAAAGTGGGGCCACAAACTCAGACGCTCTTTTTTATGCATCTGATCGTTGTTTGTGTAGAGCGCATACGCCGGAGTTTTGTCGCTGGGTTTGCCAATGCACAGCTCGGAGTATTCCACGCAGCTGGTAAGCTCCATATAATGAATACAGTCGTCCTCGTTGCCTTTACTGTCAATCAGCACGGCAGCACCGGAATCACCAACAGTCAGTGAGCCGAACTGCGGATCCCAGGGCTGTTCAATTTCCAGAGCAGCCGTCATTGCGATACTACTGATCTGCTCACCACTTACCACGATCCCGTTTTTCGCCACACCTGCCTTTATCATTTCGGTTAGCAGATGCACGCCAGTCATCATGCCAGAGCAAGCATTGGATACATCAAAGTGGAAAGCGTTGACCAGACCCAACTCTTTTTTCACGAACAAGCTCAGTGCGGGATCGAAATAATTGCGCTGATGACTGTCCTTTGAGCGTGAGATGGAGCAGGAAATCACTACATCAATATCTTCGGCCGTATAGCTAGATCTGGAAAGGCAGTCTTTAGCGGCTTCCACTGCTGCCAGCAGTGAATTTTCATGGGTATCCAAAATACGACGCTCTTTGATGCCGGTAATGGCTTCAACATCGATGGGCTGAGGGTTGGTCATCGATGCCATCAGTTCTTGGGTGGAGAGAACCTTTTCGGGCAGGAAGGCGCCGATGCTTTCAAATCTTGCGATAGACATGGTTGCATTTCCAGAAGTGTATACATCTAAGTTGGATGCGGTGAATTGTGTCAACCTCATATGCTGGATGAAATTATAGGGGTGTGAGTCTTTATGATTGTTGGTGTTTTGTTAACGGACGTAGTGAGAATTGTCATGAAATCATAGACTTTGTAACTCGAGCCACCGTTTTTCCGCAGCGCTGCTTATAACAGTGTCAGTGAGAGGCCCTGAATATACATTCACTGCTTACTTTGATGCTAAACCCGGAGAAACCGGTCCAGTTTCACTAGCAAAACCGGCAAAAGAATCAGGTCGAGGAGCAACGCGAAGGACAGAGTCATAGTCATCAGTGCACCGGCATGCCGGGTGGGCTCGAAACCGGACCCTATGGTCATGGCAAAACCAAGCACTAGCACCAGCGTTGTCATGACCATTGCTACGCCAACAGTGCCGGCGGTCTCTATCGCTGCGCTTTCCGGCGACATGGCTTTTCGTGCCCGCAAATACCGCGTCATGTAATGAACAGTATCATCAACAACAATACCCAGGCTCATGGTCATTACCATGGCGGCCGAGAGATTCAACTCACCGTGCATCAGATTCCATGCGCCGTAGGCCAGTACAGCAGGTGCAAGATTGGGAATCAGACTGAGCAGGCCAACCCGCAGCGACCTGAAAACCAGCACCAGGATTCCCGACACGATACACAATGCCAAAATAGAGGTGTACACCGTGCTTGGAATATTTCGCTGCTGTGAATGGGACAGGATCATATCGATGCCGGTTGCTTCAGTATCCTTTATCCACTTTGTGTTATTTGCCAACCACTGCCTGGCCCGCTCATCCAGCTCCAAAAGCCTCTCTGAGTCCAGTTTTCTGGTAGAAACAATCAGTTGGGTTTGCTCTCCGTCCAGGCTCACCAGGCTATGGGGTTCGGCACCAAAAGGGAGACTCATGCTGTGAACCATCAAATACTGTGAAATCAACTCACTGGAGTCTGGCAGGACACCTTTATTGTCAGCATCCTCGTTGAGGACACGATTCAGGCGTGCAATGAGTTTCGCGAGATCCTCAGTGGATGTAACCTCGGGCTGTTCCAGATACCAGTCAGAAAAGGCTTTGATTTCTTTGATAAACTCCGGACTGGTCACACCACCTTCATGCCTGGATTCAAGCAGGTAATACAAATAATGTGCACCACCCATGTACTTTTCATTGGCATCCACCGCCTTGCGGATATCAAAGCTTTGATCGAATTGATTGTTCCAGTCTTCAACCAGCCGGTTTTGTGGCGCAAATACCAGGAACAATAGAATCGACCCGCAAAACGCTGCCAAAACGGTATGAGGGTTTTTCAGTGCTTTCCGGGTCAGGCCGGTGACAGGCCGGTCCAGCTTGATACTGCGCGCCGCCCCCTGCCTGCCCCACCAGGCTAACCAGGCTGGCACCAGCACCATGGTAAGCAGGTAAGCCGCGGTAACACCAATGGCCACCAGATTACCCAACATGCGATGTGGCGGTGACTCGTGGAAGTTCAATACCAGGAAGCCGACCGCGGTAGTTAGAGACGTAATAAAAATGGCCAGTCTGTTAGATTCCAGGGCTTTTTTTATCGCATTATGCTGGCTTTCGCCACGATACAGATAGCCATAATAGCTCGACAGCAGATGTATCACATCGGCCACCGCAATGGTCATGATCATGGTGGGCACCAGCCCCACCGACGGCGTTAACGTAATTCCCAGCCAACCGAAAATACCGAAAGGAATTACCACCGAACTGCTAATAATAATCAATGCGATTGCAACGCCCGATACCGAACGGATCAATAACACCAATACCGCCAGAATCACGACATAACTCAGTCCGACGTAGGTTGACATATCCTGCTCAATAGCGTCGATAAATGCGGAATTCATGGCCACTGAACCGGACAGGTGAATATGGTGGCCCGGAAAGTTTACTTCAAGCTCCTCGGCCAGCAGCCGCCCCTGCTCCATGAGCCTCAGCGTGGCTGTCATGTCTGAAGGAGGCAGCTTAGCGCTAACCACCACTAATGCAGCATCGTGCCCGCTGCTGATCAGGTTTTGTTGGTGAAGACTCTCTCTTTCGGTAATGGCTTTCAGCCTGTCAATGGCTGGTGGTGAATAATCAAAATCGGAGGATACCAACTCATAGGAATGAACTTCGTCACCGGTCGCTTCGGTATTGATCCAATTGGAGAGCGACGATACCTGTAGCGTGTAGGGAAGTGTCCAGGATCGACCTGTGAGAGTTTTAATCAATCGAAGAGAGTCAGGAGTAAAAACATCCTGATCTTCGGCAACGATCAGAAACTGCAGTATGTCCCGCTGTGTAAAACTATCATCATAGGCATTAAAAGCCTGTAGCTGGGGATTGTCATCACTGAAAAAAATCCGCAAATCGGTGGTGATATTGAGGCTCTTGATGCCAAATCCGATCGCCAGAAGCAACGCAAATATAGCCACGCAAATACTCTTGTGTTTCTGGATCAGCAGCTGACTGTATTCGGGATATGGCATAAAGGTGTTGGGTCTGGATAAGCTCGGATCCGGAAGGTACAACAATTACGCAGAATAAACCACAATGAATTTCTCACCCTTGCCATATAGCGGCAATGCCTCCGGCGCTCCATTCTATATGCATTGCGATTATATGTAAGCCATTGAATTTGCACACTTCTTCATTTTCTTCTTTGACCGGTTGTTCAGGTTGTTTTTTGAATTGCTTTCTGTAATCAACTGTTAATGTAATTACAAATATCTAACGTAAAGGCATAGCTTTTGGCCTGCTGCTATGGATACTTGCATCCGCGCCCAGCGCAGTCATTTGAAGTACAGGAGCATGACATTGCCAATTTCTCCGTTAACGCCCTCTGAGCTGGAAATTACACCACGCAACTTATCTATATCTTTCCCTGAGACAATCCCCCGACATTGGCTTGGTGGCAACCCGGTGGCTACTCACTGGTTTAATGCGCTGTCGACCGTACTACCGGTTGGGGAGGACTTCTTCATTTACGCTCTGCGCGAAGCACGCAAAGATATTGAAGATGCAGAACTCAGGCAAATGATCAAAAGCTTTATTGCCCAGGAAGCGTTTCATTCCCGTGAGCACAAGAAATACAACCAATGGCTAAAAACATGGGGCTACGATATTGATGGCATGGAGCGCAATAACGACCGGGTGACCTCGGTGCGCAGGAAAATGTCGCGGGATCAGCTGTTGGCAGTGACCCTTGCTTTTGAACACCTGACATCGATTCTGTCCGCCGCAACCCTGCGCCACAACCTGATGGCCGAGGCGGACCCAAATATGAAAATGCTATGGAACTGGCATTCAGTTGAGGAAATTGAGCATAAATCCGTGGCCTGGGAAGTGTATTCAGCTCTGGGAGCCAGCTACCGTTTGCGGGTGGGATGTATGAGCCTTGCGATCGTGGCTCTGCTGGGGATCAGGGTAAACCTGAGATTGGCTTACTTCCTGTTTAAAGACGGATTGCTTTTCAGACCAAAAATCTGGCTGCAGGGCTTGCGGTTTGCCTTTGGCAAAAAAGGTATTTTCCGGTTGATAAAAGATGAACTATTCGCATTTTATCGGCGTGATTTTCACCCATGGCAACAGAATACGCTATTCTTGACCATCAAAGAGATAGCAGAAATTGAAAAGTACAACGCGGCTTAATACACAGAAGTCTACTACTATGAATACCAGTGAAGATACTGTCAGGATTGCCCGTGAAAGCCGGTACGGGCGAATTGCTTCCCTGTATGAGTGGGGCGCCTACTGGGGTAGTGGCGGCCAAATACAGGAAAGCAAGAAGTACCACCTTAACCTAGTGACTGAGCCCAGCAGGATCTTGTATCCCGGTGTTGGTTGGGGCAAAGAAGTAGTTTTGGCTGCCAAAGCAGGTCATCATCCGACGGTCGTTGAACTGGATAGTGTCATGTTCGAAAAATCCACCTCCATATTCAAGGCGGAAGGGGTACTCGATAAAATCGAGTGTATTCAGGGTAACGTGCTGAATCATCAGCGCAGTGGCGAATATGATGTAGTGGTAGCCAGCTATCTGCTCGACGTGTTCTCACCCAACGTGATGTTTCAGGTGTATGAACACCTGGTAAATCAACTGAAAGACGGTGGAATGCTGACCCTTTCAGGCTATGCGCCATTAAACGGTTCATTTCTGCATCGCATGGTGCAAACTATCAACCATGCCTATGCAAACCTGTTTTGCAAGCTGGTTGTCAACAATGCCGTGCATGGTATTTATGATTACTCGCAATACTATTCAAAATTCAGGCTGACACCTGTTTGTGAGCGTGATTTTCCTCACTTTGCAACGTTCGGGCCCCGGTTTCATCGTTTCTGGGCGGCAAGGAAGTCGGGCGTAAACCCGGGTGGTGAGCTTCACCAATGACTACCCGGCGACCTGTAACAGCTAACGAACGTATCTATCTTGCCGGCAAGCACGCTTTTTCTGACATTATTATTCAGCTCTTTGTTGAGGGTGAGGGTTCAATAACGCTTCCCCAGCTTCAGGACGCAGTCAATCATGTTGCCGAGTTGTTTCCCGGTACTCGGCTACGATTACAATACAATGAGTGGATAGCGGATGCCGCTCCTCCCCCCGTCGTGCTGGTTGACTTCATTCCTGATATCGACACTCACTTTCAGCGCGCTGTGGAACTTCATGGTGGAATGGATCCACAGGGCGGACATACCTGCGATGTAGTATTGGCCACCGATGGCACACATAGTTTCGTTGCATTCAGAGCCTTGCACGCGATTATGGATGGCCGTGGACTGGAGCTTTGGGCAAAAGCAGTATTTGCTGCATTGCGTGGAGAGATACCGCCAGCAGCAGATTCCATGCTCGCGGATGATGAGTACGCAAAAGCTCAAAAAGCGCCTCTTCGCAAGGATGAGCCGCTTATGCCTCATCAGTCTGGTCCGAGTGCAAACGCCAATTCTCAGGATCAGTTTATGTTTGACTATGGACACTGTTCACTACGCGGCAATATCACGGGAATTGTTGCAAGACTAAGCATTGGAATTCGAACACTTCTGTTAAAACAACCCGAAGATAATGGCTGCGTCATGGTGCCGGTCGACCTGCGTCAGGACATGCCAGCCGGCGCGCGCCAGAGCACAGCAAACCTTAGCCTTCCTTTGTTTATTCCTCTTCAAAGCCAGAAAACCTGGCAGGAATTTTCATCTACCATGCTAACCAAACTGCAAGATCGGCGCTTCCTGGCAAGGGGAAGAAGCGACTGGCTATACCGCCTGCTGCCCGTTGGGCTGCTGGGGCGCATGCTGGGTATGATGTGGAAGCGCCAGACAGCCAATGGAAAGTATCTGATGTCCGCTGTAGTTTCACATACCGGCAGACAACGCCTGCCGGACTTCAGCTCAGGGTCTTTTCAAGCTGGCAGGATTCTGTTTGTACCCTGCGCCATTCCAGTCGCACCGTTGTCCATAATCATTACGGAAACGGAGTCTTCGACAGATATCTGCCTGGTAAAAGGCCGCTGCCTGTGGGACAACCCTGATGTACTGCTTGCCCAACTGATTGATGCTGCCGGCCTGAGCGCACATGTCGTAGAAAGAGTTCAGGCTCCACGCGAAAAAATAGCTCATGCTACTCCTTTACCACCACACGAAAGGGTCGTTTATCCAGAGGCTCACCTGGGCTTGCACCAGTTGTTTGAGCGCCAGGCAGAGTCAACGCCAGAAAGCGTCTGTGTCGCATTCAGAGGAAACCTTTACACGTACAGAGAGATTAATGCTCGTGCGAATCGGTTGGCACACTATCTGATAGCTTCAGGCGTGCATAAAGGCGAATTCATTGGTGTAGGGCTGGAACGTTCGGTAGATCTAATTGTTTCTATCCTGGCAGTATTGAAATCTGGTGGTGCTTATTTGCCGTTGGATCCAACACTGCCCCCCAGCCGCCTGGAATACATGGTAAAGGATTCCTCCGCGAGACTCGTTATTTCCCGCTCTGATTATGCCAGTCATTTTTGCTCTACTAATACACTAATCTTTTTGGATACCAGGGCTCAACAGATAGCAAACCTCAATTATAATAATCCTGGCGTCTATTCTGCGAAGGAAGAAGACGACCAAAGGCCTTGCTATCTGATTTACACCTCAGGGTCTACCGGCAACCCCAAAGGCACAATAAACACTCATCAGGGCGTGGTAAATCATTTCCTGTATATGCAGTCTCGCTTTGGCTTTGGGAGTGATGATGCCACCTTTCAGAAGACTCCCATAAGCTTTGACGCATCCCTGCTGGAGGTTTTTCTGCCCCTGTTCTCCGGTGGACGATTGGTGGTTACTGAACCCGAGGGCCATAAGGACGCTCGTTATCTCTGTGAGCAAATCCAATCCCAGGGTATAAGTTTTATCAGCATCATACCATCTGTATTGAATGGCCTGCTGGATGAGATGGAGAATGACATCAATGACACAGTACGCTTATTCCTGGTTGGAGGTGAACTGTTCTCCACTGCGCTTTATCATAAGGTTAAATCGAAGTTTCCCAAGGCTGCCATCTGTAACCTTTACGGTCCTGCTGAAGCGGCAATAGACAGCCTGTTATTTGTGGATGAAGAAGAGTTTTCTGGGCGTGGCGTACCTATAGGAAAGCCCGTCGCTAACATGGAGGCTTTTGTCGTAAACGAAGCACTACAACGTGTCGCTCAGGGCGAGCCTGGCGAGCTGATTGTTGCAGGCCTCGGCGTGGGTTTGGGCTATATCAACAGGCCTGAACTGACCGCTGAGAGATTTCTTGATCATCCATTTCGGCCAGAGCTACAGGTTAGGGCCTATCGCACAGGCGATGTCGTCAGGCAATTACCGAATGGCGACTATGAGTTTCTTGGCCGGCAGGATTACCAGGTAAAAATACAGGGAGTTCGCATAGAATTGGGAGAGATCGAGCACCACATTGAGTCCATACCGGAAGTTAAGCAAACCGCTGTTCTACAGAGCGATCTACACGGGCACCCCGGCCTGGTTGCCTACTTTACGGTTCATCGTGGTGCCGGGTTCGATGAGGATATCAAAGGCCGTATCCGCCAGGCGCTAAAGAAAAAACTGCCGCTCTACATGGTTCCAGGCAAGCTTATTCGCCTGGATAAAATGCCTTTGAGTACCAACGGAAAGCTGGACCGATTGGCCTTGTCCCGATTTAACCCACCGGAACCAAATGAGCCTGAGCTGCAGAGGCAGCTAACCGACAGAGAACAGCAGGTCGCTTCTATCTGGAAGGATGTTTTGGGTGAGGATGTGAATTTTGCCTCTGACTTTTTCGAATTGGGTGGCAACTCCATGATGGCGATTCGACTTGTCAGAAAGATTAATGAATCACTGGGCACCAACCTTCATGCCCAGGCCATTTATGAAAACCCAGCTTTTTCTCATTTTACCAGGCTAATACTTTAACCCACAGCGCCGGACACCGAGCTTAGGCTGTGCAGGACTGGTGGCAATGCTCACTCTACAATTTTGCGCTTCTGGTGCTTTCCCCGGCACCCGGAGCCAATGACAGAAACATGCGGGTAACACCATCGATATCCGCCTTGCCGCGGTATTGTTTTGACACGCCGCACTGGAAACCCAGCCTCCGATATAGGGCACAGGCGCGAGGGTTGTCATGACCCACATCCAGCTCGATACGGTCAACCCGGCGCTCTTCACCCACAGGCACCAGGTATTCTGCAAAAAAACGTCCGAAAACACCTTTTCCTCGATCACTGGTAGAGACGCAGCCATTTGCAATAAACAGACTGTTTTTTCCGGGTGGCTCATATAGGCGCCCTGCGTTCATTAACCGCGTAGAAATACCCAGCCAATGGGTAATACCGAAATAGCGGAATGTCGCAAAAAACGTGGCCATCACAA
This sequence comes from Ketobacteraceae bacterium, assembly GCA_033722575.1. Lineage (GTDB taxonomy): Bacteria > Pseudomonadota > Gammaproteobacteria > Pseudomonadales > Ketobacteraceae. The sequence goes on along the minus strand of JAWVYU010000043.1, from coordinate 9,699 downwards.
GTCTACTGAACTCACGGCCTGGGTAGGCCGTTATGGTGACAACAATCTTTCCATTTTCAGAGCCAACGTATTGCCTGGAATAGCCATAGAAGCCGATATCATTTTTAAAACAATACGCGATATAGTTGACAATGGCATCCCGGCCCATAGCAAATACATATTCCAGCATTCTTGGCGCTGCCTCATAAATCATTGGCGCAAGAACATCCGCATCACCAGGCTGAGCTTGTCGATAATCCAAGGTCATATAGCCACCCCTTTAGCCGCTTCCACAGAAACCAGCAAATGATTAAACTGAGGTTTTTCGATCAATCTGGGAACACGAGCGGAAAAACCCTTGCACTCCGACTCGGTCAATAACTCTTCGCGAACCCTTCGCAGCATGCGTGCCATCAACAGAGAATCACCGCCCAATTCAAAGAAGCTGTCGACATAGTCAATTTCGGCTGACGGCATTCCCAATATATCGCTCCAGATAAACCGTAATCTATCAACAGTAGCCGCATCCGTCTTTATTGATTGGTGCATGGTATCATGCACCGCTGAAATCAGCGCTTCGCTATCTACTTTCCCATTCACTGTAAGCGGAATCTCATGCACAGCAACACAGCGTTCAGGCACCATGAAATAGGGCAACTTTTCATACATAGACGCGCGCATTGTCGCTTCATCAATATCACTAGGGTCGGCATGTGACTGCCGAACATAAAAACCATAAAGGCATCGCTCACCTCTGGAACCATTTACAGCCAGAGCAACCGCATCATCCACACCGGACAACGATTTCATTATAGCCTGAACCTCGCCCAGCTCAATTCGGAAACCGTTGATTTTTATCTGATTGTCGATCCGGCCATGATATTCCAGCAAACCGGCTTCATTCTGACTGGCAAGGTCGCCAGTTTTATACAGGCGAAGTGAACTGCCAAATGCCTGCTTTAGAAAACGCGAATCCGTGAGTTCGGTACGGTTAAGGTAACCGCGGGCCAAACCCGAACCTGCGATATATAATTCACCGATCTCATTTTCCCTGACAGGTTGCCCCGCTTCATTCAAAACAAAAAGATGAGTACGTGCTGCGGCCACACCAATGGGCACTGAAGCCCCCCTGTCCTTTTCGGGGTCAAAAACATGAATCATACAGCCCACAGTCGCTTCGGTAGGGCCATATTCATTAATGAGATCGATAGACCTTCCGAAACGCTGATGAGTTTCACAACACAAACTCACCGGCAGATCTTCCCCGCCAAGAATCATTTTCTTCAGTCTGACGGGTTTACCACTGAGTTCCAGCGCCAGACGAAGGTGTGACGGAGTCAGCTTTATAACGTCAACGCGATCATCAAGCAGAATGCGTTGGAGTGCAGCCATAGCGTCGGTTTCCGGAACGACGTGAATGGCTCCACCAGTCACAAGCGGCGTAAAGATCGAAGTGACGGTCAGGTCAAAGGCTATGGAAGTGAACAAAGGAAAATTCACTGGCTCACGGTTGGCGTATACATCACAGGCCCAGTCGATATAATGAGCCAGCTGCCTGTGCTCGATCTCCACTCCTTTAGGATTACCCGTGGAGCCTGAGGTATAGATCACGTATGCCAGCGCATCTTCAGGCAGCTCACCCGGGTCCACGAAGTCAATCAAGCTGGTGATAGCAGCGCCTTTATCCTTGTCTGGCTCGTCAATATTCAGGCAAGGCACTGTCAACCCTGCGACAGATTGGCAGGCGCTGTGAGTAACCACCAGGGCGATATTGGCATCTTTCACAATGTAAGCAATCCTCTCAGCCGGATAGGCAGGATCAATAGGCACATAGGCTGCGCCCAGACGCAGGATTGCGATCAGATTAACGACCAGTTCCACTGACCGATCCAGCAGTACCGCAACCAAGTCACCCCTTTGCACGCCGTTGGCATGCAAGCACAGCATTTGCTGCTTTGACAGATCCCACAAGGATTGATAGGAAACGGCCGTCTCGCCCAACAGCAAGGCCGGAGCATCAGGGGTGGAAAACACTTTAGATTGAAGCATGGAAATCACTGAAGTGTCATTAAAATCTTCATCATCTACTTTCACATCACAAGGTGAATGCATTGTTGCTGAAGTCCGATGATGTGAACTTTCAGCCTGTTCATACGTGATGCGCTTTAAAGATGTGGACAATAAGGTAACCAATGAATCAATGCGACCATGATCAGCGAGATAGGCCGGCAAAGAAATCGACAACTCCAGGTGGTTGTCGTTTTCGGTCGCTACCAGCGATAAAGGCGAAATAGGAATATCAAAGGGCAGAAAGTTGACCGCCGTAGCGGTGAATTCGGGCGATGAGTAAGCCCCTAATCGAATCCGGCCCACGTTGGACAGCACCCCTGTTGCCATAAAGCGACTGGAATGCGCTTGCCAGCCAACAACGGCACCAAACAGCCAGCGTAGCAAAAATGCAGGCACCTCTTCCAGAACATGATCAAACTGCCCCACCATGCCTTCACGTTTCTTATCCAAAGCATCAACAATTTGCTGATATATGTCGGTCCATGAGTGTTCTGGTTGTGGCTCAATAAACAGTGGGTTGCTTAGGTTGCCCGTGGCATATTCTCCCTCGGATAAATGAGGCCGCAAATCCACAGGCACCATGAAGCGGACGGCGCAACCAGGATTATGCGCACGACTGGCAGCCGCCAGAATGATCGCAAGCTTAGACACGAGACCGGGAAAGGTTCCGGGAACCCGCGCCCGGCGCCATACATAACCACGCTGATTGCTGACTTTGTCTCCGGTGGCCGATGCACAGTCAAACCCAAAATTGGGTCGATGTTCGGGGAACGCCAGCGACCTTGCAAGCGCCAGATCAGTGCCGTTGAAATATGATTCATTCAGCAGGTGGCCGTTCAGCGCACGAAAAACGTTATCCACCCAGAGCTGAACTCCCTGGGCATCCATTACTCCGTGAAAAGCACGAAATACCAAGCGCTGCTTGCCATCCCCACTTCCGGAAAGATGAAAAACTTCACAAGTAGGACCACTGCGCAAATCAAAAGGTTTTTTGAGAAAATCGGCATCGGCAAAATCGTTTCCATCCCAGTCAGCTTTCAGCGCAATGACAGGCGGGACACGCCCGCTGTCCACCCATTCATATCGGGCCCTGCGAAAACGACGCAAGCGCAAGCGGGAGCCGGGCGTTGCATCCGCCGCCTGGGTCACTGCAGCCCTCAGCGCTTCAATCGACAACTCACCAGTGCCCTCCACGAGCACCTGAATAGCAAAGGGGGGGCTAAGATCGGCACCAGCAATGTACATCTTCTCATTACCCGAGACTGGACGGGCGTATGGCATCAAGGAGTCTGCTTTCATAGGGGGGGTGTGTATACTAATTATTCAATGGCGGCGATTATAATATTGTGATCTAAAGAAATGGGTGAAGATTTGTTAATGGTTATAAATCAAATTGTTACCGACGGCAGCGCCCTCTAGCAGCCGCCATTTTCAACCATAAACCATAAGATACTGATCCTATTGTATCTTCCCGCAATATGCTGGCCATCTACTTGAAGTGCACTCTGAACATCTCCCAGCTGCCGATACCTGTTCTGTTAGCATTTGCAGCACCGGTATGCTCTGCCACCACGTAGCTATTATGCGCATAGGATCGCAGAGAGATCAGATCGTTATTCGCCAGACAGCCATAGCGATCACTGTGGTTGATCACCACAAATTGCTCCCAGCTGCCAAGGTTTAACCGATTACTGTCAAGAGCGCCATCGGGTTGCGCACTCCAGTAATAACCACTTCCGGTGCGAATGTTAACAACGCTACCATGCACGATGCAGTAGTTGTTGGGGGCGGTCATGGTAAATGTTTCCCAGGGGCCTGCAGCAGTGCGGTTGGCATTCACAGTGCTGCCGCCGTTGCCCTCTGCAACCAGAAACCTGCTATGTGTTCCGTTCCATATTGCAAGGGACTGGGTATTGAGCGCCTGGGCAACACGGTTGTACTTGTAAATATAGTCACCCGAGCTAACACCCCAAATACTGCCGTTGTGACCGACCGAAACATGTTTCAGTTTGCCCGGTATGTGAGTCCAGCCCTTACTTCCGCTCCACTCGAAGATATCATCGGCTCCGGTAACCCCCCAGATTCCTGCGCCCACATCAATCTGCTTGAGTCTGCCGGGCATCTGGGTCCAGTTATTGCCGTTGTTATTGTATCGGTAAATGTAGTGACCGCTATTCACACCCCAGACTTCACCTCTGGCGCCGACGCTTACATGCTGCAGCTTGCCGGGTATATGAGTCCAGCCGCTGCCATTCCATCTGAAGATGTCATCATTCGCATTCACACCCCAGATTTCTGAGCCTACATCGATCTGTTTCAGCCTTCCGGGTATCTGGGTCCAGTTGTTGCTGGATCTGTTGTATCTGTAAATGTAATCGTTCGCATTGACGCCCCAGACTTCGCCGTTGGCACCAACAGAGACATGTTTCAGTTTTCCCGGTATGTGGGTCCAGCCGCCACCATTCCATCTGAAAATGTCGTCGTTTCCGTTCACACCCCAGACTTCTGAACCCACATCAATCTGCTTGAGCCTGCCGTTAATCTGCGCGAATCCCCCTCTGCTTTTTGGCTGAACGTTAGTGACGTAGCCATCATTCCAGAAAGCGCCAGTGGACCAGGTGCCACCATCCACAGTCCAGTCGTAGTGGGTCCGGAAAATTGCATTACCACCCCGGTACCAGTAGGCATGGCGGGCGTCGCCCATAAGGTTTTCCCGGAAAAAGGCAATAATGGCACTGTCATAGGGCTCAAGCGCATTGTTCTGACCATGGCCCAGCGGCCCCAAACCCATATATCTGTTTTCAGCCCACATCATGGGGCTATTGCTATCCCGGTTAATCTCGATCCAGGTCTCCCAGGGGCTGTGCCAGAACCAGTCATCAATGGAATTACCCGATCTGAGGGGCCGTCTCAACGCCATAACCGCGTCCTCATGTCCGGTTAACATCAACACGGGACCTCGTTCTACCCTGCTGTAATTACCATCGAAACCGGACCAAAGGCCGCGATGGCATCCGGTATTCCACTTACGCCAGTCATAAATACATTGGGAAAGTGCCGGTCCACTGTTTTGGTCAGGCGGAATCGGACCCCAGACGTAGGGATTCAGAAGCATCGTACATTTCGGACTGATCTCACCGAAGGTTCCCACCATCAGGGCTCCCGCACCGCCCTGGGAGAAGCCGCCCACACAAGTCAGGCCAAGATCCAGTCTGTTGAAAAATTTGGAACCCGGATTACCGTTGTCTGCTTTGAGCCGGTGCCAGCAATCTCTCATCCGGCTGCCGTCGCCATTGGACAGATCATTAGAGCCAGCAACCACGAATCCCTGTGAAGCCAGGCGCTCATAAAAAGGACGCCTTATGTCCAGGGTGGCAGGATTTCCCGTGCCATCACCCCAGATAATAATGGGATGATACATGTCTGATGCAGTCATATCGGCCGCAGAAGGGTGATAGAAGGTGCACTGGCCATCGGAGGAATCGGTTCTGACTGGTGTGTAAGGGCCGTAATCGCGAGGGTTGTTAACCGCTGGCCAGCCCGCATTGGCCTGCAGAGGGTATGAAAGGCACACGGCCATGCCGGCCAGCAGAAACACATGCGCAACGAACTTTGGAGCTTTACCGGTGAATAATTGATGCCACGCTTCGGTCATACCAACCTCTGGAACGTCACTCAAGGCAAACGCCATTCCCGGCTTTGACTTTGAGTATCCACGGACACACAGCTTAAAGTGTTCGCATTAAACGAAGAACACTGCTCTTAGCTCCGTAAGACTGTGCGCTAAGTTCCTCCAGTTTATTGAAGCCCACCACAATTGACCATATTTTAACCACCCCTGTTAAGACTATCTGGTCATGTGGATTGATGTACTTATGACGTGAGCGAGCAATACAAGGCTTACTGTAACCAATGGTCAGGCAAGCGTAAGCAGACTGTTGCTGTTTGTATTTTTTTGTAACGTGAATGCAAAGGATTTCCGTGCGGAGAGACTCAACTATTTTCCTGTACCCCTCAAACCTTTTGATCTCTCTTCCTGGCAGCACGAATACAAAAACGCAGATGTTGTTGGCATCTGCGTTTGTCTGATCATCTCAAAGCGTTGCGATGTTAAGGAAAAAAGCCTGACAGCCTCTTCAGGAAGGAGACAGCATCGGCGGCGCCACCAGATAACCCAGGGCACGCCTGATCAGGGCATTAAAATCCGGCTGAGGTATTTTGAAATTGATTTGCTTCGCTTCAGGTTCGGTAGTAACCACGCTGCGATAGCGCTCAATTGTCATTTCCTCCAGCTCGCTCAAACGGTGATCCTGGCTGTAAACCCGCGTCAGCAGCTGTTCAAAGTACTTCGCTGAAAGCCTTCCCTCCTCGTTAAAGAGGCGCAGGTATTCTTTTTCTGCAAACACATTGCCCTTCAGACAGCGGAATGCAAAAGCGGCGTCCATCTGATGCTCGCGGATATTGGTGCCGTCCTTCCCTCGCACAATAGCCAGGTGCAATTGCATCAGGCGGCAGAGAATCTCCTCCCGGATCACTTCTTTCAGGTTGATCTGGTTAAACACCCGGAGCAGTTCCGCAATAATCCTTGGCAGACTTTCCAGCAGCTGATACTTGGTGATGGTATCGGAAAGCACCTGCGTGCTGCGAAGAATATTACCGTAAGCGAAAAATGCAGATTGCCACTCGACTGAACCCTTGCCCTCTTTCTGTTCGATCTTTTTCAGTATCAGCGGCCATAAGGACCTCATCAGGCGGTGCACCGCCAACTCATAGCGCAGCATTTTGCGGCTGAACTCAATGGGTTTGAGTTCCGATTGCGGCAGGGGAATCAGTTTTTCACCATGGCAGATCAGCTGGTTGATGACTCTTTGGCGGGGCGTTCTTGCGGTGGCTATGGCCTGTTTCACCTCACCACTCAGAGCGGTATATTTCTGAAAATCCCGGGCTTTGAGACTGGCAGCTTTACGCACCAGCGCGGTCAACTGCCGGTAGGTGGGAGACCGGACGGAATCCACGTAATATCCCAGTTCGATCAGGGCAGCAACCAGTTTCAGAGAAGGATGATTTGCACTGATAAACAGCCGGCCATCTTCCATGGTAGTGTTATACAAAGGCTGTTTAAGCCAGAGAATACAATCTGCCACCTCAGGAAGCACCGACAGGCTTGATTCCACCGGTGCAAAGGCCTCCGATATTGCCTGAAAATTCAGAAAATTAGCCTGTTCCGGCGACAGCACACGGCGCGTGGCGGCAGGCTTTATTGGGAGTTCAAAGACCGGCTCGGGAAGCTGGGGCTCGTGATCCAAAGGCTGAATCGCCAGCTTGTGCACCGTGGCAATTCTGGTTTCCCTTGGCCGCTGTATTTTACTTTCCAGGGGGTCTGACGATACAGGTTCCGGATTATCAATTTCCTGCAAGCAAAGCTCTCCGAATCCATCGAGCCCGCTTTTTTCCATCGATATTTCCTCGACATCGGGCATCGGGATTCCCCGCATACCCGAGCCATAGGCTTCGGCGATTTCCTCATCCTCGGTTTTTTCCAATATCGTGAACGTATTGACTCGTGCGGTATTAGACATTGGTATTCCTTATTCTTGTAATAAGGCTGGAGGATTCAGGAACACCTGAAAATCCGGCCATAAAAACGGGAACCATTCAGCTGTTTATGGGTGACTCAGCCTTAAATGATCCGTGACTACGCTGCTGCAAAAAGTACGCTACAAATGTGAACTACAGCTCAATTCTATGAACCAGGAAATTTCCCCACAAGTTAGCCAAAAGTGATAAGCCGTAGGGAAGTAAAACGAGACAGGCCTAACGGCACATTATTTTAAGACCGGTAAAAGTGAGCCATATGATACGGAAATGCTTACCGAAAGTTGGTAAGCCTATCAATGGGTATTCGCGGGATATGCCAATTTACCCATTGCAGTATTGCTTTGGGAATTCAGCGACCATTTTAGAGGCAAGGGATATTGCAAATGCTGATTGAAGATAATGATCGGCCACCACCGACAGCGATCACTTTTTAACCTTAATGTCAGTTTTTGTCGGGATAATGACACAAATTGACGGATGCGGTCGCCATGCTCAGCTTTCTGTCCGACCTTGCATTCAGTAAAACCGGTCCTTAACTGGCTGTTTGATACCGCTTGAAATTCTCAGCCTGCTCAAATATTTCCTTATACACCTCGTCCCGGTCTACCGGCGGATAGCCATGCTTGCCCAACAGCAGAATCAAATCCACCTTCAGTTCCGCCTTGATATCGTCTCGCTGGCTCCAGTCGGTGTATTTGGCTTTGTCATCCACCACAGCCTTAACGGCTTTCGCCAGATCCAGCAATTTGTCCTCCGGATAGGTAAAGTCATACTTGATCGCCAGCCGGTTCAGAATGTCATAAAAAGCTTTCTCTTCCAGATCGATCCCAAGATCCGCAAAGGATTCCTTCTCCTTCTTCAGCGCCTGAATCAGATCAATGATTTCATCGGAAAAATCATCCAGCACATCACTCACCAGCACGCTGTCTTCTTTCCTTTCGTTGTACTTCTCCACCAGCGCACGGAATTTTTCAGAGAAATCCATACCCATGGTTTTATTCACCTTTTTGAAATCCTCAATGGCACGCGCCAGCAACTTTTGCAGTAACTTGATCTTGGTGTTGGGCAGCTTGATCTTTTCTATCTTCTCCAGGTAATCATCAGCGAATATATCCATCTCGCCGGATTCATCATCACCCAGCTTGAAAATCTCCTCCACACCATCGGCTTTCAGCGCCTCCGTTATCATTTCCCGCACGCGGGCGTTCATCTGGGCAATGTCCGGCGCATTGCCTTTGGTGAGTTTGAACACGATGGAACGCACTGCCAGGTAAAAATGTATCCGGTCCCGCTCCTGCTGGCTGATGGCCTCTGAGCCACAACAAATGTCATAGGCCGCTTTCAGGCGTTTCACCAGCGCCATAAAGCGTTTCTCGATCTTGTCAGTGATCTGCACAAACTCAGCCGCCATATTCAGGCAGTTAAGCTGCTCCAGGGGGCTGCCATTAAAATAGGGCCTGGCATCAAACTTGTGGAATATTTTGCCGAGCAAATCCAGGTGATCCTTCACCACAATCACCGACTGGCTGATTTCCTCAATATTCTGCTGATCCGCCTTATTGTAATGGGCCAGGGCCAGATTCATCTGCTTTTTAATACCGATGTAATCCACCACCAGCCCCTTATTCTTGCCTTCGTACTTGCGGTTAACGCGGGATATGGTTTGAATAAGGTTATGGCGTTGGATGGGTTTGTCGATATAAATGGTATCCAGAAACGGCACATCAAAGCCGGTCAGCCACATATCCACCACGATGGCGATCTTGAAATTGGACTTGGGGTTCTTGAACTGGCGATCCAGTTCCTTGCGGTATTCTGCCGTGCCGAGCACTTCATACAGGTCTTTGGGATCGTCCTTGCCTCGGGTCATGATCATTTTGATCCGCTCCATGGGCTTGATCTCTTTCTTTTCCTGATCCGTCAGTGCTGCACCCTCTTCCGCTGCCAGCACCTCGTTCCATTGCGGGCGCAGGGCAACAATCTCCTGCCAGAAATCGTAGGCAATCCGCCGGTTGGCACAGACAAACATGGCCTTGCCTTTAGCGGTAGAGC
>JAWVYU010000042.1:0-20423 GCA_033722575.1 Ketobacteraceae bacterium | reverse complement strand
GTAGGCCGCCGCTGGCGCTGGATGCCCTGGCTTCATCTGCCAGCGGCGGCCTACGGCGCGGCGATCGAGCTCGTGGGCTGGATCTGCCCGCTCACCCCGCTCGCCCTAGGACACCGCCCTTTCACGGCGGTAACAGGGGTTCGAGTCCCCTAGGGGACGCCATCTTTCCTTTTCCCCCCCGAATAATCCGGTATCCTGCGCAATTTCTGCTTTACTTAATCCAGTAGGGTGTTTTGCACGGGAGCTCACGTTTCGTTGCCGGTCTGTTTGCGTAACCTGTTGATTATTCATGTACTACTGCATCTTTGCCCGCTCCCTGCTCTGGCGGGTGGGGGTGACCCCGTGCTGCCTGTCAGCCTGACACCCTATCTGAGCGTCTATGAAGATCGCCAGGGCGCCGCCGGGCTGCCAGACATCCTCGGGGAGCTTTCCGACCGGTTTGTCAGCCTTCATGGCAAGGCTCTCAACAGTGGCTTGAGCGGCTCGGTGTACTGGGTGCGTGCGGAGCTTCCTGGTGGTGTGGTTTCTACCCTGGCACGAACCGATCCGCGCTGGCTGGTAGAATTTGCTACGCCTTACCTGAATCACCTTGATCTCTACGTGATCGACACCGCAAGTGGCCGAGTGATCAAGGAGTGGCAAACCGGCGACCTGAAGCCCTTTTCTGCGCGCCCGATACCCTCTGTGAACTTCAGTTTTCCGCTTGATCTGGAGCAGGGCCGGCAACTCACGCTGCTGGCACGACTGGCCAATGACGGGCTGGTAATCGCCAACCCCCGCCTGTGGCCCAGGGATCAGTATGCCGGTGTAGCCGATGCCCGCGGCAAGCTCTATGGTTTGTTCTACGGGGCCATGATCATTATGGCGCTTTACAATCTAGTGATTTTTCTGGCGATCAGGGACCTGTCCTATCTGTATTATGTGCTCTCGATTCTGGGGATTACCCTGTTTGAGGCCTGCAACCGGGGCGATGCGTTCAAATACCTGTGGCCTGACAGCCCAGCACTGGCCAACATTATGTTGCCCCAGTCGATTTTTTTTGCCGAGATTTTTACGCTGCTGTTTGTGAACCGGTTTCTGCAGCTGCCGCAACACATGCCGCTCTGGTCCCGCATTATAAAAGGCATGGTGCTGGTTGCGGTACTAATGATGATCGCCGGCCCTTTTATTGCCAACCGCCACGCTGTCAACATGGCGTCCATCCTGGCCATGCTGCTGTCACTGGTGGCGGCCTACGTGGGAATTGTTCGTGCCAGCATGGGATCCCGTTCAGCCCGGTTTTTCATTCTGGCCTGGGGTATTCTTCTGGTGTCTGTCTTTGTCACCGCGCTGATGCGCTTCATACCTATCCCGGTCAACGCGTTTACCAGCAACCTTATTTCCGTTGGGCTTTCCATCGAGGTGACTTTGCTGTCGCTGGCCCTGGCAGACCGTTTCAACCGGATCCAGAAACAAACCAAGCGGACCTTGCAGGACGCGTTGCGGAAGCTGGAAAAGAGTAACCTGGTGAAGGATCAGTTTCTCTCAACCATATCCCATGAGCTGCGCACCCCTATGAACGGTATTGAAGGGGCATTAACACTGATTCACCGGGAAAACCTCTCGGATGTGGACCAGCTTTACCTGAATACTGCCATCTCATCTGCCCGGGACATGACCGGCATGATTGATACCGTGCTCCGGTTCAATGAAATGCAGGCCGGCAGTATCGTTCTGAAAAGTGAACCTTTCAATCCTGTGACCTTTTTCAACGGGATTTCACTGGAAATTGAAGAGCGTTGCCGCAGGAAAAACATTCGCTACGAAGCGGACATTCCCGGATCGGCCATGGTGCTGAAGGGTGATCCGGAGCAGATCAGGCTGGTGCTGATTCAGTTAGCCGATAACGCGGTGAAGTACACGCCGCCCCAGGGGCAGGTGAACCTGAAAGTGTTTCAGACAGTGGACAGCGGCTGGGCTTCACTGGTGATCCGGGTGGAGGATACGGGCGTCGGCATCAGCGAGGATATTCAGGAGAAACTTTTCCAGCCTTTCAGTGCTGCCAGGTCCCAGCGAACGGCAACCGGCGGCCTGGGAATCGGTCTTACCCTGAGCCGCTATCTGGTGCAGAAAATGGGGGGTACCTTTACCCTGGATTCCTCGCCGGAGAAGGGTACCCGGGCCGAGGTGGTTCTGCATTTACCCATCCTGGCACAACGGGTGGAAGAGGTGCCTGAGGTGAGCCTGCCGGGGGCTCAGCGCAATATCCTGGTGGTGGAGGATAATCCGGTCAATCAGCAGGTTCTCAAGGGCATTCTTTCCCGGCTCGGCTATCACAGCTTCTATGCGGATAACGGTCTGGAGGCCCTGGAGTTGCTGCGTCAGGAGTCCATTGATCTGGTGTTCATGGACTGTCAGATGCCGGTTATGGACGGTTACGAAGCCACCGAGAAAATCCGCCATGAACTGGGCCTGACCGACCTGCCCATTATTGCGGTGACCGCCAATGCCATGAGCACTGACAAGGAAAAATGTATGCGGGCGGGCATGGATGATTATCTGGCAAAGCCCATACAGATTGATCATATCCGTAAGATGCTGGCGCGCTGGAGCTAGTAACTGGTTTTACCAAAGCCTTGTTTTAATAATAAAAAATAATAATCAACCCCCTCTTATGTCGTTTCGTTGTAACTTTCTTTCACCAAATGTAACGGTTTGATTCTGAAAAGTGTTACCAAAGTAATCACTTCAAAAGGATTAGGTCAAAAGTATTGGATCAAAATTTTGTCAGTTACATTAGTGATCACAAATTAACCGCTAAGTGCTTGAATTTGTTATTGCCGTTTCTTTGACGTTTTACGAAGTGTAACCGATTGTAACGCAATGTAATTGGCAAGCTCCGTGCAATTATTCACCAGGAACGCAGTCGTCTTTCACAAAAGACAGAACAACTACGACACAAAAATCAGCGTTGCATTTTGGGTGGGTAACAATGAAAAATCTCCTCGCATTATCATTTCTGGCAATGACTCTGATGTCTTTTAACACAATGGCCGGCCCTCACAGCGGTTACAAAACCTGCTCCTGGTGGGACCTGTATTGTCAGAGCAAACATCGCTACAACACCAAATACCCCATTGTGCTGGTTCATGGTGTAACCGGCTGGGATGAGCTGCTTGGCCTGGTTGAATACTTTCACGATATCCCCGACGAGCTGCGGGAAGGGCGTGCCAGAGTCTATGTGCCTAATGTCACAGCATGGAATGATGCCTATACCCGCGGTGAACAGCTGCACCGTTACATAAAGAATCATGTTTTACCCCATTCGGGAGCATCAAAGGTCAATCTGATCGGCCATAGTCTGGGCGGCCCCACCATACGTTACGTGGCTGGCATAGACCCCAATATCGTGGCATCGGTAACCACCGTGAACGGCACCAATTTCGGTTCCGGTTTTGCTGACTGGGGCGTGCGGAATTTTCCTGAGGGTACCTGGCACGGCGGCGTGGCGATGGATCTTCTGAACCTGATCGGCGATGTTACTGACCTCCTGTCAGGTAATCCGTCCTACGAACAGGATGCCCTGGAAGCGGTGAAATTCATGAGCACTGCAGGGGCCAATGATTTCAACCGGCGCTTCAGTCATGGCAAACCGTCCAGCTGGTGTGGTGAAGGCGCCCACAGCGTCAATGGTATCCGTTATTACTCCTGGGGCAGCAAGGGCATCTTTACCAACGTGCTCGATCCCACGGATTACTTCTTTGCCCTGACCAGCAGCCTGAGCTTCAGTGACGGTAATAACGATGGTCTGGTGCATCGCTGCTCCCAGCACTGGGGTGATGTGATCAAGAGTAATTACAGCCTGAATCACCTGGATGCCACCAACCTGCTGTTTGGCATGACAGGGTGGACCGACCCCCGGGATATTTATGAAAATCATGCGTCGAGATTGCGTGAGCTGGGGCTGTAAACACCAGAAAATTCTGCTTCGATACAAAAAAACCGGGCCCTGAAAAGGCCCGGTTTTTTTGTGGGATCTCCCTGCCCGGTGGATAACTTATCCACACTAATCTGTGGATACCTGTCGCTGTTCCAGTGTTGTTCTGTGCTCCCGACCTGTGAATTATTTTTAGTCTACTGACGTGATTTTGACCATTTGATAACCGCTTTGGATTAGCCGCCGCAAGTTGAAAAAAAGTGCAAAAATTTTTTGCGCGCCCCCATATCTTGTGTCTATAATTTTCCCAGAACACCTTATATGGTGTTTAACAAAAACAAATAATTTAGGTGTCAAGAGTTTAAATTACGCAATCTTTGGGATAGTCTTCACGCCCTTTCCGAGGCGACCAACTAATGGGAATTACGCAGAGCATGAAATCAACCATCGCTGAAGCCAACAATAATATAGAGACAACCGTCAACGATATTCCTTTTCAGCCCACCTCCATGGAAATCTGGGCCCAAAAGTACTGTCTGCGAAAAAGCGATGGTACGCCCGTGGACGCTTCCATGGAGGCCAGTTACAAGCGGGTTGCCAAAGCCCTGTCCGAAGTGGAGAAAGGCCGGAAAAAGCAGGAGCACTGGTACGAGCGTTTTCTTTGGGCATTGCGCAACGGTGCCATTCCGGCAGGCCGCATCCTTTCCAATGCGGGAGCGTCCGCCTACAAGTCGGACACTTCCACCATTAACTGCACGGTGTCCGGTTCGGTGACCGATTCCATGTCCGGCATTCTGGAGAAAAACTACGAAGCGGGGCTGACCCTGAAGGCCGGTTGCGGTATCGGATACGAGTTCTCCTCCCTGCGGCCCAAGGGTGCCCACGTTTCCGGCGCGGGCGCCAAAACGTCGGGTCCGTTGTCCTTTATGGATATTTTTGACAAGACCTGCTTTACGGTGTCCTCCGCCGGCGGTCGCCGCGGCGCCCAGATGGCGACATTTGATGTGTCCCACCCGGACGTGCTGGATTTTATCCGCGCCAAGCGCGAAGACGGTCGTCTGCGTCAGTTCAACCTTTCCCTGCTGATCAGTGAGGAGTTTATCCAGGCAGTACTGCAGGATGCTGACTGGCCTCTGGTTTTCCCGTTCCGTGAGGGCAGCGAGGATCACAACAAGCTGGACCTTTATAACGAAGACCAGGTTCTGTGGCGCGAGTGGCCCACCCACGATGGCTACGTGGTGAACGAGACAGGCCAGGTGGCCTGCAAGGTGTACCGGAAGGTACCGGCCCGCAAGATCTGGCACGCCATCATGTCCTCTACCTATGACTTTGCCGAACCCGGTTTTATCCTGATCGACAAGGTCAACGAAATGAACAACAACTGGTTCTGCGAAAATATCCGGGCCACCAACCCCTGCGGCGAACAGCCTCTGCCTCCCTATGGCAGCTGTCTGCTGGGTTCGGTCAATCTGACCAAGTACGTAGAGCATGCATTTACCCAGGACGCCAGCTTTAACTGGGACAAGTTCGAGGAAGTGGTTTCCATATTCACCCGGATGCTGGATAACGTGGTGGAGCAGAATGGTCTGCCACTGGCGCAGCAGCGTCACGAAATCACCCACAAGCGTCGCCACGGGATGGGGTTCCTGGGTCTGGGTTCTGCGTTAGCCATGTTGCGGATCAAGTACGGCAGTGAAGAAGCGGTGAAATTCACCGAGGAAGTGTCCAAGCGTCTGGCGCTGGCGGGCTGGCGAACTGGTTTGGAACTGGCACGGGAGAAAGGCCCGGCGCCCATCATGAACGAGGAATTTGAAGTCACTCCGGCCATGCTGCTGCACCGCCCCGAAATGGCAGAGGACGGCATTAAAGTGGGTGACCGGTTGCCCGGTCGGGTTTTACACGGCAAGTACAGCCGCTACATGCAGCGGATTGCCCAGGCGGATCCGGCGC
The DNA here is from genome assembly GCA_033722575.1 of Ketobacteraceae bacterium. Classification (GTDB taxonomy): domain Bacteria; phylum Pseudomonadota; class Gammaproteobacteria; order Pseudomonadales; family Ketobacteraceae. The sequence continues at coordinate 14,557 of JAWVYU010000042.1, read as the reverse complement.
TGGCGGAGGCCATTGTGAAGGAGGGTGCACGCTTCACCCATCACTCGTCCATTGCGCCCACCGGTACCATTTCCCTGTCCATGGCGAACAACGCTTCCAATGGTATCGAGCCCAGCTTTGCCCATCACTATTTCCGCAACGTGATCAAGGAGGGCAAGAAATCCAAGGAAAAAGTGGATGTCTTCTCGTTTGAGCTGCTGGCCTATCGCGCCATGATCAATGAAAAGGCCATGCCTTACAGTGACGATGAAGCCTGCAAGCTGCCTGATTACTTCATTACCACTGACGACGTCAAGCCAGAACAGCATGTGGATATGCAGGCTGCGGCGCAGAAATGGGTGGATTCCTCCATATCCAAAACCATTAACGTGGCCAGTGACATTGAGTATGATAAGTTCCGGGATATTTACCTGTACGCCTATCGCAAGGGACTGAAGGGCTGCACCACGTTCCGCTTTAACCCCGAAGCCTTCCAGGGGGTGCTGGTGCGCGAGGACGATATCGCCAAAACCACTTACCGTTTCACGCTGGAAGACGGCACCGTCTTCGAGGCCAAAGGGAACGAGGAGGTGGAATACGACGGCGAGGTGCATACCGCCGCTAACCTTTATGATGCCCTTAAAGAAGGCTATTACGGCAAGTTATAAGTGCGGTGCCTGTCAGAACCTGATCCTGGCGGGCGTGGACTGAAAGATTAAAAGGTTTGCTAAAATGACTAAAGAGATCAAAGGAAAAATCGTGGGCTATGAGGTTGTGAAGCCCGAAGAAAAAGCGCAGGAAGCTGCCCCGCAACCCAAAGAGACCAAGGCAGACGTCGTGCACATGCATGAAAAAGTAGAGCGCCCGGAAATGCTGATGGGCTCTACTTACAAGATCAAAACGCCGTTGTCCGAGCATGCACTTTATATCACCATCAATGATATCGTGCTGAATCCGGGCACCGAGCATGAACTGCGCCGCCCCTTTGAGGTGTTTATCAACTCCAAGAACATGGAGCATTTTCAGTGGGTGCTGGCGTTAACACGGGTTGTTTCTGCCGTATTTCGCAAGGGTGGTGATGTGACCTTCCTGGTGGAAGAGCTGAAAGGCGTATTTGATCCCAAGGGCGGTTACTTCAAGAAGGGCGGCAAGTTCATGCCCTCGCTGGTGGCTGAAATCGGTGAAGCCATTGAGGATCACCTGAAAAATATCGGCCTGATAAAGGCGGATATCGATCCCCATCAGCAAGCCTATATCGAGGCCAAGAAGAAGGAACTCGCTGCAAAAAAGATTGAAGAGGAAATCGTCGCTGAAGAAGCCAGCGCTGATTTTCCTTCAAATGCGCAGATGTGTGTGAAATGCCATACCAAAGCCGTGATCTTTACCGACGGGTGCATGACCTGTCTGAACTGCGGCGACTCCAAATGTGGGTAGGCTGAATTTCACACGCCAGTTCGAACGAAGCTTCGTTATGCAAAACGCCCGGTAAAACGGGCGTTTTCTTTTTCAGGGCACAACTGGTGAACCCATGTACTATTGACAGTGAAAAATGACCGGATGTTTGATTATCATAGGAAGCTGTATTCTCAGGACTTTTACTTACCTGGATAGTGACATCCGGACAGGGACATAAGGAGGCAGCAATGTTGACAGCTCTTGGTTTCGGTGCACTGGCTTCATGCGCATTAGTTCTGGGCAGTCTGGTTGGCATAAAATGGAGCCCCTCCCACCGTTTTACCGGGGTGCTTCTGGCGTTTGCCAGTGGAACCCTGATCGCCGCACTGGCTTTTGAACTCTTCCCTATGGCAGTTGAATCCGGCGGGCTTACCCGCTCCACCCTGGGGCTGATTACCGGCGCGGCGGTGTTCGTGATTTTTAATACCTGGCTGGATAAAAAGGTAGCACCGGTGACCGCCGCTGGTGACAAAGCAGAGGAGACAGAAGTCATTCGGGAGGGCGCTTCGCGGGGGTTGGGGTTTGCCTTGCTTGCCTCCGTAACGCTGGACGGTGTGCCGGAAAACCTGGCGCTGGGGGCGAGCCTGCAGCTTCATGCCAGCCTGACTTTGCTGGTGGCTATTTTTGCTTCGAATTTCCCGGAAGCGCTGGTGGGGGCAATAGCCATGAGAAAAGGAGGGCAATCCGGTAAAGCGATCTTCTTTATCTGGACCGGTGCTGCCGCGATATTGACATTAACGGTGGTTATCGGGAGCCTCGCCAAAGGGCTGGAAGGCAATACGCTGGCGTTTGTGTTGTCCTTTGCCGGTGGCGCCGTATTGGCGTCTCTTGCCGATACTCTGATGCCGGAGGCATTTGAAAGGGGCCGGCCGCTCAATTCCTTTGCGACCGCACTGGGTTTTGTGCTGTCGTTCTCCCTGGCTTTTTAAATGTCGGTTAGGTATTAGGAGAAAGGCCGGATTGCTCCGGCCTTTCACTGTCAGGTTCTGCTGGGACCTACACTTTGATGTTCACATTCTGGCCCAGATTACCGGATGCTTCCGCCGGGGCGGTACCCGTTACCGACTGAATCAGTGCCAGCTCCGTCTGGCCCACCATATCATTCGCCAGTTTCTGGACTTTTAAGGCTGCGCTTTCCTGCGTTCTTTCCTGGGAGGTGCGGGCTGCGTCCTGCATCAGACTACCTGCGATACTGCTTGCCACTTGCATAAAGGCCTCGCTTCATTTGGGTGTATTTGCACAAACTGTATCGGCAGTGAGCCACTAATCTTTAGCAGCAAACCTCAAAAGCCCGTTATCTGCGCTAACCAAAATAGGAAAGGTTGCATGGCCGGCTCTGTACTAACCCCCGGGAGTTCTTTATAATCCGGCAACTTTGTTCTCCGCCGCGTTATCCGCAGTCTCTGCAGGCCCTCCGGCCAGAATGTTTTCAGCTATCCTCCGAATCAAGGTACACCATGTCCAGTAACACCCCGTCTGTCAGCTTTGCTGACCTCAATCTTCCGTCTTTTCTGCTCGAGGCGCTGGGCGCCGTTGGCTATGAAACCCCGTCTCCCATTCAGGCAGCCACCATACCGGCGTTGCTCAAAGGCAGGGATGTGGTGGGCATGGCCCAGACCGGCACCGGAAAGACTTCGGCATTTGCATTGCCCGTGCTGGCCGACATTGATGTCAGCAAACCCTATCCCCAAGGGCTGGTGCTTTGCCCCACCCGGGAGCTGGCGATTCAGGTGGCGGAAGCCTTTCAGACCTATGCTTCCCGGCTCAGGGGATTTCAGGTGCTGGCGGTTTATGGTGGCCAGGACATGCGTAACCAGCTCAAGGCCCTGAAACGTGGCGTGCATGTCATCGTGGGCACCCCCGGGCGAACCCTGGATCATATCAAACGGAAAACATTGCAACTGGACCGGATTAAAACCCTGGTACTGGATGAAGCGGATGAGATGCTGCGCATGGGATTTATTGATGATGTGGAAGCCATCCTGGCAGAAACACCCAAGGATCGCCGTGTTGCCCTGTTTTCGGCAACAATGCCAAAGCCCATTCGCAAGGTGGCGGAAAAATATCTGAACTCACCGGAAGAAGTGCGCATAGAAACCAAAGTCACCACCAACGAGAATATCGAGCAGCTTTACTGGCTGGTGAGTGGTGCCAGTAAGCTGGACGCGCTGACTCGGATTCTGGAAGTGGAAGAATTCGAGGGCATGATTGTTTTTGTGCGCACCAAAACTGCGACGGTGGAACTGGCAGACAAGCTCAATGCCCGCGGCTATTCCGCAGCGGCCCTTAACGGTGATATGAGCCAGGCCACACGTATTCAAACCGTGGATCAGCTCAAGCGTGGCAGCCTGGATATTCTGGTGGCCACCGACGTGGCTGCCCGCGGGCTGGATGTGGAACGTATCAGCCATGTCATGAACTATGACATACCCTATGACGACGAAGCCTATGTGCATCGCATTGGCCGTACCGGCCGGGCAGGGCGCAGCGGTAAAGCGATTCTGTTTGTGACGCCCCGGGAACGGCGCCTGTTGCGGTCAATCGAAAAAACCACACGCAAGCCCATTACCCAGATGAGCCTGCCTACCCGTAATGACCTGATTGCTTATCGTTCAAAGGCTTTCAAAAAGGCCATTACGGAAACCATTGAGCTGGAAGATCTGAGCTTCTTCTCTGATCTGGTCAGTTCAGTTGCTGCGGAAAGCGGCCATTCCGAAAACATGGTGGCGTCAGCCCTGGCGTACCTGTTACAGAAAGACCGCCCCCTGCAACCGGCGGAAGAGAAAACCCGCAAAGAGCGACAGGCAGCTGCGCCGACCGAAGAACCCTACGAAATGGAGATTGAGGCAGGTGAATCCGATCCCGGTTCGGAAGATTTCAGCGCCAAACCACTGAAAGATCACCCCGATGTGAAAATGGATCGGTTTCGCGTTGCTGTGGGTTACAAGGACAAGGTCAAGCCCGGACAGATTGTGGGAGCGATTGCCAACGAAGCCGAAATCGACGGGAACTATATTGGCCATATTGAAATTCATGAATATTACAGTACCGTGGATTTGCCTGCCGGTATGCCACGGGAAATACTCGAAATACTGAAAAAAGCGCGGGTATGCAACAAGCCCCTGAACATGGAATTACTGAAGAACAGCCGTAAAAGAAGTCCTTCCAAAACCAGGGCCGCAGGCAAACCCGCCGATACCGTCAAAAGCCCAAAGAAAAAGAAGTACGGAAAGAAAAACAGCCGTAAAGCCAATCAGAGCGCCGGTGATACCGGCACCGTTAAAAGCGGTTCGAAAAAGCGCCAGCGCAGCAAATCTGCCCAGTAAAAGGCCTTTCCTTTTTTACCGGCAATTCGACACCCTCTGGCCAGGCGTGTCGATTTGCCGCGTATCATGCCAAATCAGACATTGCGTGAGGATTTCTTCCGCAGGCTGATCAACAAGTTATAATTCCGGTAACTGCAAATTCGAACAGTGCGCCGGGTGAATGATGTTAATCAATACGAAAGATCTGGATTTTCTGCTCTATGATGTATTTGAGGCGGAAAAACTGACCGCCTACCCCCGATATCAGGACCATGACAAGGCCACTTTTGACGGGGTGGTCGCCACCGCGAAACGACTGGCAGAAGATTATTTTGCGCCCCATAACGCCAAAGCGGATGAACATGAACCCCGCTTCGATGGCAAACAGGTCACCACCATCCCCGAAGTGAAAGAAGCCTGGCGGCATTTTGCCGCATCCGGGCTGCTGAATGCCCGCCACAGTTATGCAGACGGCGGCATGCAACTGCCGGCCCTGATCAATTCCGCCTGTTCCGGTTTGTTTACGGCGGCCAACCCCGGTACCAGCGCCTATCCATTCCTGACCAGTGCAGCAGCCAACCTGATTCATGCCTTCGGCAGCGACGACCAGAAAAAGCGGTTCCTTCCGGGTATGTTCAGCGGTCGTTTTGCCGGCACCATGGCCCTGACAGAGCCGGATGTTGGCTCCAGTCTTGGTGACCTTGCCACTCGGGCGGCTCCGCAATCAGAGGGCGTTTATCATCTGAAAGGCCAGAAGATGTACATCTCCGGTGGTGATCAGGATATTACCGAGAATATTGTGCACCTGGTGCTGGCCCGGGTTGAAGGCGGTCCGAAAGGGGTGAAAGGTATCAGTCTGTTCATCACCCCCAAGTTTCTGGTGAACGATGATGGCAGTCTGGGTGCCCGCAATGATGTGCAGCTGGCAGGGTTGTTACACAAAATGGGTTACCGGGGTGCCACTTCCACGGTGCTGAGTTTTGGCGAACAGGATCAATGCGTTGGTTACCTGATCGGTGAGGAAGGCAAGGGCCTGACTTACATGTTCAAAATGATGAATGAAGCGCGGATCGGTGTGGGTATCGGTGGCGCTATGATCGGCTACCGTGGCTATCTGGAATCCCTGGCCTATGCCAAGGATCGCCCCCAGGGTAGGCCGCCCGCCGGCAAGAGCAGCGATTCCCCTCAGGTTCCCATTATCGAACACGCTGATGTGAAGCGCATGCTGCTGGCACAGAAAGCCTATGTGGAGGGCTCCCTTGCACTCTGTCTGCTGGCGTCGCGGCTGATGGATGAGCATGAGGCCGGTGGCGACGAAAACAGTTTTGTGCTGCTGGATCTGCTCACGCCTGTTGTAAAAAGTTATCCGTCATTTTATGGCCCCAGGGCCAATGATCTGGCCATTCAGGTACTGGGTGGAGCCGGCTACATCCGGGAATATCCGGTGGAACAGTGTTACCGTGATAACCGGCTGAATCCCATTCACGAGGGCACCCATGGTATCCAGTCCCTGGATTTGCTGGGCCGCAAGCTGTGGCAGCATAACAGCAAGGGGTTGCATCTGTTACTGGACAGAGTCCGAAAAACCCTGAAACAGGCCAGTGAGCAGGAGCCCCTGCAGCCGCTGATCAACACGTTTAATGAATGCCTGCAGATGTTCTCGGAAACCGTTCAGATCCTGGGGTTGGCGTTGCAACAGGGTAAGGTCAATGAGGCGCTGGCCAATTCTGCGGTCTTTCTGGACATGATGGGGCGGTTAGTGGTGGGCTGGTTATGGCTGGAAATGGCCAGCCGGGCACTGACACGTTTTTCCACCAGTGACAGTGAGGAAGACCAGCATTTTCTGGCCGGCAAACTGCAGGCAGCCCGTTACTTTATTCTTTGGGAACTGCCGGAAATAAAACATCAGTCACAGCTACTCAAAACCTTGGACAGCTGCTGTGCCGAAATGCAACCAGAGTGGTTCTGACCAGACTGCTTTGATGGAGGTTAATCCAGCTCCGGCAGGGGCGCCTGCAGCACTCTGGCTGCGTCAATAATACCGGCTCCGTAACGGCGGGTATTCCAGTGATCCGGCCTGCGATGCCCGCTGGTTTGCAGGATTTTCCGGAAGGCTTGCGGAATCCGTGCCGGTTCATTGTCATAATGGGCAAGCAGGGCGTCCCATCCATGGTAGCTGAGCCACAGGGCCGCCACGCTGGCGGTAAGGGCCGCTGACATGGAAGTGCCTTCACTCTGGTCGGTATCCTGCACATGCTCGGTCAGGTTCACCCATCCGGAACGTGCCCTGCGAATGTTTTCTGCCGGTGCGCAGATATCCACTGCGGGGCCATTGGAGCTGTCCCTCCAGGGCTTTTCTTCGGCATTGGAACCACACACCGCTATGGTTTCCGGGTAGGACGCGGGTTTGGCCACCAGGTAAATCAGGGGCAGGCCCACGCCCCAGGGGCCATTGCCGGCAGCGGATACAATAATGACCCCCTGGGCATGGGCGTCCCGGATCGCACTGACAATTTCGTCGGTATCCTCAAAAAAACCGCCCATGGATATGGAAATCACTTTCGCACCCTGCACGGTGGCATAGCGAATGGCTTTGGCCATGTTGCTGACGGAGGCAGGTGTCAGCAGTACGGTGGGAGAAATCCGGATCGGGATCAGGTCTGCATAAGGTGCGGCGCCTTCTGCGCGATGATAGCCAACGGTGTCGGGATGTTTTTCCGCAGGGCTGATAATCATGGATGCAGTGGTAGTGCCATGACCGGCATAGACCAGTTTGTAGGTCTTGTTCAGCGTCAGGCCGCAAAAGGTATTGCAGAAATCGTGGGCATCGTAGGGGGTATGGGATTCGTAAAAGTTGCGCTGCAAATCCAGACGCAGTTGCGTGGTACCGTCGGCCCGGAAAAGCTCCGGGTGTTCGAAATAGCCGGTGTCCGGTTGTGCCACCAGCACCCGTTCACCGGGGCGCTTGCCGCTTGCTGCAAACATCTGCCAGGCTTCGTAGGCGTTAATGCCACTGGGCCCCATATACCACTGGGGATCATCATGGGGGAGCCTGCCAGCCTGCTCGTTTTCAGGGACAAAGCCCGGATCCTGATAATGGGGTTGGGCGTCGATTACCCACGGGTCCTCCGCGAACATGCGGGCAACCTGGTAAATGCGGGCGTCATCAACCCGTTTTGCGGGGATTGGCCAGATTTCAAATTCCCCGGGTCTGTCCCTGAAGGCTCTGACGTTCCAGTTAAGGCCAACGATGCGACGGGCCAGGGAATCCATGGCAATGGTGGGTATCCACTGGGGCTGGACTTCCACTGTCAGTTTGATATGGCGGTCTCCGGACGCACGGGGTTTGTCGGGGTCAAAGGTTGCGCCGCACCCGACAAGCCACAAAGACGGGAGCAGAAGAGCAATGCACCTCGAAAAGAGATAAAAAGCAGAAAAGGGAAACTGACTCATGGGAAATCCGGACTTCGGCCATCATTGCGTAGTTTATTATTATGCCGGCATCACCCGTCAATTGGGTTCACCGATTTCCCCAACAATATAATATTTCTGCGAGCATCGATGATTCTGGTTACATAAAAAAACAAATTCCGTGAAGCCCGATGAGGAGAGTTCATTCGGATTGATACATTGATTATAGCGTTATAAGGATTTGGGCGTCAGCTGTCAGGCAGCTCGATAAAACGTTCAATGCTTTGTTGCAGCTGGGTCAGCTTGACCGGCTTTTCCATAAAATCGTTCATGCCGGTCTGGATACATTGCTGCTTGTCCGCATCCATCAGGTTGGCAGATACCGCAATAATCGGGATATCGCGGAGATCCGATTCCTGTGACCGGATTCTCCTTGTGCATTGAAAGCCATCCATCACCGGCATCTGCAGGTCCATGAGGATCAGACAGAAGGATTCGGATTTCAGAAGATCCAGCGCTTCCTGTCCATGATTTGCCACCCTGGCGTTCAGATTGAGCTTATTGAGCATTTTGGTGATGACTTTCTGATTTACCAGATTGTCTTCCACCACCAGTACGGGCAGGCCGGCGGTGGATTGTGGTTCAGCATCATGATAGTCCCTGTCATCTGCAGCCTTGCAGGGCAGGGTAACGTAGAAGGTAGTGCCTGCACCGGGCTGTGATTCAAAACGCAGGGAGCCGTTCAGCAGTTTCACCAGGTAGTCACAAATACAAAGGCCAATGCCAATGCCCTCATTACTCCGGCTAAAGCCGCCTTCTGCCTGCATGAACGGCTCGAATATGATGTCTCTCGCCGCCTCAGGTATTCCTTTACCGGTATCTTTCACCATGACCTCAAGGTGTTGTGAATTTTCGTCACCATCGTATGTCAGCTGAAAGTGCACATGGCCTTCATTGGTAAATTTGCAGGCGTTATCCATGAGCTTGCTGATGATGGTTTTCAGCTTGTCGCCGTCAATGATTACACTGGAAGGAACTCCAGGATCAATCTCGTAGATCAGTTTCAGCCCTTTCGAACTCGTGATGGTACGGTAGCGTTGTTCCAGCGGAATCAGACTTTTGCGAAGGTCCGTGGGAAGGGGGTTCAGGCTATGCTTGCCCGCCTGCATTTCTGTGTAGCTAAGAATATCATTTACCAGGCGCATCATATCCAGCGCGCCGCTTTCCACAATATCCAGGGGGCTGTGGAGTTTATTGTCGCTGTTTCTTTCCTGAAGCTGGAGCCCGCCGATAACGGCATTCATGGGAGTTCTCAGCTCGTGGGTGATCGCCGTGATAAATTCGTTTTTCAGTTTCAGATTGGATTCCACCACTTCGAGCGCTCTGGCCTGGGCGGCAAACGCCTGTTTCTTGAGTTCATTGATGCGGTCACCCAGTCCGATAGACAGCAGTACAACCTCAATAATGCAACCTATCTGTACACAGTGTTCTGTGAACCAGGAAGATTCCAGTATTCCCGCGGCGCGAAGCGCCATAACAACCGTTGAGGTCATTAAAATGCTCCAGGCATACAGAAAGTAGCGGGCGGGCCGAAAACCTTTTCGCAAGCAGTCAATGCCAGCCAGAATGGCCGCCATCCAGGCAATAATGGCCTGAATAATAAACACCAGAATACTGATGGCGTATTCGTCGTAAATAAATCGCGTTGCCAGCAAGATGCCATTGGCCACAATAAAGAGTCTTCCTACCGTTTCCATCCAGGGAGCATATTGGGCAGTGTCCAGAAATGTTCGTATAAACTGGATAATGAAGATCGACAGGAAACATAAAAACACCACCAGTGCCTGATTGGCGATGTCAGGCGCGTCTGGCCAGATGTACTGGAAGATCAAACCATGATAACTGGCGGACCAGAGTGCAAAGAAACAGATATAGAGAACATAATGCAGGTAGGCTATGTCCCTGACGGTAAAATAAAGAAACAGGTTATAGCTGGCCATCACGATCACGATTCCCAGAAACAGGCCAAGCCAGAGGTCTCTGGTGGTTTTTTCGAAGGCAAAGGTTTTCTGATCCCAGAGTATCAGGGGTAAAGCTTCATGGAGCCCGTCATGGCTTGCAATACGCAGGTACACTGAACGCTGTTCCCCAGGGGGGATTTTCAGATCAAAGATAAAATTACGGTAGTCGTAGGGACGGGTGTCAAAGGGACGCCGGTCACCGGTGTGGATTTCTTTGATAATCTGCTGCCCGTCCACCACATAATAGTCAATATAATCCTGCAGCGGGAACGCTATTTCAAAGAACCATTCTTTTGCGTGATCCAGCTGCGAGACGAAATCAAGCCTGATCCAGTAAACGCTGTCTGAGTAGGCGAAATTCAGCGTTTGCTGGTTACTTTTCTGCCACTGGTTGGCTGGAGACAGAGACAGGATATCCCCAATAGTGAGTGCGCCTTCGGGGTCTTCGAGGAACATCAGGTGTTCCCCAAGCACAATCTCTGTTGAGTTTTCGTCCAGATAAACCCGTGGCTCGTCAGCTGTCGCGCAGGGGTGCACCAGCAGCATCAAGGCAATGAACGCTGAAATGACGAAGGTTGGTCGTGTTATCAGAGTGCAATTCATACCTGGATCGATAATAAGGGCTAATTCTGACCAGAAACGGCTAAATAATGGTCTGTTTAGGCTGACCACTTACTGATTGAATCATTAATAATAGTCCAAGCTGGCGGGAACGCATTTCTAAAAGATTGAATCGCAAAGAAAAAGACCGGAGCGGGTAGCCAGCCGCTCCTGCCACCAGGCTTTTACCCGAGATTGATGAACCAGGCAATGCTGGGTTCTGGCTGGTGAAGCTTCACGGGCTTTTCCGGAAAATCGTCCATCTCCGTGTCAATGCAGCGGGATTTGTCTGTACTCATGGATAGTGTTGTTATTAACCCCGCTGAACTTGTCTGGCGGCCTGATAGCGGAAACCAAGTCACGGAGAATACGTGCTAAAGTATCAATTCAACAAGCACAACCAAGAGATGGATCTATGCATGATCGCATGTACGGCTCGGACAGACGGGTCGACGCGGATTGGCGGGTGATTAAGCAGCTATGGCCCTTTCTGTTAAGCTTCAAGGGGCGCGTTCTGCTGGCCATGGCCCTGCTGATTGGTGCCAAAATTGCCAATGTCTGGGTGCCCATCGCGCTGAAGTATATTATTGATGCCCTGGATCCCAGCGTACAGGGCGGGTCTGATACCCAGGGGCAGCTGAATGCCCTGATCACGCTGCCACTGGCCCTGTTGCTGGGTTATGGTGTGTTGCGCTTTTCCAGTGTGTTCTTTTCAGAGCTCAGGGATGCGGTGTTCGGCCGGGTAGCAGAGCGCACGCTTTCCAATGTGGCGCTTAGCGTTTTCGAGCATCTGCACAAGCTGGATCTGGAGTTTCATCTGTCCCGCCGGACCGGAGGGCTCACCCGCGATATTGAGCGGGGAACAACGGGTATTTCCTTTCTGCTGCGCTCTGTTGTTTTCAGTGTGGTACCTATTCTGATTGAGGTGGCTCTGGTGGCTGCCGTTCTGTTTGTAAAGTTTGACCCTATCTTTGCCTTTGTTACCGTGGCGTCAGTGGTGGGATACGTGTTGTTTTCGGTCTGGGTAACGGAGTGGCGCACCGAGTTTGTGCGTACCGCCAACCTGAAAGACAGCGCCGCCAACAGCAAGGCTATTGACAGCCTGCTGAACTTTGAAACGGTCAAGTATTTCAATAACGAATCCTACGAAGCCAACCGCTATGCAGACAGCTTGGCAGAACGTGAAAACGCCAAGGTAAAAAATCATCTGTCGTTAGCCACGCTTAACAGCGGGCAGGCACTGATTATTGGCGGCTCCATCACGCTGATGATGGTGTTGGCTGCCCAGAGAGTTGTAGACGGAGAAATGACCCTGGGTGATCTGGCCATGGTGAATGCCTTCATGATCCAGGTTTTTATTCCATTGAATGTACTGGGTTTTGTGTATCGGGAAATCAAGCGTTGCCTGGCCGATGTGGAGAGCATGTTCAAACTGCTGAATGCCACACCGCGGATCCAGGATGCCCCTGATGCAGAAGCACTGCCGGAAAAAGCCGACGGCATTACCTTTGATCATGTGGATTTTGCCTACCACGAGGACCGGCCGATTCTGAGAAACGTTAACTTTGTTGTTCACCCCGGCGAAAAGGTGGCGATCGTTGGCCCCAGCGGAGCGGGGAAGTCCACCATTGCGCGACTGCTGTTTCGCTTTTACGAGCCCCAGCAGGGCGCCATCTATATCGGTGAAAGGAATATCGCCAAGGTGACCCAGGAAAGTCTGCGCAGGGCGTTGGGCGTGGTGCCACAGGACACGGTACTGTTTAACGACACGCTGCTGGAAAACATCCGTTATGGCCGACCGGATGCTACCCAGGAAGAAGTGGAGGCTGCCGTTGAGCATGCCTATCTGAAGTCCTTTATAAAAAGCCTGCCTAAAGGATATGACACCCAGGTGGGTGAACGTGGGCTGAAAGTATCTGGCGGCGAAAAGCAGCGCATAGCCATTGCCAGAACCATACTCAAGAATCCCCGCATCATGATTTTTGATGAGGCAACCTCCTCGCTGGATTCTGAGAGCGAAAAAGCCATCCTGAAAGCATTGAACAAGATTGCCGCCAGAAAAACCACTGTCGTGATAGCCCATCGGTTGTCGACAATTGTTGACGCTGATCGCATTCTGGTATTGAAGGAAGGTAAGATAGTGGAGCAGGGAAATCATGCGCAGCTGATGGAAAAGAAAGGTGACTACGCCAGGCTCTGGCAAATGCAACAGCACGAGGAAACCGATGAGTGAGTTCATCATGAGGGGGAGTTATGTCTGCGATCACCGCTAAGATGATGGCAATGATAGCGATATTTGATCAGCCGGATCAGGTAGCGCCAATGGTTGAAGATTTCTATGCAGAGTCAGCGGTATTTCGTGACCCGGTGCAAACAGTGCGTGGCCGCGACGATATCAAAAAAATGTTCCGCTCCTTTACCCGGCTGTTCAAAACGGTGGAAACCGATGTCATTGATGTGATTGAAGATGATTCCCGGTGCGTGATCCACTGGGAAATGACCTTTGTTTACCGGCGCTGGCCTGCGGCAGCCACCATCAAGGGGGTGACCTGGCTGGAGCTGAATGAACAGGGGCAATGCGTGTCCCACACCGATTACTGGGATCTCTGGAAGTTCTTCAGAGGCTCTATGCCGTTCGGGGCCTTAAAACGTCTGCCGGGCAGAATCAAAAGCCTGTTTGCCTAGGGCCTACAGAAAATAACAACAAGGGCAGGCAAGGATGAGAGCATTATTGAGGGGAAAACACTGGAGCAACAGTCGCAATAATGCGAAGAGTTCACTAAAGGAGTGCTGTCAGCGATACCTGATCTGTTTCGTTATATGTTCGATGACGACCCTGCCTGCTCAGGCGCGCGCTGAAGCAGTTCGGGCAACAATGGATCGGGTTAATCACGATGTCATTGTTGAACCTTTCTCGCGCATTGAAGTGTCCGGCCCCATCAGACTGACCGTGAGGCAGCATGGCAGCTGCGAACGTCTCCATCTTTTTGTCAATCAGGACCTGATCCCTTATCTGGCTATCGAGTCGGAATCGCAGACCCTGAAGCTTTCAACCACAAGGCCCGTGATCCCCACGCAGTGGATCAGCGTGTCGAGCGACTGTCCGAATGTGGTGCAGGTTAAAGCGGGTGAATTCGCTGATATTTCCGTGAGTGGCTTAACAGGGGAGGCTTTCAGGGCGCGCTCCAATGGCGGTTATGTAGCGGTCCTGGGGAGGTTGGATCGTATAGAAGCGGATGTCAGTGGTGGAGGTTTGATTAACACCGAAAGATTAGACGTGAATGAAGCCAGGCTTCGGGTTGACGGTCGCGGATACAACTTTGCAGCGCAGCCAGAGCTTTATGATGCGCAGGCTACTGGCACTGGTGAGATTCATCTCTTTGGTGTCGATCACGAAGGAGACTATAGCCAGGAGCTGGAAAAGGGCGTTTACTTGAGAGCAAAAGACCACCGCTCAGGAAAAGATGGTTCAGTTAATGCGAAGTTTATCTCTTTCGGCAAGGTAAAACGCCGCCTGGAACAAAGCCTAAAATGACTGGAATATCGTGTATGCTGAGTCCATGTCTGAGAACACCTGATGAGAGGCATGAAAAAGCGGCCGCGTAACGCAGCCGCTTTTATCATAAACCCGTCAACATATTTTAAGATGTCACAACAGGGTGGGCAGATCCGGTATAAAACTTACTTATCAGGCTTCCAGCGGGTAAACATTTTACCCACCAGGTAGGGGGTAAGGGCTGCGGCGCTCTTGATAAATTCTGTTTTGGACCTTGGGTAGGCAAACCG
>JAWVYU010000041.1:0-21543 GCA_033722575.1 Ketobacteraceae bacterium | reverse complement strand
TACAATTGATCCGTGGCTTCCGGGTGATACATCAGCCAGTCATTCAGCCCCATGGGGCCACCGAAAACATTGAACAGAATAAATATGGCGATGGTGGCCATGGCCACCAGCTTGATCAGCGACTCGAACGCGATGGCAATGACCAGGCCTTCGTGCTTCTCCCGGTTGGTAATGTGGCGGGCACCGAACAGAATGGCGAACAGGGTAATCACCACACAAAAGCCAAACGCCAGAATATCCGGCGATATTTCCTGGTTGAGCACATGAACCGAGTCAGCCACCGCCTGAATCTGCATGGCCAGCAGCGGCATAATGCCCACCAGCATACACAGGGTGACAGCGGCACCCACCGTTCGGCTGCGGTAACGGAAGGCCAGCAGGTCGGCCAGCGACCCCAGCTGATAGTTTTTTACCAGCCGCAGAATGGGTGCCAGCAGAATGGGGGCCAGCATGAAGGCCCCGGAAATGCCAAGGTAGTAAGCCAGAAAGTTGTAACCGAAATCTGACGCAAAACCGATGGCGCCGTAAATGGCCCAGGCGCTGGCAAATACCCCCAGCGACAGAACATAGACGATGGGATGGCGAATAAAGCGGGCAGGCAGAAAGCCCTGTTCGGTGAAATAAGCAACAAGGAAGAAAAACGACAGGTATGCAATCCCTATCGCGAAAATCTGCGCCAGGCTAAAGCTCATCGAGATCGCGGCTCCGTGCAATCCAGAAAGTGAGCGCAATCATGCCGCCCCAGACGATAAAGGGCCGATACCAGTCGGTGCCGGCGTCGGTCCACCACTGGATGATGGCGGGGGACAGAATGTAGCCACCGACGATGAAGAGCAAAACCAGTCGATCAATATACATAAGGTAATTATATCGACGATAGACCCTTTCGTGCGGATTTTATTGGGATTTTTCCGGTATCACTGCAGGACCGGCAGGGCGCCCTCGGGAATTTCAGTCTGTCTCGGTATGTTGCCGCGCTGCCAGTGTGCTGTACCCCAGCGCAGTATGTCTGCAGGTGATTCATGCTGCAGGTCGGCGGGGGGCTGTTGACCCAGAACCTGCAGGCAGGCCCACAGATAGCGGCCAGGCTGATTGTCCGGCACGGGTTCGGCAAAGGTCTGCTTGCTCAGCTTCTGGCCCAGGTGATTCACCACAATCGGCAGATGCAGATAGCGTGGATGGTGAAAGCCCATCAGTTGTTGCAGGTACAGTTGCCTGGGGGTGGAATCCAGCAGGTCGAGTCCGCGCACGATATCGGTTACGCCCTGAGCTTCATCATCCATCACCACGGCCAGATGGTAGGCGTACAGGCCGTCTTTACGTTTGATGATAAAATCGCCGATCTCCGACTCAAGGCGTTGTTCGAAATGGCCCTGAAGCGCGTCATTGAAGCCTATGGGGTCATTGTGGGTAAGCAGCCTGACGGAGGCAGGTTTGTCTGGCAGATTAAACTGCCCGCGACAGATTCCCGGGTAGCGCCCGCCGTACTTCCTGATCAGAGGCTTGCGGGAGCAGGTGCAGTAAAAGGCCTGCCGATTTTCCAGAAAATGCTGTATCCGGGCTTCGTAAGCGGCATGTCGCTGGCTCTGGAACCAGACCTCCCCATCCCAGTGAAGCTGGTAGGTTTCCAGGGTTTTCAGAATGGCTTCGCTGGCGCCGGGGGTTTCCCGGGGCGGATCCAGATCTTCCATGCGAACCAGCCAGCGGCCGTCATGGGCGCGGGCATCCAGGAAACTGCCTACGGCAGTCATCAGTGAGCCGAAGTGTAACAAGCCGGTGGGAGATGGCGCAAAGCGGCCAATGTAGGACCTTGATTCAGTCATACGGTGTTGGTGTGGGACGCACGGCGGCCGGTAACATACCCGCCGCTATGCGATTAAAAAAGTCTGGCAGAGCAGAATGGCTGGCTCAGGTGCCCCATTGCTTCTCTTTGATTTCCTGGAGCGTTTTGCAGTCGATGCACAGGGTTGCCGTGGGGCGGGCTTCCAGGCGTCGAATGCCGATCTCGATGCCGCAGGAGTCACACCAGCCATAATCGTCTTTCTTGATACGATCCAGGGTCTGGTCGATTTTGCGGATCAGTTTGCGCTCGCGGTCGCGGGTGCGCAGCTCCAGGCTGAACTCTTCTTCCTGGGTGGCGCGGTCGGCCGCGTCAGGCAGGTTGGTGAGCTCGTCTTTGAGGTGGCCCACGGTGCGGTCCACTTCTTCCATCAGCTCTTGACGCCACTTCATCAGGATCTCTTTGAAATGCTCGCGCTGAGCTTCGTTCATGTACTCCTCACCCTCTGCCATTTCATAGGGAGTGAAGTGAGATCGCGATAATTCAACGACGTTCTTCTTTTTACTCTTTTTGGTTGCCATAAGCCTATTCCTCGCAACTGCTCAACTTGTGATCTATAGCAACTAATGCCCAAGTTGGCAAATCCTTGATCAGTTTTTCACAGCTCTTGTTATTGTTGGATAATCCCTTTTCCTTTTTGCTGACATGGTTTGTACTGTCACGGCCGGCCGCCCTGTGTCTGTTTTCAGGCGGTTTTCACAGGCCCTTTATAACAGGCTGTTATAAAGGGTAATCTATGACGATTCCGTTTCAGAACGGCGACAGATCATAACCCCAATTGTCGCGGCTGTGAATACTTCTTGGTGGCTGTCTGCGTCCCACGTCGCAGGCCTGTTCGCTTCACGCTTGAAACTGGCATGATCATGCTCTGAAAAGATGACGGATTGTTTACAGAAAACATCACTAATCAGAAATCAGATAATCGGTATTTCCTCTATGAAATTTGATCCCCCTCTACTCTCAGGCAGGCTCATCAAGCGCTATAAACGCTTTATGGCGGATATTGAGCTGTCCACGGGAGAAATTCTGACAATTCATTGTCCTAACACCGGGTCCATGCTGAACTGCAATCTGCCGGGAAGCCAGGTCTGGTATTCCGACAGCGGTAACCCCAAGCGGAAATACCGGCATACCTGGGAAATTGTGGCTGTGGGCGAAGGCGGCCGGTTTCGGGCTGGCGTGAATACCGGCCGTGCCAACAAGCTGGTGAAGGAAGCCGTGGATCAGGGGGTGATCAGCGAGTTAAGGGGCTACGACAACGTGCGTACCGAAGTGAAATATGGCAATGAAAACAGCCGTATCGACCTGCTGCTGGAAAGCAGCAACAGGGAGCAGTGTTTCGTTGAGGTGAAGAATGTCACGCTGGCCGAAGGGGAGATCGCGTACTTTCCCGATGCGGTCACGGAGCGGGGCCGCAAGCACCTGCGTGAGCTGGCACTGATGGTGGCGGAAGGTCACCGGGCAGTATTGTTGTTTTGTGTGCAGCTTACCGGTGTGACAGAAGTGCGGCCAGCCGATCATATCGATCCCGCCTATGGCGAAACACTCCGTCAGGTGGTGGAGCAGGGGGTTGAGGTGATCGCTTACCAGGCTGAGATCAGTGATGCAGAGATTTCCCTGGTTAACAGTTTGCCCGTTGTGCTGTAGGCGCCCCCGGCATGAAAAACAACCATAACAATGTCTGGAATCTGGAGGGAAGCGAATGGAAGTATCGAGGAATGATAAACCCAATGTGTTATTTCTGTGCACGGGAAACTCCTGCCGCAGCCAGATGGCAGAGGGCTGGGCGAAACGTCTGAAGCCCGGGGCGGCAAATTTTTATTCAGCGGGTATCGAAACCCACGGCCTTAATCCCAATGCGGTGCAGGTAATGGCAGAAGCCGGAGTGGATATCAGCAGTCACCGTTCCCAGTCGGTGGCTGAGCTGGCGGATGTTCGCTTCGACTGGGTTTTTTCGGTCTGTGATCATGCCCGCAAGACCTGCCCGGAATTGCCGGGCAGTGGCCACCATGTGGCGGCGCTGTTTGATGACCCACCAGCATTGGCCAGCAGCCTGGATTCCGAGGCCGACAGACTGGCGGTGTACCGGCGGGTAAGGGATGAAATCCGTGCCTTTGTTGAGGCCCTCGATCTGTCGGGCGGTTCGCAGTAGGGTATTTATAAACCTTCCCAATTTCAGGTTTTAGGTTACTATTGTTCCAACAGAACAGAGAAACGGTGATTTTTAAGGGCGCTGTTCTGAATCTGGAATAGTTCATGATCAGGTGAGTTATGCAGGATCTGAATGAAATGGCGATTTTCGCCAAGGTAGTGGAAGCGGGCAGCTTTACCAAAGCGGCCGACCGGATGGGGCTGCCCAAGTCCACCGTGAGTCGCAAGATCAGCCAGCTGGAGGAGCGCCTTGATGTGCGCCTGCTGAACCGTACCACGCGGGTTCTGAAGCCTACGGAAACCGGCAAGCTTTACTATCAGCACTGTGCCAGAATGCTGGAAGAAGCCGGGGAAGCGGACCGTGCGATCACCAAAATGCAGGCAGAACCCAGCGGTGTGCTGCGCATCAGCGCGCCGCTGTCCTTTGGCGAGAAATTCCTGCAGGAAGCTTTGCATACCTTTCTGAGCAAACATCCCCAGGTGAGCATTGATCTTGTGCTGGATAACAAGAACCTTGATCTGGTGGTGGATGAAATTGATGTGGCGTTTCGTGTCGGGCCTCTGGCGGACTCCAGCCTGGTGGCGCGCAAACTGGGGCCCGCCAAAATGGTGCTGCTGGCCAGCCAGGCCTATGCAGACCGGGAGGGGCTGCCCGCAAAACCGGCGGATCTATATCAGCACCGCTTAATCAAGCACCCGGTGGCCCACCTGGAGCTGGAAGGGCCCAATGGCATTGAGCATATCGACAGCCCCGCTAAACTGGTGGCCAATGATATGGTGTTTATCAAGAACATGGTGAAACGGGGACTGGGCATTGGCGGTGTGCCACTGGCCATTGCCGAAGAAGAGCTGCGCTCAGGAGAACTGATCCCGGTGCTGCCGCAGTTCCCCTTTGTTACCCGGGAATTCTATCTGGTGTACCCATCCCGCCGTCAGCTGCCCAGCAAGGTGGTAGCTTTCATCGACTTTGTCATGGAGCATTGTCTGGAGCATCTGCCCTGGAACCGGGATTTCAGCGAGTTGTTGCCGCACCCGAATTAGCCTCGTACCCGTGTTGGAAAGGCTTCAGGCGGGTTTTACAATGGCCAGAAAGATCACCGTGGGGACAAACACCATGATCAATGGCGTGCTGGTTTTCAGAAACTTCCAGTGTTGCTGAATGGCTTTTTCATACTTGTCCCATTCCTGTTTTTTCCTCAGCCGTAGCTTGTTACCGCCGAAGTGGGCCAGCCAGTAATCAACGATTTCCAGCGGTACGAAGATAAAAATCACAATGCCCAGCTTTATCAGCAGCCAGTTGAAATCCAGGTTCCATGGGCCGATAAAGTAAAGCATCGGGCCGGTTACCAGAATAATGGGAAAGGCTACGTGCTCCATCACCACACCCTTGTCAAATTGCTCAATGGCCCAGTTGCGTCGCTGGATGATCTGGGGATCGTCCGGATGCTTCTCCCACCGCAGGAAGGCACCCTTGACGTACCAGACATAGGCAACCGCTGTGCTCCAGCCCCAGATCATGACAAAGAATACATGCACGAACTTGATCAGACTGTAGTAGGGAAGCAGGGCGGACTGGACCGACTCCAGCATTTGTTAATCTCCTTTACTAATGCGTCCAGTGTCGCACTGGGTTTGTTGTGTGTCAATAAGCTTTACTATTGGGGTTGCTCCCGGGCTTTGCCATCAAGGATAATCCGCGCTTTGCACGGTTAATAACAGCTAACGGCCAAAATAAGGAGTGATGCATGATCTGGTCTGTCTATCTGAGCGGGGAGATTCATACCGACTGGCGGGAGCAGATAACGGAGGGGGCCCGCGCCCTGGAGTTGCCTGCGGAATTTTTTGCGCCGGTTACCGATCACCGGGCATCGGACGATGCCGCCCAGGATATCTTTGGTGATGAACCCAGCGCCTACTGGAAAGACCATCGCTCGGCCCAGATTAATGCTATTCGCACCAAAACCCTGCTGGAGCAGGCGGACATTGTGGTAGTGCGCTTTGGCGAGCAGTACAAGCAATGGAACGCCGCCTTTGACGCGGGCTACGCTGCGGCTTTGGGCAAGCCCTATATCGTGTTGCACGATGAATCACTGGTTCATCCTCTGAAGGAAGTGGATGCCAGCGCTCTCGCAGTGGCCAGCGAACCCCGGCAGGTGGTGAAAATCCTGCAGTACGTGATGTGCCAGAAATAGCGGGGCTGACGTCTGCCAACACCGGTTCAGGGCTCCGGCTCAGGGCAGAATAGTGAGCTGGGAAGGTTGCGGTTCGCAATGGGACAGCCGGAGGTTGTACCAGCAGTCGCGGCCTTCCGCTTTGGCTTTGTAGAGCATTTCGTCGGCGGCACTCACCAGCTTTTCCGGATGCAGTGATTTTACCGGCACGGTGGTGGCAGCTCCCATGCTGGCAGTTACCACATGGCCGGCTCTGGAATCCTCATGAAGAATAGCCAGGTCGTGGATACGCTGGCGGATTCGCTGCAGTGAAATTCGGACCTGTTCATCATCGGTGCTGGGGTACAGAATGATAAATTCTTCGCCGCCGTAACGGCCAACCAGCTCACCGGTCCGGCTGGCTTCTTTTTTCAGTGCCTTGGCAATCTGCACCAGGCAGTGATCGCCTGCCTGATGACCATAGGTATCATTGAACTGTTTGAAAAAATCCACGTCCAGCAGGATCACCGACAGGGGCTTCTGATCCCGCATGCAGCGACTCCATTCCTGGGACAGCCGCTCATCGAAATAGCGACGGTTGGCCAGACCGGTCAGAGGGTCCTCCCGTGACAATCGCTCCAGGTCGCGGTTCAGTTTTTCCTGTTCAATCTTGTCTATATCCAGTAACAGGCTTTGAATGAACATGGCCCGTTCCCGGTGTTCAATTACGTAGGAAATGCCCATGCCGATAAGGTTGGCGCCCACGAAGTAGGCCTGGAAGCTGGTAAAGGATTCATTCAGTCCCGCCAGTTTCAGTGACAGCAAATGCAACAGGCCCGCCAGATGACACCAGAAGGTGGCCACGTAAAAACGCATCTTGGACATGGAGTAAATAATGATGATGGTGTAGATCGACGCCGCGTAGGCTCCCAGTTTTAATTGCGGGTCTTCCACGCTTTGTGCAATGTTCATTACAGACAACAAGCCTACGGTGCCGAGCACACCGGTATACCAGTGAAAAAACCGGGTCATCTGTTCAAAGCGGGACAGAATAATAATGGCCAGCAGGCAACCGCCCGCTACCAGGTAACTCAGCGGAAAGTTTCCCAGTTTATCCTGTTCAAACTGCCCGAATACCAGAGAGCCCAGCAGCAGATAGGTGATTACCACATAGACGCTGTTGATCTTCAGGTTCTTCAGTGCGGTGTTACGGTAGTGCTGGAGGAAATAGTGCTCGAGAAAGGCCGGGAATCGCAGATAATAAAAACCGCGCTGCAACACATCCACAAATTCATGCTTCAGTGCAGGATCAGCAATAGGCAGGCGCTGGTGGCGTCTATCGGAATACATCATCAGTGGCGGTCTTTAAAACAACAAAGTAATACGTGCCTGTTCCAGGTGATCATCACCTGCCAGTGCTTGTTTTTGGTTTTAACACATTAGCTTAATGATAGTCTCAATTCGATGACAGTGTATCTACCATGCACTAATGTTCTAATAGACTTTGAACAAATGACAACATGTTCCTTGACAGCATCGATTGAGAACGAGGTTGCTGTATATTTCAGCGAATTTTATTTGGTTTAGGGTTTTGGATTCAGTGAGAAAGGGCTTTCTGAAAAAAGCGTTTTTCGAAGAGCGGATTGTCTTTTCGCAATGCCGGCAGGCTGGCGGTAATGTCGTTGCCATGGGGTGACTTGTCCAGATCGATCACCCTGGGTTTGAAAATCTGCCACCACTTGCGATCATCCTGAAACACCAGCACCTTTGGTTTCAGGCGCGCGTCCCGGTTCTGTTCAATTACGATGGCTTTGCGGTTACCGGTAAGGCGAACCACAGAGCCGGTAGGGAACAGGCCAATGGCCTGGATGAATTCTTCAACGATGTAGCTGTCGAACATCTGGTTGCGTTGCTGGAAAAGCTCCCGCACCGCATCGGTGGACGCCAGGGGCTCGTCGCTGAAGTCATGACTGGTGATCTGTTCGTAATAATCGGCAATACCTACCACCTGGGCAAGGAAAGGAATATTGCGTCCGGAAACGCCGCGAGGGTAGCCGGAGCCGTCGTAACGCTCCAGGTGGTAGGACACGATTTTCACAATGCGGCTGGTAAAGGCCGGGGAATTCTTCAACAGTTCTACGCCCTTCAGCAATGAGACTTTCAGCATCTCCAGTTCCTGGGGCGTGGGGGTGCCTTTGCGGATAAACATATCCCTGGGCAGCGTAATGTAACCGATCTTGCAAAGCAGCGCGGAAAGCGCGAGATCACTGAGTACCTCCCGGGAAATATCCAGGTGCCTGCCGAACAACACGGCCCAGGTGGCAACGCGAATGGAGTAGTTCAGCACATTATGATGATGGCTTTCCATGCGGCTGAGGTAGGTAAAGGCATCCGGATGACGAATCACCGAGTCCACCAGGTCGTTGGAGGCGGACCGCAACTGGTCCATGCGCAGTTTTCCCTGACCCGCCAAACCACGCAATACCTGCCTGATACGGTCTTCAATGCGCCGGTGCAGGCGTTTCGCGTAACGGATTTCGTTATTCAGGCGAGTGGTGGAACGGTAAGGGTGATCGTTCTGAATATGGCGGATGCGCAGGTTGATGAGCTCCCGGCCGTTCTTTCTTTCCGGTGCGGTGGTGTAGTAATCGCTGATAAAGCTGATTTCCTGATCAGCTTGCAGGCGATTGAGGCGGCGGGACTTCTGGATATCAATCTCAACCCAGCCACAAAGACTCTGAACCTGCTCCAGCTGCGCTCTGGAATCAATATGAAAGCCCTGAATCGGAAAGGGGGTGCTGGACCACGGGCGATCTACCCGTGATACAAACATTCCGATATGAAGTTTGTCGGTTGTAATTCTTCGGCTTTCTACAGGCATTTGCCGCCCTGGTTTCTTTATTATGAAAGAAAAAGAGAGTTTCTACGCTGGCGTGGATTTTAATCGGTGGCTATAACCAATACCAGAGGTTTCCCGACGAAAGGTTATAAATAAAATCCGTGCTGCAGTTCACGTTATGATGAAGTGCTGGCTCAAAAACCAGTAAGGCCCCTGCCGTGGCGGGCTTGAAGGGATCTGTCAGTTAACAGGAAGTGGTCTCTCTCAGGTCAATGGCGCCCACTTTATGATCAGTTGATAATTTGAGCACTATTGACCCGAGAGAGTGAGGGCATGGTAATGAAAACGGCTTGCGCTGAAAAGACTATATAAGGCGTTTAGTGCCCGAATCCGACATATCTCACAAAATTACTTTGTATGATTACTAATCTTGTCCGGGGCAATCTGGTTACTGAATACCGGTTGATAGCGTTTTGCCAGAGACGGCCACTGAGTTGCCAGCCCGATAAGATTGATAGCAAGTGCAGCCAGACAGGCCAGCATCAGGGGCTTGGGGTTGGGTGCTGCAAAGGGCTTGTAAAGCAGCACCAGAACGACGGCACTGCAAATTGTGATTGCCAGCAGCAGACCTGCCAGAATATCGCTCAGCCAGTGAACACCCAGGTAAAGCCTGGAAAGTGCCATCAGGCCTGCAAGGATGGCGGCGCCGCTCACCAGGGGTTTTTGCCAGCGAAAGCTGAGGGCGGGGGTGCTGAAGGTCAGGATCAGAAAGAAAAATACGATCACAATGCAGGTATGCCCGCTGGGGAACGCATAGCTGGGGAGTGGTTCGTAAATGAGTTGCGGGCGGGGCACCTCGAACAGCAGCTTGGTGCCCTTGATTAAAAAATTGGCCGTAATGGTGGTGGCTGCCCAAAGCCCTGCCAGGTACCAGTGGCGTTGCCATGCCAGAGCGATAAACACCAGTATCCCCCAGATCGCCATGGGCACGAAGTAACCCAGCTCCGTCAGCCCGATAAAAAACCGGTCCAGATAGTGGTGTCGCAGCTCCATGAAAAAGTGGGCTGTATGCTGGTTGAGATGTTGTAACCAGGGGTTGTCGGTCTGGCTGTAGAGGAGGAGTATGCCGGTAATACTGATGGTGAAGAGCAGGGCTGAGGCAATTATTTTAGGCCGGCGTCTGATGCATCGGGTTTTCAGCGCCCACAGAATCTGCCCCAGCAGCCAGCCTCCTATGATACTGACGATCACGAACAGGATGTGTTGGGTGGTCAATGTGGATTCTTCGGCGGCATTGCCTACGAAGTAACCAGGCAAAATATACAACGGTGCCCAGCCAAGAGCGGATATCATATTAATGGTAAGAAACCGGCTGGGGGCCATTTCCAGCATACCTGCCACCAGCGGTAAAACCGGTCGTATGGGGCCCACGAAGCGACCAATGACCACGCTGATCAGACCATAGCGCTGAAAAAAACGCTCACCCTTGTCGATCCACTGGGGGTTGTTGCGGAATGGTGGCAGTTTCTTGATGAATTCATGGTAGTGACGGCCGATAAAAAAGCTGACGCCGTCCCCCAGTACAGCACCGATAAAGGCTGCCGTTAGCACGGGAAACATATCAAAGTCTGCGCTGCCGGCGGCAGCAGCGGCGCCAAACAGCATGGCCACGCCGGGCACCACCACCCCGACAATTGCCAGGGATTCCAGAAACGCTGTCGCGGCAATGCCCACCAGAATCCATTGCTCGTGGGCAACCAGCCAAGCGGTCAGCTCGGCTGAAGAAAAGTCAAACATAAATCAGCGGTCTGTTTTTCCTTGCAAAGACTGTTTGTGGATGTGGTTGACATCCTGGCCCTTGTGCTGCAGATCGGCGTGGTATGAGGACCGCACCAGAGGGCCGCTGGCCACGTTGGTAAAACCCAGGGATTTTCCATACCGGGCAAACTCGTCGAATTCCTCCGGGGTGACAAAGCGCTTCACCGGGGAATGGGATTTGCTGGGTTGCAGGTATTGCCCAATGGTGACCATGTCCACGTTGTGGGCGCGAAGATCATCCATTACCTGGTAAATTTCTTCGTTGGTTTCACCCAGCCCCACCATCAGGCCGGACTTGGTGGCGATATGGGGGAGCCGCTCCTTGTGTTTTTTCAGAAGGTCCAGCGACCACTGATAGTCGGAGCCGGGACGTATTTCCCGGTACAGCCGGGGCACATTTTCCAGGTTGTGGTTAAACACGTCTGCAGGGGTTTCAGCAAAAATATCCAGCGCCACGTCCATGCGACCCCGGAAATCCGGCACCAACACCTCTATGCGAGTGTCGGGGCTTTCGGCACGCACCGCCCGGATACAGGCGGCGAAATGTGCGGCACCGCCATCCCGCAGATCATCGCGGTCCACCGAGGTGATCACCACGTAATTCAGATTGAGGGCGCGCACGGAATCAGCAAGATGCTGTGGCTCGTTTTCATCCAGTGCATTGGGCCGGCCATGGGCTACGTCGCAGAACGGGCAGCGACGGGTGCAGATGTCCCCCATGATCATAAAAGTGGCCGTGCCACCGCCAAAGCATTCCGGCAGGTTGGGGCAGGATGCCTCTTCACAGACGGTATGAAGCTTTTGCTCCCGTAACAGCTTTTTAACCCGCTGGACTTCGCCGCTGGCGGGTACTCGCACCCGGATCCAGTCGGGTTTTTTGGGCAGGGTTTCGGTGGGTACCACCTTGATGGGGATACGGGCAACCTTCTCGGCACCACGCAATTTCTCACCCTGCTTTACCTTGGGACGTTTTGCGGGTGACTTGTCTTTGGGCAGGTTGTTTGCGTCAGGCTGTTCGGCCATTACTCTTTCCAGGGTTGGTGGGTGATCGTGTGGTGATTATACCTCAATTCCGTCAGCAACTCTGTGAGCAGTTGTTGCCGGATCGAGGTTATTGTCGGAGATTTCACGAAATCGCTGACCTGTGCCATTTCCATTCCCGCATGACCGCAGGGGTTAATGCGCCTGAAGGGGGTCAGATCCATATCAATGTTCAGTGCCAGGCCATGGAAAGAGCAGCCTTTCCGGATGCGCAGGCCAAGGGAGGCAATTTTTCTTCCCGATGTATAAACGCCGGGGGCATCCGGGCGGGGCGCTGCCTCGATTCCCAGGGCTCCCAGGGTGGTCACCAGTGCCCGTTCAATGGCGGATACCAGATCCCGGGCTCCCATCTGTTTGCGGCGGATGTCCACCAGCAGGTAGCCCACCAGCTGTCCGGGACCGTGATAGGTGACCTGACCGCCGCGATCTACCTGGATGACCGGTATATCCCCGGGATCCAGCAGGTGCTCTGCCTTGCCGGCCTGGCCCTGGGTAAACACCGGCGGGTGCTCCAGAAACCAGATTTCATCCCCGGTGGTGCCGGTGCGCCGGTCCGTAAAACGTTGCATGGCCTGCCACGTGGGCTGGTAATCCACAGTGCCCAGACAGCGGACGGTTACAGTGTCCACGACACTTCGTCGCGCTCGCTCAGGTCGCGGTAGATGTTTTCCAGCTGGGATTTGTCCTCGATCCAGACCACGGCGGTAACGGAATTGTATTTGCCGGTGCGGCTGGATTTCACAGATACGCGGGTTTGATCGAAACCCGGGGCGTGACGTTTCACCACCTCTATGACGATATCTGTCAGGGGATGGTGGGCTGCGCCCATTACTTTAAAGTTGTGCTCCATGGGAAATTCCCACAGATCCTCATTTATGCCTGCCATAAAATGCTACTGATGTCTGATTCAGGTGTGTGGGCCGGATTTTACGCGATTCGGCCGGGGAACTGAATGGAATGCTATTTTGACAGGTTGGGGAGGGGGAGCGGAATTTCAAGACAGAGCCCGCTGGCGCGGGCTCCGTTCCGAAGACTGAAGGTCATGCTGGAGAGTGCCAGCATCTGGCTACAGGGCTTTTATTTGAAAAAACTCATAATAAACAACAGGATATGTTGCCATAGCCGCTTGAACAGGCCGGCTTCCTCCACGGTTTCCAGAGCCACCAGCGGTGTTTCCTTGAGCACTTTATCGTCCAGCACCAGTTTGACGGTACCAACTTCGGTGCCCGCTTCAACGGGTGCGCGCAGCTCGCTGGGGAAGTCCAGCTGGGCTTTTACCTCGTTTTCCGCACCCCGGGGTATGGTGATCCAGATGTCCTCTCCCACGCCGAGTTGGATGGTGTCCGTCTTGCCAAGCCAGATTTCGGGTTCCACCAGCTGGCCATTGGCCTCGTAACTTTTGACGGTATCGAAGAAACGGAACCCGTAGGTCAGCAGTTTCATGCTTTCATTGGCCCGGGAATTTTCACTGTTGGTACCCATTACCACCGAGATCAGGCGCATGCCGTCACGCTCCGCAGAGGCCACCAGGCAGTAGCCGGCTTCTTCCGTATGGCCGGTTTTTATACCGTCCACACTGGGATCACGCCAAAGCAGTTTATTGCGGTTGGGCTGACGAATATCGTTGTAGGTAAATTCTTTCTCCGCGTACATGGCGTAGTCATCAGGATGATCCTGGATGGTGGCCCTGGCGAGAATGGCAAGATCCCGGGCCGTGGTGTAATGGTCCGGTGCCGGCCAGCCGGTGGCATTCTTGTAGTGGGTGTTTTCCATGCCGAGAGCGAGTGCCTGCTGGTTCATCAGATCGGCAAAGGCCTCTTCGCTGCCGGCAATGTGCTCAGCGATGGCAATGCTGGCGTCGTTACCTGACTGAATGATCACGCCCCGCAGCAGATCTTCCAGTTTGACGCGGGTGCCAACCTTTATGTACATTTTCGAGCCGCCTTTCCGCCAGGCTTTTTCACTGACCAGCACCTCGTCGTCCATGGAGATAGTGCCTTCCTCAATCTGTTCTGATGCGATGTAAGTCGTCATCATCTTTGTGAGGCTGGCGGGTGGCAGACGTTTGTCTGCATTGTGCTCAACAATGATGTGTCCGCTGTTGGCATCCATCAGTAACCAGGAATCTGCTGCCAGGGTGGGTGGCGAAGGAATCATGCGGGGCGCTGCATGAACCAGGCCGCTGGCAATCACAAAAATTAAGCTAATCAGAGTAGAGAGTATGGGTTTGGATGAGTTCTTGAAAAAAAATGCTGTGTGGGAAAGTCCGTTTTTGGGCGTCATAGCGATTCTGTATGTCAGTGAATTAAAAACGAGCGACTGATATTACCACATCCCCGGGTCCGGGCTCATTACCTTCTGACAAGTAATGGGTTGGCAAGTTCGGTATCGCGTATCACTGATTGTGCCGCAATGGCACTTTGTTCGTTGTGAAATGGTCCGACAAAAACGCGATGAATGACAATATTTTCAGATTGCTCGGTTTTAATACTGATGTCGGCGTTAAGCAGAACCTGCAGCTGATCCTGCAGTCGTTGTGCCGAGGTGAGCTGCGTGAATGCTCCCGCCTGCAGGTAAAGCTGTTCGCTTCCGCTGTTTGAAGCCAGCAGTGAGGCATCGGTAGACTCTGCCGTAGGTGGCATGTCAGCCATTACCGGCTTGGGTGTAGCTGGCCGGTGAGGGTCGATGGCTTCGACTTTTACCCGCGCCGTGCCTTTGTTGGCATAGCCGAGTTTGATAGCGGCCGCGTAAGACAGATCAATAATGCGCGTGCCATGGAAAGGGCCGCGATCATTGACTCTGACGATCACAGAGCGCCCGTTTTCCAGATTCGTTACCCGGACATAGGTAGGTAACGGCAGGGATTTGTGGGCGGCCGTCATGGCATAGGGATCGTAGGGTTCCATGGAGGAGGTAAAGCGTCCGGCGAATTTTTCGCCATACCAGGAGGCAGTTCCCTCCTCTACATATCCCTTGCTGGAATCCATAACATGGTAGGTTTTACCAAACACTTCGTAGGGAGAGTGGTTGCCATAGCGCGCTTTGGGCTCCGGTCGGGGTACGGCATTTTTTACCGCAGAGATATCTTTTTTCAGCTTTGGAGGTCCGTCTTTCTCCTCAAAGGGAGAACGGTGGGCGCATCCGCCCAGGGTCAGCAGGGCCGTCAGTGCAAGGCCCGTAACAGCAAGTTGTAATGAATTCAAAGCGCTTCTGTTCATGGGGAAATCAGAGTTTCAGTTTATCCTTGAGAGCCTGGCTCAGCTGGTAAGCTGCCATTGCGTACAGTCTGCTGTGATTATAACGGGTAATCACGTAAAAGTTTTGCAGCCCAATCCAGTATTCCTCGCCGTCACTACCTTCCAGGCGCATGGCCGTGGCTCTGGCGTCTTCCTCCAGGGGCATGTCCGGGATCAGGCCTTGGCCCATCAGTTCCTTTACGGAGTGGTCCGGTTTCAGGTTGCGGTTGAACAGGTCGTCAAGCTGACTGCCGCTATCGGCTTTAAGAATGCGTGCCGGTGTGGTAACCGGAGCACCGGGAACCCAACCGTGAACTTTGAAGTAATTGGCGATGCTGCCTATGGCGTCCACGGGGTTATCGATCAGATCAATTTTCCTGTCACCGTCAAAGTCCACCGCATAATGGCGGTAACTGCTGGGAATAAATTGCGGATAGCCCATGGCTCCGGCATAAGAGCCTTTGGCATTGCTCAGATCAATACCCGCTTCCTTTTCCAGCAGCAGGAACTCTTTCAGCTGTTTGCGGAAAAAGCTCGCGCGCGGGGGGTAGTCGAACCCCAGCGTCGCCAGGGCATCCAGTACCCGGTACCCGCCACGGTGGGCACCGTAGCGGGTTTCCACGCCGAGAATGGCCAGGATCATTTCCTCGGGAACACCGGTTTCCTGTGCCGCTCTGGCAAACGTTGGCTGATGTTTTTTATAGAAAGCCACACCCTGGTCGATACGTTCGCTGCTGAGAAATATTTTCTGGTACTGCGCCCAGGTCAGGGTTTTCTCTGCCGGACGGGCAATGGCTTCCAGAATGCTTTCCTTGCGTTCGGCCGACGCCATCAGCTTGATCAGCGCCTCTTCAGGGTAAATGTTTTCGCTGGTGATCTCCTGGAGAAACTTTCTGAATTCGGGATGTTGAAGATAGCTTTCCGCACGGCTCGCTGTGGCTGATGTCAGCAGAAGCGCAGTCAGTAATGATAACGAAAAGCCTTTGGAGAAGCGGAGTGCCTGACAGACACGGACCAGGGGAGACAACATAGATTTAATTCGCTGCAGTATTTCAGATATACGGTAATAAAAAGTCTTTGTTCAATATGGTCAAGTTTATACCAATTAAGGCATCTGGCAGAGATAAAATTCTACAAAACCTGTTTTATCTTTTTTTATCGCGAAACCAGACGCCGGTGCGTATGTATCGACATGAGAATGCCAAAGCCTGCCAGCAGGGAAACCACCGATGTACCGCCATAACTGACCATGGGTAACGGCACGCCCACCACCGGAAGCAGGCCGCTGACCATGCCGATATTTACGAACACATACACAAAAAATGTCAGCGTGATACTGCCGGCGAGTAACCGGGAATAGGTATCCTGGGCATTCATACTGATAAAGATGCCCCGGCCGATGACCGCCAGATACACCAGCAGGAGCGCACAGACGCCCACCAGTCCGAACTCTTCTGCCAGTACCGCGATAATAAAGTCCGTGTGGCTTTCCGGCAGAAAATCCAGGTGGGCCTGGGTGCCGTTGAGCCAGCCTTTACCTTCAATGCCACCGGAGCCGATGGCGGTTTTCGACTGGATAATATTCCAGCCGGCGCCCCACGGGTCCCGTTCCGGGTTGAGAAAGGTGAGCACCCGCTGGCGCTGGTATTCATGCATAAGAAACCACAGTCCGCCGCCTGCCGGCACCGACAATATTGCCAGTGATCCAATCACCCGCCAGCTCAGCCCGGACAGGAACAGGGCAATGAGCCCGGAACTGGCAATCAGCAGGGACGTGCCCAGGTCAGGCTGCCGGGCAATCAGCAGGGTCGGGATCATAATCAGAACGGCGGCCGCCAGGGAGGGTTTGGAGCCGGGCGGCAAGGCTCTCTCTGCCAGATACCAGGCAATCATCATGGGCACAATCAGTTTCATGACTTCCGATGGCTGAAAGCGGCCCCCCACCACAGGTATGGCCAGCCAGCGCTGGGCCCCTTTTGCCTGGGTGCCGGTTACCAGTACCGCAATCAGCAGCAGTACCCCGATGCCGAACAGCCAGGGGCTCCAGCGTTTGTAACTCTGGGGTGGTATCTGCGCCATGACCATCATGACAATCAGGCCAAAGATAAAACGGGTGCCCTGGCGCCAGACCATATCGATATTTTCGCCGCTGGCACTGTAAAGCACGAACAGGCCCCCGCTGATCAGCAGCACCAGCCCCCCAAGCAATGGTGGGTCCAGATGCACTGCCTGCATCAGGTTGAGCCTTTGTGTTACCGGGCTGCCATGGGAGGGCAGCTGGTGCATATAATCCCGTTTGCTCATTCTGTTGGCTCCCCGTTTTCGTCCTGGGCCAGCTCCGGTAATTTTGGGGGTTTATGACGGTTAAGGTAGGCATCCATGACGGCGCGCACAACAGGGCCTGCGGTAGAACCACCGCTGCCGCCGTTCTCCACAATGGCGGCCACCGCTATCCTGGGATTCTGCACGGGGGCAAAGCCCACAAACAGGGCATGGTCGCGATGCCATTTGGAAATCTTTTCTTCGTCGTATTCCTCATCCTGAGCGATACCCAGCACCTGGGCGGTGCCCGTTTTGCCGGCAATATCATAACCTTCCAGGTCCTTCGCCAGCAGTGTCGCGGTGCCGCGGGGGTGATGAACCACCTTGCGCATGGATTCAATGATTTTTTCCCAGTTCGATTCGTCGGCAATTACGATGCGTTCTTCCGCTTCGTTCAGATTGGCAGGCACTTTCAGGCCGCCCTTGTCGATGTACTGAACCATTTTGGGGTGCACGACTTTTCCGCGGGTGGCCAATATGGCGGTGGAAACGGCCAGCTGTAACGGAGTGGCCAGCATGTAACCCTGGCCGATTCCCGTGATCAGGGTCTCTCCCGGAAACCAGGGCTGGCTTTTTACCGCCCGCTTCCAGAAGCGCGAGGGTAACAGGCCGGGCCGTTCGCTCACGATATCCAGGCCGGTTTTCTTGCCGAAGCCGAAGGGTTCCATGAAATCATGAATCCGGTCTATGCCCATATTAAAGGCCAGCTCGTAAAAATAGGTATCGCAGGAACGCATGATGGCTTTTTCCAGATCCACCATACCGTGGCCGTATTTTTTCCAGTCGCGGTAAAAACGGGAATCGTTTTCCAGTTTGTACCAGCCTGGATCATAGATGGTGTATTCCCAGGTGGTATGGCCGCCGTCAACACCCCCCAGGCCCACAATAGGCTTGATGGTGGAGCCCGGGGGATACTGGCCCTGAATGGCCCGGTTGAACAGTGGCCGGGCGCGGGAGGTGTTCAGCGCATTGAAAGTCTTGAAGTCGATGCCGGTAACAAACAGGTTGGGATCGAAAGCCGGCATACTGGCAAATGCCAGCACGCCCCCGGTGTCGGGATCAATGGCCACCACCGCGCCACGCCGGCCTCCCAGGGCATCTATGGCGGCTTTCTGGGTTCTCAGGTCCAGATACAGGTGCAGATTATGCCCTGGCGTAGGGTCACTGCGTTCCAGAATGTTGGTGATTCTGCCCCGGGCGTCGGTTTCGATGGTCTGGTAGCCCACAATACCGTGCAACGCATCTTCATAGTACTTCTCTATGGCAGTTTTTCCGATATGTTCGGTGGCGCTGTAGTTATTGGCGTCGACGGATTTCAGTTCCTGCTCGTTGATCCGCCCCACATAGCCGATGGTATGGGCAAGCAGCTGGCCATAGGGGTAATTGCGCACCAGATTGGCTTCGATTTCCACGCCGGGCAGTTGGTGCTGATGGACTGCGATTTTGGCGATTTCCTCTTCACTGAGCCGGTAACGCAGGGCCACGGGGGTGAAAGGGCGGCGGCGCTGCTCCAGGCGTTTATAGAAGCGTTCGGGGTCGGATTCCCCTATGGGTATGATTTGCGCAATACGTTCGATGGTGGCATCAATATCCGGAGTACGTTCCTTGAGAATGCTGACAGAATAGGTGGGCTGATTATCCGCCAGCAGGGTGCCATTGCGATCAAAAATCAAGCCGCGGGTGGGCGCCACCGGCTCCACGCTGATCCGGTTCTGGTCCGACTGGGTCACATAGGTATCGTATTGCAGCACCTGCAGATACACCATGCGCCCGATCAGCACGCAGGTCACCAGGAGTACCACGGCAAAGGCCAGCAAGGCGCGCTTGTTAAACACCCTGGCTTCGCGATAGTGATCTTTCAGTGTTGCTGGTTTTGCCATAGTTACCGGTGGTAGGGGTGACCCTTCAGGAGCGACCAGGCCCGATACAGTTGCTCTGCGATGACGATTCTGACCAGGGGGTGGGGCAGGGTCAGGTCCGAGAGCGACCATTTTTCACTGGCCCGCTGCCGGCATTCCGGTGCCAGCCCTTCAGGCCCCCCCACCAGTAATGCCAGCGGCTGCCCCTGGTGCATCAGTTCGTTGAGGCGCTCCGACAGTTTTTCCGTGGTAAAGCGCTTGCCTTTGACATCCAGGGCAATGGTATGTTCCTGCGGTTGCAGTGAATTGAGAATCAGTTCGCCTTCCTTCTGCAGAATGCGGTTTACGTCGGCGTTTTTGCCGCGTTTCCCGGCGGGGATTTCCACCAGCTCCAGCTGGATGTCCTGGGTCAGCCGTTTGCTGTACTCGTCAAAACCGGAGGTTACCCAGCCCGGCATTTTGGTACCGACTGCGATCAGGCGAATGCGCATTGCGGGAATCAGGCCTGGTCACTGGCACCGGGAGACATGCTCCACAGTTTTTCCAGATCATAGAATTTGCGCGTGTCGGGCAGCATGATATGCACGATGACGTCGGACAGGTCTACCAGCACCCATTCCGAGCCGTTTTCCCCTTCGATACCATTGGGCAGGTGGCCGGCTTTTTTGCTGTCCTCCACCACCTGATTGGCGATCGACTTTACGTGGCGGCTGGAGGTGCCGGAGCACACAATCATGTAATCAGCCATGCTGGTGAGCGGTTTCACATCAAGGCAGACCACCTCCTTGGCTTTCATTTCTTCCAGCGCATTAATGGCAAGGTCTTTGATATTTTCGGGTGTCAGCGCCATGGGCAATCTTTTCTATCTCCGCGTTTAAAGGTTAGGAATCCGGCATTGCTTCAGGTGAATTGTTTACATTGTAGAGTTTATGGGCGTGAATGTATTGCCAAACACAGTCAGGCACCAGAAATCTCGGATCCAGGCCCCGTTCAATATCCCGTCGCAGCTGGGTTGCCGAAATATCCAGTGCCGTGGTGTTATAGACATGAATGGAGCCCGCGGGCTCTTTCAACAGGTCCGTGGGCGTTTCCACATGCAGCGCCTGCAGCAGCTCGAACTCGTCGGAATCATTGCCGGGCACGGAGCTGCCGGGCCGGTGGGCTACCCATAAATGCGCCAGATTGAGCACCTGTTGCCATTCATGCCAGTGGGAAAACTGACAGAACGCATCCATACCCATGATGAACACGATGGGTGTATCCGGGCCGGTCTGGCGCCGGATGTGGGTCAGGGTTTCCACTGAATAAGAGGGCTCATTGCGATTGATTTCCCAGTCATCCACCCTGAACCCCGGCACCGGTTCGCAAGCCAGGCGGGCCATGGCAAGCCGGTCCTGGCTGTGGCTGCTGGGCCGGTCCCGATGGGGTGGAATATGGCAGGGAATAAAGCGGATCTGCTCCAGATCCAGCTGCACTCGCGCTTCCCAGCCCAGCCGCAGATGGCCGATATGAATGGGATCAAAGGTGCCGCCAAGTATCCCGACACCCCGGGTGTCCGGCTCAGGTGCGGATCTGGCCATCGCCAAACACTATAAATTTTTGCGTAGTGAGGCCTTCCAGTCCTACAGGACCACGGGCGTGGAGTTTGTCCGTGGAAATACCGATTTCCGCGCCGAGCCCGTATTCAAAGCCGTCGGCAAAGCGAGTGGAGGCATTGACCATCACGGAGCTGGAATCCACTTCCCGCAGAAACCGCCGTGCCATCGTGTAATTCTCGGTGATGATAGCTTCCGTGTGAGCCGAACTGTAGCGGGTGATATGCGCAATGGCCTCGTCAATACCGGCGACGATTTTTACCGAGAGCACCGGTGCCAGATATTCTGTACTCCAATCTTCTTCCGTAGCGGGGATTGCCGAGGTCACCTTGGCGCAGGTTTTTTCACAGCCCCGCAGTTCCACTCCCTTGCTGTTATATTGCTCTACCAGGGCAGGCAACACGTGGTCGGCAATACTGTCTGCGATCAGCAGGGTTTCCATGGTATTGCAGGTGCCGTAACGCTGGGTTTTGGCATTCACCGCGATACTGATGGCTTTCTCCGGGTCGGCATCGTCATCGATATACACGTGGCAGATGCCATCCAGATGTTTGATGACCGGTACTTTGGCGTCGTTACTGATGCGCTCAATCAGCCCCTTGCCACCCCTTGGCACGATCACATCCACATACTCCGGCATGGTAATCAGCTCGCCTACCGCGGCCCGGTCTGTGGTCTCAATCACCTGCACG
>JAWVYU010000040.1:0-21571 GCA_033722575.1 Ketobacteraceae bacterium | reverse complement strand
TGGATATTGGGCAGCCGCTGGTCCGGCGCATCCCTTCGCGGCCGGGGGACAATGGGTCTGATGTACTGGGCAAGGTAATCCTGTCCCAGGCGCTCAAGGACGAACCCTTTGATGTGGGCGAGGGCACCGAGATATCGCCCGATGACGTGCACCTGCTCATTTCCCAGCGACATGGCGTGCCGTTGAAAATGAAGCGCGGCATGCGGGTGAGCGAAGTGCTGGTGGTGGGTGATGTGGATCTGCACACCGGCAATGTGGATTACGATGGCAGCGTCATGATCAAGGGTGATGTGAAGAACGGCATGCACGTGCAAGCCACCGCCGATGTTTACGTCAACGGTTTTGTAGAAAATGCCAGGATCACGGCCCAGGGGGATGTGATCATCAAACAGGGCATTATCGGCAAGGCCAATGCCACCAAGGATCCCGACGGATACACAGAGGAAGATGCCTGTCTTGTCCAGGGCCATAACGTGATTGCGCGCTACGCCCAGCATGCGTTTATCGAGGCAGCCAACAAAGTGGAAATGGGGGTTCAGTTGCTCCATTGCCGGGTGCTTGGGTGTCAGGAACTGCATGTGGGCAGCGAGGTAAAACGCAAGGCAAAAATGGTAGGCGGCGTAGCCAATGTGGGGGTTGCGGCATATATCGGTGCCTTTGGATCAGTGGCGGGGACGTCGACGGTTTTGGATTTTGACCTTAACGCCCGGCCAATACAGGAAGAAATCAGCGCACGTCAGGAAGAGCTGGACAAAAAGCTGGAAACCATTAACGGCCTGGTGGACGCTATTCTGAGTCTGAAAAAAATGAAACCGTCGCCGGAACTCATCGAAAAAATGCGCAAGGCAAAAAATACGGTGGATGAGTTGCGAGCTCAGACCGACGCTGTGCTGAAGGATATTGAAAAACTGCACAGCAATCTTGAGCCTGTCAGGGATGCCTGTCGCCTGACGGTTTACGGCAAGGTCTACCCCAATGCGGAGCTGCGCTTTCTTGACATTAAATACGTGATCAAAGAAGAACGGAAACCCTGCCAGTTTGGCATCAGTCAGGATCGCTGGTGCAATCTGTAGGAAATCCGGCAAACCATAAAGGCGTTACTTGTTAATAACAGGGGGAAACATGAGCGATATTTTTTCGTTACGGGGCAAAACCGCCCTGGTGACGGGGGGAACCAGCGGTATCGGCTATATGATCGCTGAGGGGCTGATCAAACATGGTGCTAAAGTTTACGTGGCATCCCGAAAAGCCGAGGCCTGTGAAGAAACCGCACAAACACTCTCTGCCCACGGCACCTGTATTGGAATACCCGCTGATCTGTCCACGGAAGCAGGCTGTCAGACCCTGGTGAACAAACTCTGCGAAAAAGAATCCGCCATGCACATCCTCGTGAATAATGCGGGCGTTACCTGGGGCGCACCACTGGAAGAATATCCGGATGAAGCCTGGGACAGGATCCTTAACCTGAATGTCAAATCCGCTTTCACCATGACCAAAAAAATGCTGCCTCTGTTGAGTGCTGCCGGTACCGCAGCGGATCCTGCCCGGATAATCAACACCACCTCAGTGGCCGGGCAGCTTACCGGCAGCATGCAGGCCTATGCCTACGGGCCTTCGAAGGCAGCCCTGAATCATCTCACGCGAATGCTGGCCAATGAACTGGCTGAGCGTCATATCAATGTAAATGCTATTGCACCGGGAGTATTCCCCAGCCGCATGACCAAATTCATTATGAAGCATGATGAACTGGCCAAACAGCAGGCAGCCGCAGTGCCACTGGGGCGACTCGGTGAGCCAAGGGACATGGAGGGTCTGGCGGTGTTTCTTTGTGCACCCGCCTCTTCCTACATAACCGGAAATATCGTTACGCTGGATGGTGGTACCGCTGTAAAGCCCGCACCTTTTATATGAAGATTTTTCCATCGCTGTTATGCCGGATCACTGTTAATTCATAGTAAAAAGTTATAGCGCTGTATGCGCCGCATTGGTGCATGTTGATGCTGCATGTAAGGGCAGAACTTTTGAGCTAAAGTGTGTGTAGTCTGTTATGAAACCCGCTGGCAGTCATGGGTCGCCTTAAATCGAATAAAAATTGATCTTGGTGTGGTCTTCAGCAGGTATTCATCTGCAGTGGCATAATAATTGTAGATTTTACGGCACCATCGCCCGTAAGATCAGGAAAACGCTGGCAAAGCAAACATAACCAATGACTATAACCTCTGCCCTGGCGGGCAGTGAGACGAGTACTATGGGTATCGACTGGAAAAACTATTCCTGCAATGAACATTATGATGAACTGATCAGCAGTTCAGGGAATTCACGTGCACCGGCAAGGCGCCTTGTTAACTATCTGGCGTCGCTCACACCGGAAGAGCTGGAAGCCAGGCGGCAGACAGTGGAAGTTACTATTCAGCAAATGGGGATCACCTTCACGGTGTACACCGACGAAGGTAACATTGATCGAGCCTGGCCGTTTGATCTGATTCCGCGCATTATTTCTGCCAGGCAGTGGGATAAAACGGCCCGGGGTCTGAAGCAGCGCCTGAAGGCACTGAACCTTTTTATTGATGATCTCTATCACGATCAGAAGATTCTCAAGGACGGGGTGGTGCCGAAACATATCATTGCCGATTCCAAAAACTTCCGAAAGGAATGTGTGGGTGTTTCACCGCCGCTGGGTGTGTGGGCCCACGTTTGTGGTACGGATCTGGTAAGGGATAAAGACGGCGAGTTCTATGTACTGGAAGACAACCTGAGGGTGCCCTCCGGTGTTTCCTACATGCTGGAGAACCGTGAGATCACCAAGCGGGTGCTACCGGAATTTTTTGAGAACGACCGGATTCTGCCCATTGATGAATACCCCGCCAAACTCTTTGATACGCTGGAATCTCTGGCGCCGCGCAAAGTAAAACACCCGGAGATTGTGGTACTGACTCCGGGAATCTACAACTCGGCCTATTTCGAGCACGCCTATCTGGCGCTGCAGATGGGTGCAGAGTTGGTGGAAGGCCGGGATCTGGTGGTGGGTGACGATGACTGCGTGTATATGAAAACTATCGCCGGCCTGGAAAGAGTGGATGTGATTTATCGCCGTATCGACGATCTGTTCCTGGATCCGGAAGTCTTCAACAAGGATTCCATGCTGGGTGTGCCGGGGCTGATGCGGGCCTGGAAAAAAGGCAAGGTGGCCCTGGCAAACGCGCCGGGTGCCGGTGTAGCCGACGACAAGGTGGTCTATGCCTACGTACCTGAAATCATCAAATACTACCTGGGTGAAGACCCGATTCTTCCCAACGTGGAAACCTATCTCTGCGAGGATGAAAAAGAACGCAAATACGTGCTGGCTAACCTGGACAAGCTGGTGGTAAAGCCCGCCAATGAATCCGGAGGTTACGGCATGCTGGTGGGCCCGCACTCCACCAAAAAGGACCGGGCCATGTTTGCGGAGCTCATTGAAAAGAATCCCCGCAATTATATTGCCCAGCCTACCCTGAGCCTGTCCACAGCACCGACCCTGGTGGCTGACGGCAAGGTGGAGCCACGGCACCTGGATTTACGCCCGTTCATTCTGCAGGGGAATGATTCCTATGTCACCACCGGCGGTCTGACGCGGGTGGCCATGCGCAAGGGCTCTCTGGTGGTTAATTCCTCGCAGGGTGGCGGCAGTAAGGATACCTGGATCATTGATACGGAGGGCAAATCCTGATGCTGTCTACCGTTGCTGAAAGATTATATTGGGCGGCCCGTTACCTGGAGCGGATGGAAAATACCGCACGTCTGGTAAAGGTCTATACCAACCTGATTCTGGACCTGCCGGATGGCGTGAATATCGGTTGGTACAATCTGGTGGAGCTGAACAGTTCCACCCAGGTATTCGATAAACGCTACAAGAACCAGAACGAACGTAACGTGGTCAAGTTTCTGCTGGCAGATGTGAACAATCCCAACTCCATGATCCGTTCCCTGTCTGCGGTGCGTGAAAATATCCGCACCTCCCGGGATGAAGTCCCCGTAGAAACCTGGGAGCAGATCAATGAGCTGAATCTGTTTGTTAAGGAAAACGTGAACAAGGCACTGAACCGCAGCAAGCGCCATGAATTTCTGGATGCGATTGTTCAGGGCAGCCAGCAGATTAACGGCATGCTGAGTGGCACGATGAGCCAGGCGGCGGGCTGGCAGTTTCTCCGCGTGGGACGCAACCTGGAGCGGGCCGACATGACGACCCGGATTCTCGATGCCGGTGCAGCCGCCATTATCGGTTCTGGCGATACCGATCCGGCCTCCAACCTTCGGCAGCTGGTGTGGGGTAATGTCCTTTCCTCGCTGAGCGCCTATGTGCCCTATCGGAAAGCCATGCGTGCCAAAGTGAAAGGCGAGGATGTGATCGCGTTTCTCATTGAAGACGAATACTACCCCCGCTCCCTTAATTTTTGTTTAACGCACATGCAGGATGCAGTCAGTCATTTTCCCAATCCCGAAAACGTCATCAAGCAGATAGCGAAAGTCAAAAAACGCGTGCTGGCCAAGAAGGATTACAGCCAGGTGGATCAGGCGTTTCGTGATTATCTGAACGATGCCCAGATCGGGATTGCCGAGTTGCACTGGCATTACGCCAAGGCCTGGTTTCCGAACCATTCCTGAAATTTCTATCGTCAAGATATTTGAGACAAGTTTATGACAATCCGAGTGGCCCTTCGTCATCTGACGGACTATCAGTTTGATCGCCCCGTCAAAGTCTATCCTCACGTATTGCGATTGAGGCCAGCGCCCCATTGCCGTACTAAAATTCATGGCTACTCATTAAAGGTCAAACCGGAAGAGCACTTTATCAACTGGCAACAGGATCCTTTCGGTAACTATCAGGCGCGACTGGTTTTTCCTGAAAAAGTAACGCGTCTCACCTTTGAAGTCGAAGTGATTGCCGACATGACCGTCATCAATCCGTTCGATTTTTTTGTGGATGAAGCTGCCGGGAAATTCCCGTTTGAATACGATGAACAGTCTGCCAAGGAACTGAAGCCCTACCTGGAAAAAATCACCCCCGGGCCGCTGCTGAAAGAGTGGCTGGCGAGTGTTGAAAACCCGCCGGAAGGCACGGTGGATTTTCTGGTGTATGTGAACCAGAAACTGCAGCAGGATATCGCTTACGGTATTCGCATGGAGCCAGGGGTGCAGACCTGCGAAGAAACCCTGCAATTGGGCAAGGGTTCCTGCCGGGATACCGCCTGGCTGCTGATTCAGATCATGCGGCATTTTGGCCTGGCGGCCCGCTTTACGTCCGGGTACCTGGTACAGCTCACATCAGATGTGAAAGCGCTGGATGGCCCCAGCGGACCGGAAGCAGACTTCACGGATCTGCACGCCTGGTGTGAGGTTTATGTGCCCGGAGCCGGCTGGATCGGTCTGGACCCCACCTCCGGGCTGCTGGCGGGCGAAGGCCATATACCGCTGGCCTGCACCCCGGATCCGGTGTCTGCCGCACCCATTACCGGATCAACGGACAAATGCGAAGTCACCTTTGATTACGCCAACGAAGTTTTCCGTATCCATGAAGATCCGCGGGTAACCAAGCCTTATACGGAAGAACAGTGGCAAACCATTATGGCCCTGGGTGAGGCGGTGGACCAAACCCTGGAGCGCAATGATGTGCGCCTTACCCTGGGGGGCGAGCCCACCTTTGTATCCATTGACGATATGGATTCACCACAATGGACCACGGCGGCCCTGGGTGAGCAGAAACTCAAGCTGGCCAAGGATCTGCTACTGCGCCTGCGGGACCGTTTCGGCCCCAATGGCATTGTGCATTATGGCCAGGGCAAGTGGTATCCTGGTGAAGAACTGCCCCGCTGGGCCCTGGGCTGTTTCTGGCGCAAGGACGGGCAGGCACTGTGGCAGGACCACGCTCTGCTGGCCCGGGTGGATAAGCATTACGGCTTTGACAATGAAGATGCGAAGGTATTTATCCGCCAGCTCTCCCGCCAGCTGGCGCTGAATCCGAAGTTTGCCCAGCCTCTGTACGAAGATACCCTCTACTACCTGTGGAAGGAGCAGAGTCTTCCTAACAACCTGGACCCCCTCAAGGCCAACCTCAAGGACAGCCTGGAACGCCGCCGGATCGCGCGGGTGCTCAAGCAGGGGCTGGATGAGCCCTCAGGCTATGTGCTGCCGCTGGGGTGGGATAGCCTAAAAGATCAGTGGTGTACCAGTGAATGGCCCATGCGCAATGACCGCATCCTGCTGATTCCCGGCGACTCCCCGGTGGGTTTGCGCCTGCCGCTGGATTCCCTGCCCTGGGTATCGGAAAAGCAGAAGCGGCAAGAGTTCCAGGCCGAGCGGGACCCCTTCGACACGCCGGAACAATTGGGTGAGGTGGCCAGTCTGTACCGGCAGGTATTGCCTGAGGGGGAGCAGGTGCAGCACGAACAGCTGCAGCACATGGATGAAGCCGACGCTCAGGAGGAATCCCCCGGCTCCGTGATCCGTACCGCCCTTTGCGTGGAAGCCCGCAACGGCCGGCTGCACGTGTTTCTGCCGCCGATTCATTACCTGGAACATTTCGTGGCCCTTATCCATGCCATTGAACTGACCGCGGCGGAACTCAAGATGCCGGTGGTGCTGGAGGGCTATGAGCCTCCCCGCGATCCGCGCCTCTGCAGCCTGCTGGTAACGCCGGACCCGGGGGTTATCGAGGTGAACATTCATCCCGCCAGATCCTGGCAGGAGCTGGTGACCAACACCCAAACCCTGTACGACGAAGCCTATCAGTGTCGTCTGGGTACCGAGAAATTCATGCTGGA
Organism: Ketobacteraceae bacterium; assembly: GCA_033722575.1. Lineage (GTDB taxonomy): Bacteria > Pseudomonadota > Gammaproteobacteria > Pseudomonadales > Ketobacteraceae. Next base: position 14,774 of record JAWVYU010000040.1, on the reverse strand, counting down.
TGGCCGCCACACGGGTACCGGCGGTGGTAACCATGTCACTCTGGGTGGTGCCACTCCCAGTGACAGTCCCTTCCTGCGGCGGCCTGACCTGCTGCGCAGTCTGGTCACCTACTGGCAGCATCATCCGGGGCTGTCTTACCTGTTTTCCGGCATGTTTATCGGCCCCACCAGCCAGGCTCCGCGGGTGGATGAGGGCCGCGACGAGATGCTCTACGAGCTGGAAATTGCCTTTCAGCAGATGCCCAAGGGCGAAGTGCCCCAGCCCTGGATGGTGGACCGGCTGATGCGCAATCTGCTGATTGATATTACCGGTAACACTCACCGCTCCGAGTTCTGTATCGACAAGCTCTACTCGCCGGGCAGTGCCAGCGGCCGCCAGGGCCTGCTGGAGTTTCGCGGCTTCGAGATGCCGCCACACTCCCGGATGGCCCTGGTGCAGGTGCTGCTGATCCGGGCCCTGGTGGCCCGGTTCTGGGAAAAACCCTACGAGCAGAAACTGGTGCGCTGGGGCACCAACCTCCATGACCGGTTCATGCTGCCCCACTACGTATGGCAGGACGTGAAAGATGTGGTAGAGGATCTGCAGCAGCACGGAATCCCCTTCCAGCAGGAGTGGCTGTTGCCCTTTGAGGAATTCCGTTTCCCCCATTACGGCCGTATCCAGCTGGATGATATTGAAATCGAGCTGCGCTGGGCCATTGAGCCCTGGCATGTGCTGGGTGAGGAAATCACCAGTCAGGGCACTGCCCGCTTTGTGGATTCATCAGTGGAGCGACTGCAGGTGAAGGTGAAAGGCATCAATACCGATCGCTATGTGCTGGCCTGTAATAGTCGCCGGGTGCCGCTTCTGCCCACCGGCCGCCATGAAGAGTATGTGGCGGGAGTCCGTTACCGGGCCTGGCAGCCGCCTTCTGCGCTGCACCCCACCATTGGCCTGCATGTGCCGCTGGTGTTTGATCTGATTGATACCTGGAACGGCCGTTCTATCGGAGGCTGTACCTACCATGTATCCCACCCCGGTGGCCGCAGTTATGACACTTTCCCTGTTAACGCATTTGAGGCAGAATCCCGCCGCGTGAATCGTTTCTGGGATCACGGACATACCCAGGGCACGATCACGCCCCGACCCTTCAATGATGCCATCAGGGAATTTTTTCCTAACCAGCAGCCTCCAAGGCCCATGGCGCCGCCTCCGGAAGAACCGGCTGGTGAGTACCCGCACACCCTGGATTTGCGACGTAAGGTGATATGACATCTGACCAATATCCCCCATAATAGGGGGCAGTAACGGCTCATAACGGGTCGCCCGAGAATTGAGCGCGGACAGATCAACCTATGCAACAATCCAGTTCCGAAACAACACCCGCACAACTGCCGCTGGCCTATCAGGCCATGGCAGAAGGGTTCGATGAAGTCTATGGCGCGGATGGCTCCATCCGCGATCACTGGCAGTATCTGTTCGAAAGCCTGAACCAGCTGGGTCCGCAGGGCATTGATGAGCGCCATAGCAAGGCCCAGCGCATTCTGCGGGATGATGGCGCCACCTATAACGTCTACCAGAAAGACCTTGCCCGCAGCCGGGCCTGGTATCTGGACCCCATTCCCCACGTGCTTACCAGCGAGGAGTGGGGAACCATTGAATCGGGCCTGCTGGAGCGCTCGGAACTGCTGAATCTGCTGTTAAAGGATATCTACGGCCGTCGCGAGATCATCAAATATGGTCTGGTACCGCCGGAGCTGATTTTTTCCCACAAGGGCTTTCTGCGCCCCTGTCATGATGCCGGGCTTCCCGGGGAACACCAGCTGATACTCCATGCAGTGGATATGGTGCGCAATGCCGATGGCGAAATGTGTGTGATCAGTGATCGCACACAGGCTCCCAGCGGCGCCGGCTATGCCCTGGAAAACCGCACCGTCATGTCGCGAATTTTCCCCAGCCTGTTCCGGGACAGCCACGTCCATCGGCTGGCGCTGTTTTTCCGCTCCCTGCGCCACAAACTGGCGGGTCTCAGCCTTGGCAGCAAGGTGCCCCGGATCGTGGTGCTCACCCCGGGCGCCTACAACGAAACCTATTTTGAACACGCCTATCTGGCCAACTACCTGGGTTTTAACCTGGTGCAGGGCAGTGACCTGACGGTACGCAATGGCTATGTCTGGATGAAGTCCCTCCAGGGGCTGCGAAAAGTGGATGTGATACTGCGCCGGGTGGATGACATTTACTGCGATCCGGTAGAACTCCGGGGGGATTCCCACCTGGGGGTTCCAGGACTACTGGAAGTGGTGCGCGCAGGCCGGGTGGTGGTGGCCAATCCGCTGGGTTCCGGAGTGCTGGAAAACCCCGCCCTGCTCAAATTCCTGCCGGATATCGGCCGCTTTTTCCTGGGGCGGGAGCCCCGCATGCCGTCGGTGAAAACCTACTGGTGCGCTGACCAGAACGATCACCAGTACGTGCTGGATCACTTCGATGACATGGTGATCAAACCCGTATACCGCAAACCCGGCGCCTTCAGCGTTCTGGCTCGGGAGCTGGATGAAAACGCGCAACTGGAACTGAAAAAAACCATTGCCGAAAACCCCCACCTGTACGTGGGCCAGCGTTATGTGCGCCCTTCCCAGACACCGTCCTGGTACCGCAAAACCATGGAATCCCGGCCGGCAATTCTGCGCAGCTTTTCCGTGGCCGGGGAAAGCTCCTACTGCGTCATGCCCGGCGGTCTCACCCGTATCGGTGGCAAGGCGGAAACCACCATTCTCACCAATCAGAAGGGATCAAAGAGCAAAGATACCTGGGTGATTGCGTCGGAGCCGGAAAAACAGATTTCCCTGTACACGGAGTCCGCCACCGCACCGTCGGAAAACAGCGACCACAGTGCCGATCTGCCCAGCCGTGTGGTGGAAAACCTGTTCTGGATGGGCCGCTACGCGGAGCGGGCCGAAGCGGCACTGCGCCTGCTGCGTTCAGTCTTTGTAAGGCTCAACGGCTTCGAATATCTGTCCACCGTGGCAACCCAGACCCTGCTGCGCAGTGTCACCCACCTGACCAATACCTACCCGGGCTTTACGGTGGAAGACCCCAAACTGTTCACCCACCCGGAAGCAGAGCTTCTGTCAGTGGTGGTGGAAGAAAAACGCATTGGTGGTGTGGCTTCCAGTCTGGTAGCCATGCTGGGCTCTGCGGAAGAGGTCAAGGAACTGCTCTCGGCAGATACCCAGCGGGTCATCAACGATATCCGCGATGAACTGGAAGCCCTGAAGAAAAACTTCCCCAACCAGATCAACTCCGCGCCGGAAGAAGCCCTGGATCCGCTGGTAACCGCCCTGCTGGCGCTGTCCGGATTGTGTCAGGAAAGCATGATCCGGGGCATGGGCTGGCGCTTTCTGGAAATGGGCCGTCGTTTTGAGCGGGCACTGCAAACCATTTCCCTGCTGCGGGCCACAGCGGTACCGGTACTGACCGATAACGATGAAATGATACTGCTGGAGTCGGTGCTGTTCAGTGTGGAAGCACTGATCACCTATCGCCGCCGTTACCGCACAGATATGAAAGTGGAAAACACCCTGGACCTGGTGATGATGGACGAGAGCAACCCCCGCTCCCTGCTGTATCAGTTGTGCCGTCTGGAAGAGCATCTGCGGGCCCTGCCGAAACGCAAGGCAGACATACGCCTGCTGCAGGAAGAGCGCGCCGTGCTGGAAGCCAAGACGTCCCTTCAGCTGTCGATGCTGAAAGAACTGACCGCCCCGAAAGACGGGGCCGGCATTCGCGAAACCCTGGATCAGCTGCTGGTTCGGGTGCAGCGGTTGCTGGTGAAAGGCACCAACGAACTCTCGGACCGTTTCTTTGATCATGCCGAGGGCCCGCAGCCGCTGACCAAATCCGGGTGGGAACTGTAATGATCAAATACCAGATACGGCATACCACCACCTACAAGTACGCCGACAAGGTGAATCAGTGCCATAACCTGGTGTATCTGCTGCCGCGGGATACCAATCACCAGCGTTGCATTAATGTGTCACTGACAGTGAATCCCCAGCCGTCCCACTCCCAGCGACGCTTTGATTATTTTGGTAATCAGAGTTTTTATTTTTCCGTGGAAAAAGCCCACCGCGAGCTGGAAGTGACGGCGGTCAGTCAGGTGGAAGTCAAGGAAGCCCGGCCAACCCTGGATCTGGACTTCGGAATCACCTGCGAACAGGCCCGCAAATTACTGCAGGAAGGGCAAAGCGAAATAACCCTGCTGGCACGGGAATTCACCCTGGATTCCCCCATGGTGGGAGTGGCCCCGGAGCTTCGGGATTATGCCAAGGGATTCTTCAATCGGGATCGCCCTCTGTTGTCAGCGGTCAGAGCGTTAACCACCCGGATTTACAAGGATTTTACCTACGATCCGGGTTTCAGCTCGGTGGCGACACCCCTGTCGGAAGTGATGGAACATCGCCGTGGTGTTTGTCAGGATTTTGCGCACCTTGCTATTGGCTGCCTGCGTTCCATGGGCTTTCCGGCCCGTTATGTCAGTGGCTATATCGAAACCCTGCCCCCTCCGGGCCAGAAAAAACTGGTGGGCAGTGATGCCACTCATGCCTGGGTGGCGGTGTACTCACCGGGAGAAGGCTGGTTCGAGTTTGATCCCACCAATGACAAGCTGGCAGAAGAGCAGCATATCACGACGGCATGGGGTCGTGATTACTCCGATGTCTCACCACTCAAGGGTGTTATTTTCGGTGGCGGTGATCAGCAATCCCTGGCGGTGGCAGTGGATGTAAACCGCGTCAAATAAGGGTTTTGGGTTACCCAGTGTTCCGTCTTCAGCGTTTGACTATATAGTCGTTTTGCAAACGTTTCTCCGTTGTTATTGCCTCCAAAACAGGCTGTATTTTTGTCGCCGAATGACAGCCCTGCAGGGCGATTTGGCCTAGATAGTCACTCTGTATTCCCTTAAGCTTATCGCTCCCGGATTGTCAGACAATCCATATTGGAATACCAAGTTCTCACAGAAGAGCTAGGCTATAAAAACAGGGTTTGCTTCAAAAGGCAGATCCATTCAAGAGTGAACTTCCAGGGTAGCGTATGTTGTCATTACCAAAAGATCTGGATGCCGTGGACTATACGTTTCAGCGTGCCTATGTGACCGGCATGATGAAACTGATTGCCCGCCTGTTTCAGGCCGGCAGCGAAGTCGACGATGTCATCAAACGTGAAGTCCAAGCCTTGCCCGATGGCTATGTGTTTCGTATGGAAACCGTGCCTGGCACTCCCTGTCTGATCTTGCAGAAGCGTGATGGGATTATGCATATCCTGCCGGAAGACTCTCCCCTCGATCCTGATCTGACAATTCGCTTCAAGCATCTGACCCATGCTTTCCTGGTGTTTTCTTTTCAGGAAGGCACAGCCACGGCTTATGCCAACGACCGGCTGCTGATTGACGGCGACACGGCACTGGCAATGAAAGTGGTGCGCTGTCTTAACCGGGTACAGGCGGTGGTATTGCCAAAAATCATTGCCGAGAAAGCGGTAAAAACCTACCCCGATATCAAGCTGCTCGACAAGGTGCAGGTATCCGCGAAAACCTACAGCAAGATGCTGCTGAATCTAGTGAAAGCGATTTAATCCAAAGAGACTTCATCATGGCCAGAGACTATTACGAATTTTTCTGCCCCGTGAAAATTGTTGCGGGTTTCAAAGCATTAGAACATGTCCCTTATGAGCTGGGATCCCATGGCTCGTCCAATCCACTGATTATTACGGACAAAGGCGTGCGCAGTGTGGGCCTGGTGGATCATGTTACCCGGGCAATGGACGCCGCCGAGGTCAAGGTGGCGGGTATTTTTGAGGATGTACCGCCGGACTCATCCACGGCGGTGGTAACACGCTGTGCCCATTATTACCGCGAGAAAGGCGCCGATTCCATTGTTGCCATTGGTGGCGGCTCTGTGATTGACACTGCCAAGGCAGTGAACATTCTGGTGTCTGAAGGCGGCGACAATGTAAAGGAATATTCGGGCTCCGGTATCCTCACCCGCCCACTCAAACCGTTTTTTGTGGTGCCCACTACAGCGGGCACCGGTTCGGAAGCAACCCTGGTGTCGGTCATCAAGGATGACGACTCCGGCGCCAAGATACCCTTTGTTTCCCATTTTCTGTTGCCCGATGTGGCGGTACTTGATCCACGCATGACCCAGAGTCTGCCGCCGAAAATCACCGCCGCAACCGGCATGGACGCCATGACCCACGCGGTGGAATCCTTTATCTGTCTGGCAAAGAATCCCATCAGCGACAGTTACGCCACGGCTGCCATTAAAAAGATTTCCCATAACCTGGTGAAGGTGCTGAACGAGCCCGGCAATATCGAGGGCCGCCTGGAGCTGGCTCAGGCAGCAACCATGGCCGGCATCGCCTTCTCGAACTCCATGGTGGGTCTGGTGCACGCGCTGGGGCATAACGTGGGCGCGGTGGCCCATGTGCCGCACGGCATCTGCATGAGTATTCTGCTGCCTCATGTGCTGCGGTTCAATCTGTCGGAGTGCCGTGAAGAGATTGGCGACCTGCTGTTTCACCTGGCTGGCCCCGAGGTTTTTGCATCGACACCGGCGGCACAGCGTGCGGAAAAAGCCATTCAGTGTATCGTGGACCTGAAGGAAGAGATTTACAGTATCTGTCAGCTGCCTCGTACCTTGTCGGAAACCGGCTCAGTTCAGCGTAACGATCTGCCCAGGATTGCAGAAATGGCACTGGATGACGGGCCCATGCTGCTGAACCCCATCGATGCTACCTACGAACAGGCCCTGGAAGTTCTTCAGCAGGCTTTCTGATACCTTTCCCTTTTTTTATCTTCTTTTGCCTGCCCGCTGCCTGACCCCAGGCCGCGGGTCCGGGCGGCTTTCTGTTGCAGTATGATTCCTGCTGTGCGTAGAATGAAGTAGCCGGATCCTGATCAAGTGGAGAAACGTTGCCCATGACTGCTGAAAGTTTTACTGCTGAAAATTTTCGCAAAAAATTTGTCAGAGCATTTACCGGCTGGCTGATCGTGCTGCTGGCCTGTGCCTGCAGCAGCAATCCGGTGTCCTATGATTATGACCCGTCGGTGGATTTCATCGCATTTAAGAGCTATCGCTGGCTGGTAAAAGACCACAGCGGCCGTGAAGATCCACGCATCGAGAACGATTTGCTGGACCAGCGTATCCGGCGCTCTATCAATCAGGTGCTGCAAAACCGGAATTACATTCGCCGGGAGCAGGGAGAAGGGCCGGTGGATTTTCTGGTGACCTATCAGGTGGGTATCGAAAAGCGTACCGACGTGGATAAAATCAGAACCGGTATCGGTTTCGGTTACCGCTTTATGGATCTGGGCTTTGGCACGGAAACCATCATCCGCGAGTACGATGAGATGACCCTCTATATTGATATGATTGATCCCGAATCGCGAAAGCTGATCTGGCGTGGCATGCGCACCTATCGCTATCAGAAAGGTGGAACCGTTGCAGAGAGAGACGCCAGAGTCCAGCAAATCGTCAGCGAGATTCTCAAAGGGTTTCCACCCACAAAAGCTTCCCGTTAAGGCTCCCTGCAGAACGGCTGAAAAGTTCTGGTGTTCAGCGTCTGCCACAATGCCAGTGAGAACAGGGCATCCTGGTGGGCTGCATGGCTGAAGGCGCTGAACAATGCTTCCCAGCGGCGCAGGGTCCAGCGAGTGTAGGGTGTTTTGATTTCGGCAATGGGCTTTTCACGGGTGACAGGAGGAATCACGTGGGCCATGGGGTCCAACCTGGCCAGCAGATGGTAAGGATCCTGATCCGGATTCAGGCAATGTCCGTCTTCGTCATAATCAAACATAAAACTGTTTTCAGGCGTGTTCAGTTCCACCAGCTGGCCGTTTCCATTGTAACGGGCCTGGGTGGGTGGTATGCCTGGCATTTCCCGGCTCAGCATCCTGCCGGCCGGATCACGCCGGAAAACAACGCGGCCGAAAGCATCACTTTCTGCCGGCAGGCTTTTCAGAAAACCGTCGGCCTCAAATTCGCAGGCATCGCCGTAAACCTGTTCCAGGCGCTGGCGTATCGTTTCGAATGATGCCATTGGTGTGGCTCTGGTTTCGCCGGGCGGCAGGGAATCCTCCAGCAGTTCTTCGCCGGTGGACCAGTTCAGATGGCGCTCAAGCTGGCCATTAATCAGAATAGCCACAGGTTGCCCGCGCAGATCGTAGCGGTAGCTGTAGGTCTTGCCGGAAGGAAAGCGGATTTCATCAATCTGTCCGTGACCGTTAAAGGTGCATGACCAGTTGTGGCCAAGGGCATCACAGAAACCGGTAAGCCGTTGCTGATCGTCGTACAGCAGATTAAAACCGCCACCGGAGGGATCAAGATAGGCTGTAAGCTGGCCAAAGCCGTTGTGATGATAAACAAACCCGTGCCCCAGGGCATTGGTGACGCGGATAATCTGAGTGTCCGGCTCAAAAAGGTATTGATGACGGAGCTGGCGGTGATCATGGTACTCAATAATTTCCCGGCCCTTCTCCCGCCGAATGCTTTCAGGTACCGCACAGGGTGAACTCTGATGTGGCACCTGGTTGCCGGCGACACTAATGGCTGCCAGACGGTTTTCTTCGTAGTGATAAACCTCCGCCTGCCGATGATGACTGACCACCCGCTGCAGGCGCTGCTGACTGTCGTAGTCATAGATCGCCAGTGGGACATTGCCACCCTCTGCTGTCTGCAACAGAATCTGTTGAATCTGCCCGCTCTGATACAGCAGTCGCAGCACCCGTCCAGTGTTATCCCTGATGGACCGCAGCTGCGCGCTACCCTCGTCATAATCACAATGCCAGTAATGGCCCTGAGCACTGGTGATGCGCTGCAGCTGGCAGGAGCCGGTGCCACGGAACGTCATGATGGCACCCTCTCCGGCTTTTACCAGCCAGCGTTGCCGGCTGTCCCGGTACAGAAATATCCCTGTTGCCAGATGGGTGGTAAAGGATCCGATGCGGGGGATCCTGAGGCGGCAGGTCCGGCCTCCGGGGCAGGTAAATTCCGCCCGGTCTGAACATATCGTCAGACTGGCCGAGAAGGGATGGTGCCAGCTATGGGTTTCGGTGTTGTAGCAGCGTTGCCAGATTAATGGAAAGGCATCACCTACGGAAAAGTCCGGTGCCAGAACATGCGGGGTGCCGTCTTTCAGGGTAACAGTATGGTTGGACTGAAACGGCAGTAAATGCCGGAATGACAGCAGGTTCCTGGGGGCGGCGTCGTGCTGATGATTCAGCGCCAGCCGCTGGCCGGCAAAGGCGGCTACCGACAGGGTGCTCTGCTGATTGACCGCCACCCGTGCGTACTGGCGTACCAGCCGGCTTTTCAGTCCGGGCAGCCGGTGTCGCAAGGCTCCGGCTGCAGAATCGATCAGGGCCTGCAGCAGGGGGTTTACTGCTCCCTGATGCTCCCTGACATCCAGCGCAGCCATCGTGATGCGGTGGAGGATCTGGAGCGCACTGTCAGGATGCGGCGCCTTATCAAGAAATTCCCTGAACCTGTCTTTCACCGGCTGGTCCAGAAACAGCAACAGAAGTTCGCGGCGATCCGGGCTGATGTCATCTGCCAGCCACTGCGCCGGATAAAACCTGCGGATGTCATCCTGGTCAAGAAACACCACTGCAAACGCCTGTTCCCTGGCGCTGGCGGGCTCTTGGGGCAAGCCGCCACGCTGCAGCTGCAGACTGATATTGGCAAGATCCAGTGACAGTGATTTCAGGGCCTCCCGGGCCTCCTGCTCCGCCTGGACATCGGGCTGCGGCAGCAGTGTCAGGTCATAGTGGCCGGCGATAACCTGGTCAGTAAAAATTCTGCCATGGGCACTGGTTTTCCCTTCCAGACTGAAGTCCGGATCAACCTGGCTGACAAGCCGGTAACTGATCGCGGCCACCGGGGTGCGCTCCGGGTCGTCAAACTCATAACGGATATCCAGCCAGTGACAAGCCGTATCCGGCGGCATAGCCTGTGGCCGCTTGTCGGGCAGGTTGTCGGTAAGGGAAAACGCTTTCAGCATCAGGTTTTTTCCACAACACGCTGGGTCTGCTATAAGAGCGGGTTATGGTATACAGACGCGAGGCTGAAAAAGAAATGGCTGAAAAAGAATCAATGGCGCCAGAACATGGGGGTAAACAATACCAGTAGCGTGAATATTTCCAGCCGGCCCAGCAACATGCTGAAACAGAGAATCCATTTGGCGGCATCACTGATATTGCCGTAGTTGGCAGCTACATCCTGCAGACCGGGGCCCAGGTTATTCAGGCAGGCGGCAACAGAAGAAAACGCGGTGACAAAATCCATCCCTGTGGCTGCCACCGCCAGAAACAGCACGCAGAAACACATCAGATACACGCCAAAGAATCCCCATACGGCTTCCACCACCCGGTCCGGCACTGCCTTGTTGTTGAGCTTGATAATCATCACCGCATTGGGGTGAACCAGCCGGCGCATTTCCCGCAGGCCCTGTTTGAAAATCAGGTGTACCCGAATGGCTTTGACCCCACCGCCGGTGGACCCGGCGCAGGCACCGATAAAGCTGCCCATGATTAACGCCACGGCGATTACCGGTGGCCAGTTGGCAAAGTCGGCGGTAGCGTAGCCGGTGGTGGTGGCAATGGACACCGTTTGAAACAGGGCATGCCGGAAAGCCAGCAGGGTGTCGTCGTACTGATTGAATAACAGCAGGCTCACAAAGGTAAACAGGGAAATGGCACTCAGCACGCCAATGTAAAAGCGGAATTCCGGATCAGTGAAGTAGTGGGTAACGCTGCGATGGCGCCAGGCAATAAAATGCAGGCCGAAGTTAATGCCCGCCAGCAACATAAAAAATATGGTAGTGAATTCAATGGCCGGATTATCGAAAAAGCCAATGCTGGCATCGTGTGTGGAGAAACCACCGATGGCCACGGTGGAAAAACTGTGGGCTATGGCGTCAAAGGCATCCATGCCAAAGATATAATAGGTCAGGGCACAGATCACGGTCAGGGACACATAGATCAGCCACAGCGCTTTGGCGGTTTCTGCGATTCGTGGTGTGAGTTTATTGTCCTTGATGGGGCCTGGTGTTTCGGCACGGTACAACTGCATGCCACCAATACCCAGCATGGGCAGAATGGCCACCGCCAGTACGATAATACCCATGCCTCCCAGCCATTGCAGTTGCTGGCGGTAATACAGCACGGATTTGGGCAGGTCATCAATATTGGTCAGCACCGTTGCGCCGGTGGTGGTAAGGCCGGAAATGGATTCAAACACCGCATCGGTTAATGGCATGTGGGGGGACTCCCCCAGAATAAAAGGAATGGAACCGTACAGCCCCAGCACCGTCCAGAACAGTACCACCACCACAAAGCCGTCCCGCACCCGCAGATCATCTTTCACATTGTGCACGGGCAACCAGCAGATCATGCCCGATAACAGCGTGATGGCAAATGCCGCCAGAAACTGCATCTGCCCACCATCCTTGTAGATCAGCGCAATCACCACCGGTGGCAGCATGGTGGTGCTGTACACCATCAGGAGCACGCCGAGTATGCGAAGGATAATGGCTGGATGCATGCTGCCTTCAAATCCTAGAAGAAAGTAATACCCACCTGGAATAAACGCTCCACATCGCTGATGCGTCGTTTATCTACCAGGAACAGAATGACATGGTCGTCGGACTGCACCACGATATCATCATGAGCAATCAGTACATCGTTTCCCCTGACGATAGCGCCAATGGTGGTGCCTTCGGGAAGATCAATTTCACCAATGGCCTTGCCCACCACCTTGGAAGATTTCTCATCGCCATGGGCAATGGCCTCTATGGCTTCTGCCGCACCGCGGCGCAGGGAATGCACATTCACCACATCGCCCCGGCGCACATGGGTAAGCAGGCTGCCGATGGTGGCCTGTTGGGGTGAAATGGCAATATCGATATCGCCCCCCTGCACCAGATCCACATAGGCGGGATTGTTGATCAGAGTCATCACCTTGCGTGCACCCAGGCGTTTGGCCAGCATGGAAGACATGATGTTCGCCTCGTCATCATTGGTGACCGCCAGAAACACATCGGCGTCTTCTACGTTTTCTTCCAGTAACAGATCCTGATCGGAGGCATTGCCACGGATGACGATGGCCTTATTCAGGCTTTCTGCCAGCGACTGACAGCGGCCGGCATTGCGCTCGATCATTTTCACCTGATAACGGCCTTCCACCGCTTCGGCAAGCCGCTGACCGATGTTGCCGCCACCGGCAATGATAATGCGTTTGTAGTTGTGTTCCAGGCCGCGCAACTCACTCATCACCGCCCGGATATGATTTTTGGCTGCAATAAAAAACACTTCGTCATCGGCTTCGATAACGGTGGTGCCTTCCGGCATGATGGCACGGTCCCGGCGAAAAATGGCGGCTACCCGCGTATCCACATTAGGCATGTGCTGGCGCAGGTAACGCAACTCGCGGCCCACCAGAGGGCCATTATAGTAGGCCCGCACCGCCACCAGCTGAATGGCGCTTTCGGCAAAATCGAGCACCTGCAGCGCACCGGGGTGTTCAATCAGTCGCTTGATGTAATTGGTCACCACCTGCTCCGGGCTGATGATGACATCAATAGGAAAGGCTTCGTTGCCAAACAGACCGCTGCGGTTGAGATAACTGTTGGCACGTACGCGGGCAATCTTGGTGGGTGTGCGATGCAGGGAATAGGCAACCTGACAGGCCACCATATTGATCTCGTCGCTGTTGGTGACCGCGATCAGCATGTCGGCATCATCGGCGCCGGCCTGCTTGAGTACATGGGGGTAGGAAGCCATGCCTTGCACTGTGCGGATATCGCAGCGTTCCTGCAATTCATGCAGGCGGTCGGCGTCAGTGTCCACGACGGTGATATCGTTATGTTCACTGGCCAGGTTCGCTGCCAGTGTTCCCCCCACTTGTCCTGCGCCGAGAATGATTATTTTCATACACGTAATGCCGGGTTATCACCCATCCAGTGGTGTGGTATCGCAATCCAGCGATGGCTCATCGATAGAATAGCAGCTTAGTTCCATCACTGCTGTGTGGCTTCCGGATCGATCTTACGCAATTTTGCATAATAAAACCCGTCGCTGCCACCGGTTTCCGGTAACAACTGTCTGCCTGCTGAGCAATGCACCTGTTGCAGGCGTTGCTGTTTATCTTCTGCCAGTACAATAATTTCTTCCCGTGCCGTTGGCTCTGTTTTTAAAAACTGGTTAATAACGCGCTCATTTTCCTGGGGCAGTATCGAGCAGGTGGTATAGAGCAGCACGCCCCGGGGTTTCAACAGTGACCAGCATGCCTGCAAAAGCAGCAACTGCTTGTTGGCAAGGGCGGGAATATCCCGGCGTTTGCGTAACCATTTGATATCGGGGTGGCGGCGGATAACCCCGGTGGCAGAGCAGGGAACGTCCAGCAGAATACGGTCAAAGCCTGTTCCGCTCTGGCGCGCGTTATCGCAGAACGCCAGCAGATCCTCGCAGCGGATTTCGGCTGACAGGCCCAGGCGGATCAGATTCTCCCGGATCCGCGCCACCCGCTTGCTGTCATTATCCACGGCGGTCAGCTGTGCCAGTTCCGGCTGCAGTTCCAGCAGATGGGTTGTTTTGCCGCCGGGCGCCGCGCAGGCATCCAGCACCCGGTCACCGGGGCGGGGTTCCAGAATCCGGGCTGCCAGCTGGGCAGCTTCGTCCTGCACGCTGCAGTGGCCTTCGGCAAAACCCGGCAGATCGTGCACATCCACGGGCTGCTCCAGCTGGACACTGGTGGACGCCAGCTCCCCGGGTCTGGCAGGGATAGACGCTGACTGGAGCAGCTTGAGAAATTCATCGCGGGACTGGTGCCGTTCATTGACCCGTAAAGTCATGGGGGCGGGCTCATTGTTGGCCGCCAGAATCTTTTCCACCTGGTGGGGCCAGGCCGTCTTCACCATGTCCACCAGCCACTGGGGGTGGGACCAGGTAACCGCCAGGCTGGGGCTGATGGCCCGGGTCAGATCCTGTTTTTCCCGCTGAGCCCGCCGCAGCATGCCGTTGATCACTTTCACGGCCCAGCTTTTCTTCAGTTGCCGGGCGGCCTCCACGGTTTCAGAAATAGCGGCATGGTCTGGAATCCGCATCTGGTAGAGCTGGAACAGTCCCACCAGCAGCAACGCATGAAGATCGCTGTCTTTGGGTTTGAAGGGCTGGCGCACCAGTTGATTTGCCACCTGATCGAGCCAGGTGTAATGGCGGCACACCCCGAAACACAGGGCCTGCACCAGGCCACGATCGCTGTCTGGGTAGCGGCTGTAAGCCTCTGGCAGGGCATCGTTCAGGGAGCGACCTGAAAAATCGCCCCGGCGGCTTAGCGGAAGCACTCTGGTGAGTACCTGAGCGGCAATAGCTCGACTGTTCATGGAGGTCCCTCGATATCGGAGTGGCAGCGCACCGGATCAGTTCAGCATCAGCCCAGCAGCGTGCCGGGCTGGAACAGGTCTCGTTTGGAGTTCAGCAAATCCGCAACGGGCAGTGCCTTACCTCCGGGGAGTTGCAGCTTGGTAAGTGCTAACACACCATCCCCCGTTGCCACCTGTATGCCCTGCCTGTCGGCGGCCAGTATCTCGCCGGGCGCGCCCTTGTCCTTGCGGTCCATCAGCCGGGATTCATGAACCCGAAGCACCTGATCCCCCAGCCGGGTGTGGGCCACAGGCCACGGGGAAAGCCCCCGAATCTTGTCGTGAAGCCGGGTGGCCGGTTCCACCCAGTCCAGGGCACCTT
>JAWVYU010000039.1:0-21918 GCA_033722575.1 Ketobacteraceae bacterium | reverse complement strand
TGAGAAAGTTTCATGTAGAAAGCCCTTATGTTTTATTTACTGATTGTTGTGTTTTTATTTGGGAATTCAGCGTGTTGCTGAATTGCCTGAATAGATATCACGTCTCGCACGTTGTTTTCAACCTCTAACTGACGAGTGGCCGACAATCAGAAGTAGACGTAATTCCTAGGTGGATATACTTTCATATTTGCATTTTAAGTCAATAGCACCAAATGGCTCATATTCAGGGGTCATCAGGTGTTACAAACCACCGACATATACCTTTTGGCATAGTTATTCCGTTCGCAAGAGCCCGAAAATCAACTACCTACGAGGCTTAAGATTGCACCCCAAGGGCGGCCGTGTACAATATGGCGGGTTTTTGCGGTAACAATAATTAACAAAAGACGAACGATGTTTTCAGGCGGTTTTCAATGGCAAAGTGCAGCAATCCGAAAATCCCCCGGAACCGGGCGCATTCCAGGCAAATTTTTCTGCCGGATAATTGGGTGAAAACCGAAAAAGAAAATATAATTAGATTTATAAATCACCAACTTATTGCGACAGTGATCAAACCAGACGGGGACGTATCAGAGGCATGAAGCTATCCAAGTTGTTTCGCTGGCGAAAGACTGCTCGGCCCAGTGAGGCGGAGACAGCCCGGCAGACGCCCGACAAAGCAGCGAAACCACAGGCAGGCAACCGGGTTGCGGCGAAACGCCCGGCGGGAGGTGCGGCCTCTGACCAGCGTCAACGCAAGGTGGATAAACCCGGCGCTTTCAATGCCAGGATCGGCAACGTGGAGTATCGCCTGGAACCCTTTACCGAGGGCGGAATCTGTGTGGTGATGAAAGGTATGCCCAAATCAGCCGGAAACCCCAGGCTTGCCATTAAACTGGTCAGGGAACAATGGCTTAACCATGCAGCAGTGCGGCGGCAATTTTCCAATGAAAGCCAGATTGTGCGGGAACTGAACCACCCCTTTCTCCCCAAGTACCGTGCCCGCGGACTGATCGAAGGCAAGGCCTACTATGCCTACGAGTTCATTGATGGTGTGCCGCTCATCAGCCTGTCCCAGGACAAATCACGGTTCCCGCCGAACCTGGTGAAAGAGATTTCACGCGACATAGTATGTCAGCTGCTTGGCCAGCTGGAGCATATTCACGGTGGCCTCAAGCCGGTAGCCCATGGTGATATCAGCTCCGAGAATATTCTGATCAATAACCGCCAGCAGATTTATCTGGTGGACTTCGGCTGCGCCCATTTCATCAAACAGGCCCACAAAGAAAGCTACCAGTGGCTGGCAAAGCCCTCTTTTATCTCGCCCGAGCAGGCGCGGGGCGATGCCTGGGATCATCGCAGCGACCTGTATCAGGTGGGCATCCTGTATTATGAGCTGCTGATGAACCGGCGCTGGAACGTGGGCCGAACCAAACGGGACAAGGTGCTGTTTGCAGCCTCAAACGACCGCCAGGAGGACGACTTCCTGAAGGATGTGGTTGACCTCGAGACGTCGGCGATCATCGCCAGATTGCTGGATCCCAGCCCGCGCAACCGCTTTCAAAGCGCACGGGAAGTTCTGACCGCCCTGGGCAAATAAAGGGTTTTCAACTCATCCGGCCTGGGCCGGCGAATGTCATTCTATCCTGACACCCTGATCAAACCGGCACTGAACTGTCTGACCCGCAGTACTGCAGCTACCTCGCCCGTGGAGCTGGTTATTGCTGAAACCACCCACGTACTTGCTCCCGTCCGGCCACTCAAAAGTGCCCCGGCCCTCCTGCATACCGTTCTTGAAATCGCCGATGTAACGCTCACCAGAGGGCCATTCCAGACTCCCCTTGCCACTGCGCTTGCCGTCCTTGAACTCGCCGTCATAAACACGGCCGTCGGCAAACCGGAATACGCCACGGCCATGCATAACCCCCGAGACAAACTCGCCCCTGTAGACATCACCATTGGGCCAGCGCATCACACCCTCGCCATTGGGCGCATCATTGCGAAATTCACCCTTGTAAACCTCGCCACTGGCCCATTTCAGTTCACCGACACCGGATTTCATATCATCCTTGAAATCACCTTCGTAAACCGAGCCATCGGCATAGGTTGCTGTGCCCTTGCCTTCCTGCACACCATCCACAAAGCTGCCTTCGTATATTTCACCGTCGGGCTGTACCATTTTGCCCTGGCCGGTACGGGCATCGTTCACGAAGCGCCCGCTGTACTTGCGGCCATCCGGCCATTCGTAGGTGCCAAAACCGTTTTTCTTGTCATTGGAGAATTCGCCCACATAAACCCGGCCGTCGGCCCAGCGGTAGGTGCCCTTGCCGCTCTTCTTGCCGTGCTTGAATCCGCCGGTGTAAATGCTGCCTGACGGCCATTTGTACGTGCCCTGACCGTGGTATTTGCCGTCCTGCCACTCGCCTTCGTATACGCGCCCCTTGGTGTCGATGAATTTACCCTGGCCAGACATGACGTCGTTTTTCCATTCACCTTCGTAACGGTCGCCATTGGGCCAGACGTACACACCAAACCCGTGCTTCTTGTTATCCACCAGATCACCGGCGTACTTTGCACCATCATCCAGCTCCGTGAAGTCTGTGGGCAGCTCCCGCTGTGGTTCTGCCGAGGCCCGGGACTGAGTGACTTCTTCCCCGGCCGATGGCTCATCGGAAGGACTGCAACCCACCACACAGAGGGAGAGAATCGCTAAGCCGGTAATAAAAACTGTTTTTGACTGCACTTACCCATCACCCAATCAACAAATTAAATCACGTTAATCAACCATAGACACAAACAGACCAGCGGACAAACAAGGTTAGGTTTCCGCCGCATCCGGGCCTTTGCCCATCTTGTAGTCTTCATGACCATCGTCCCATCCGGCTTCCCAGCTGGCCACCAGCACCTCCAGATCAAAAGGTGCCTCGCGCCCTTTCTTGCCGCTGAGGCCATCCTTGTAACCCATTTCATACGCCTCATCCAGACCCACATGCCACTGGAGCTTGTCAGAATCGTCGCTGGTGGTCTGATCAAAGGAGCGGTCAACCTCCCTTGCCACGGACACGGTCTGCGTGTGCTTTCCGGAAAGCTTGTCAATGAGTGCTTTAACGCCCACTTCAATATCATGCATCACATGGTAGGCCGCAGGCACCAGTATCAGACTCACCAACGTGGCGAACATGACACCAAAGGCCAGGGAGATGGCCATGGGAATCAGGAACTGGGCCTGCAGGCTTTGCTCCTGCATCAGGGGAGTTAGTCCGGCAAAGGTGGTCAGAGAGGTAAGAATAATGGGGCGGAAGCGCGCGGAACCGGCCTCACGGATAGCCTGCATCATCTCCACGCCCTTGGCACGGGTACGGTTGACGTAGTCCACCAGCACCAGGTTGTCGTTCACCACAACCCCGCTGACCGCGATCATCCCCACCAGAGACCAGAGCGTAATATCCTTGCCCAGCAGCAAATGCCCTATCACCGCGCCGATAATCCCGAACGGGATAGCAAACATCACCATCAGCGGCTGCGTGTAGGATCTGAACAGGGTAGCCATCATGACGTACATGCCCAGCAGCGCGAAAAGGTAGGCCTTGGACATGTAGTCAAGCATTTCGGCCTTGTCTTTCTGGGCGCCCTGAATGGACCAGCTCATGCCAGGATACAGGTCGGGAAGACGGTCCAGGAAATCGCCCCGCAGCTGGCGCATAATGGCCGCGTCACTGGCAATGGATTCATCGATATTCGCCCGCACCCGGATTACCCGGCGACGGTTATTACGCTTGATCTGGGCGGCGCCCTCGCCATAGGAGATGTCAGCCACTGTCAGCAACGGTACACCGGAGCCGTCCCGCAGACGGATATGCATGTTCTCCAGGTTCCATAACGAGGTGCGTTCCTCCATCGGATAACGGATCACGACACTGACGTCGCTTTCACCCCGCTGGATATTCTGAATATTCACACCGTGGTAGGCCTGCCGCACCTGGCCGGCTATGTCATCCAGACTCAGCCCCATATTGCGGGCCAGGGGTTTGAGTTCGATGATCAGCTTCTGCTTGCCTTTCTGGAAGGAGTCACGGATTCCGTAAACACCATCGTACCCTGCCAGCCTGGCTTTCAGGGCCTGGGAGGCTTCACGCAGGTCTTCCAGGCTGCCCGATGCCAGCTCCAGGTCAATGGCCGGAGACGGCTGGTTCAGGGTTGACTTGAACTTGAGATCGATCATCTCGGGCAGGTCCCCTGCCCGCCGGCGCCATTCTTCTGTGATATAGCTGCCGGATATGTTCCGGCTTTCAGAGGGGGCCATTTCCACGATAATGTTGCCGGCATTTTCCCCGGCAAAGGTCGTGAATACGTGCAGAATCTGTTCTTTACCGGTTTTTGCTCTCAGTTCTTCCTTGAGCTCGAAGGCAACGTCCTCCAGCCGGTCAATACCGGCACGCACCACTTCAGGAGCGGCATTCTGGGAAAAGCTGACGTCGACGCTGGCGGTATCGGCCTCGATACTGGAAAAGAAAACCACCTTTAACCAGCCCGCGCCCATCAGGGTCATGACCACCACCATGGCACCCACAAAGCCCACGATGGCGCTGTAACGCCAGCGGAGGACGACCTCCAGGAACGGCCGATAGACATTGTCGATGAACTTTTCCAGGCCATAGGAAAACCGGGTCTGGATAAAACGGAGGCCGGGAATATTGTCCACTTCGGCAGATTTGATATGTGACAGGTGAGCAGGTAATACCAGCAGGGATTCAATCAGGGAAAAAATCAGGGTCGCGATAACCACCACGGGAATCACCCGCATCAGTTTGCCTTCCGGCCCGGGCAGGAAAATAAGGGGCATAAAGGCAAGAATGGTGGTTAACACGGCAAATATGACCGGGCTTGCCACTTCCTGGGCACCGATAATGGCCCCTCTCAGCCCGGTTATACCGCGCCGATGGTAGCTGAACACGTTCTCCCCCACGATGATGGCATCGTCCACCACCACCCCTAACACCAGAATAAAGGCGAACAGGGACACCATATTGATGGAGCCGTCAAAATAGGGCAGCAGCCAGAAAGCGCCCATGAAGGAGATCGGAATACCTACGCTCACCCAGAATGACAACTGCGCCCGCAGAAACAGCAACAGCACACAGAACAGCAGCAGCAAGCCGCCCATGGCATTTTCCGTCAGCAGGTCAATCCGGCTTTTGAAATACACGGAGGTATCCTGCCAGACGTCTATTTTCACGTTCTCCGGAATGTAGGACGTCGGGGACTTCACATATTCCCGCAGTGCTTTGGAAACATCCAGAATGTTCTGGTCGCCTACCCGATATACCGACAGAGCCACGGCTGGCCGGCCATTGAACTTGGTTTGTACGATGCCTTCCTGGAAGCCATCGGTGACGTTGGCAACATCCTTGACCAGTACCTGGGCACCATCGGGCATGGCCCGTACCACGATGTCTTCGAACTGGTCACCCCAATATGCCTGGCCCTTGGCCTCGATAGAGACATTACCCTGCACCGTTTTAATCACACCGGTAGGCAGGTCCAGGGAACTCTGGCGTATGGCTGCGGCCACTTCTGCAAAGCTGAGCCCGTAACGCTGCATGGAGGATTCCGAGAGCTCGATGGCGATTTCATAGGGCTTGGAGGCGGCATGCTCCACCTGGCTGATGGTGTCCAGGGAGGTCAGGTCTGATTTGACCTGCTCAGCGATACGCTTGAGAGAGCGCTCATCGGCCGGCCCGGAAATAATCACGTAGGCCACCAGGTTGCGAATGGAGATTTCCTTGACGATGGGGCGATCCACATCCTTGGGAAACGAACCGATCGCATCCACCCGGCTTTTGATCTCGTTCAGCAGATCTTTGGAGTCATAGCCATAAGCCACCTCCACCGTTACCACACCCAGATGCTCGCTGGCATTAGAAGCGACGGATTTTACCCCTTCCAAGTCATAGATGGCGGACTCAATACGGTTGATAACAGATTTTTCCACGTCTTCCGGCGAGGCGCCCGGATAAGGCGTGGTGATGGTAATCAGATCCAGCGAGACCCCGGGAATAATCTCTTTTCGGGTCTGACCCAGGGAGATAACCCCTGCGATCACTACGAATATCATTAACAGGTTCGCGGCCACCCGGTTTTCCGCGAACCAAGCGATAATGCCGTTCATTTAACTGATTCCGTGATGGGTTCGGGTGCAATGGCTTTACTAATAGAGGCGTAAGAGGACTGGTTTTTTCCGGATTGTTCTTCCGGAGCAGCCTGCTGCGACTTGATGTCTTCCTCGATCATGCCCGCCAGCGGCGACATGCCGTCCTCCCGGCCAGCGTTTTGCTCTGGCTCCGGCTCAGGTTCTGGCTCGGCTGCAGGTGCCGGTTCAGGCTCGGGTTTGGCCGCTTCCCGGACTTTCTGACTGCTGCTGACAATCCCTTTAAGGGCATCTGCCATCTTCCTGGCACTGTCAACAGCCTGCTGTTTGGTCTCGTCGTCCATGGCGTCCACCACATCCTTCACGCGGCCTGCCACCTCACGGACTTCTGCCTCTGAAAACTCCCGGGTGATGCCGGTGGTGGCCCGCTCCGGTTCAGCCACTTCCACCGGTTTCCGGGTTTGCGCCGGGCTTTTTCCTGCACCACCGCCGAGAAGATTCATGTCGTCAGCCGACTCCAGCCGTTCGGGCTCCTGCACACTGGTGCGCACTTTCATCCCGTCCACAGCAATATCCAGCTGGCTGAGCACCACCTGATCGCCGTCCCGCAGACCGGACTTGATATAGATACTGTCCTTGCCCTTGTAGAGCACCTGGACTTCGCGGCGTTGCAGCTGGCTTTTTTCATCCACCACCCAAACCTGGTTGCCGTTACGCAGGGCGCGTCGGGGTATGGCAAAAATATTCCGATGGGTTTTACCCTTGATTTTGGCATCCATGAAACGGCCGGACGTCAGCGGTGGCCGGCCCGGCTGGTTCGGGTCTTCCGCATAAGGCTCCTCCACCCGGGCAATGACGTACAGCAAACGATTCCGCTCATCCAGACCGCCTTCAGAACGGACAACCTGGCCGGGCCAGTAATAGGTTTCACCACCGAATTCGCCCATCAGGGTCACCATGGGGCCCTGCTCATCAACGCTGGCAAAGTCCATGGGAACTTCCACGAGACCCAGCTGCCGGTCAGACAGGGGCAGGCGCACTTCAGCGGTATCCACTGCATAAATGCTGCCTAGCTGCACGCCGGGGCGCACGTATTGCCCCACACTGACAGCACTCATGCGCACCCGGCCGTCAAAAGGTGCGCGGATCACGGTTCGCTGTTTCTGCAAACGGGCTGCTTCAAGCTCTGCTTTGGCGGCTTCATAGGCGGCTTCCGCCTGCTTTACCTGCACTTCGTACGTGGCCAGGGCGTTGCGATTGCCGCCTTTCACCCTGGCGCGCGCCTGCTGCTCTGCCTTTGCCTGAAGATAGGCCTGTTTTGCCTGGGCCACATTGGCCTCGGCCCGTTTGATATTGACGTTATATTCCAGGGGGTCGATACGGATCAGCTCCTCGCCCTTGCGGAAGAAGCCACCGTTGGCAAAGTTATCCGACACAGACAGTACCTGACCGCCCACTTCAGAAACGAGCTGTATTTCTGTGCCTGGGGTAACGGTGCCGCGGGTGAATACCGGCACGCTCATGGTTTCGGATTCTGCCACTACCACGGAAACCAGCGGATGCTTGATCTCTACCGGCTTGTGGACCACTTTGGGCCGCTGGGTTACCAGCAACCAGGAAATTACTATTGCAGCCACCAGTAACAGAATGGGCAATACAATTTTCAGGGACTTATTCATAAATAATCTTTGTTTTTGTCATTCCGTGCAGTGGGTCAGAATAGTATCGGAATTTCCTGCATAATTTAATTATTGTAGGTAAATATTTGTATTTAAACCGGCTTATTTGTTCCATGCGATTCAATAGTTTACGAACACCGGGTTACCTGTTGCTGGCAGAAGGTCCACCGGATTCCCGGTCACCACCCTAAAACAGATCAATATTTAACCAAAAAAGAGGGGCATATACTATGCCCCTCTTTCGGTATCAAGGTATCTTCTGGGTCAATCAGCGAATGCGCCTGGCCGCCTGTTTAACGTAACGACTGAGCAGCCGGTCAGAGTGATCCAGCGCAGTGTCAATGAAGGAATTCAGGCAGTTAAGCAACGCGTCCGTGGCTGAATGGATGTAAAAGTGATCGCCAGAGAACAGCCGCATCTCGAATTTGCTGCAGGTCAGGCGGGACCAGTGCTCCAGTTCATCAATAGACACCTGCTGATCCTGAGCGCCGCCAAAAGCGATAATCGGAATGCCCAGAGGCTCCGAGGGCTCAAACTCCGAGGTTTCAATCACCTGGCAATCGGCCCGCAGAATGGGGCTCACCAGCTCCATCAGTTCAGGATTTTCGAACGCTTCCGCCGGCGTACCGTTCAGGCGGCGGATTTCCTCGCGGAACTCCTGTTCCGGCAGACTGTGAATCGGCTTGCGTCGGGCAGGAAGATTCGGCGCTCTGCGACCGGAAACAAACAGGGACTGGGGCTGCGGCATGCCAAGATCCCGCAGGCGCCTGGCCAGCTCGAAGGACACCTGCGCGCCCATACTATGACCAAAGAATACGAAGGGAGCATCCAGAAAAGGTGAAAAAGCATCCACCAGTGCATCCACCAGCTCATTAAGATTGGTAAAGGCCTTCTCTTTGAACCTGGCGCCACGGCCGGGAAGCTGCACAGAACACAGCTCAACATCCTTAGGCAGTTTCTGATACCAGTCGCGGTAAGCGGAAGCATTACCGCCGGCGTAGGAAAAGCAGAACATTCTCAGCCTCGGCGAGGCCACAGGATTCGGTACCTGGAACCAGATACTGTCTTGAATTCGGCTTTGAGGTATATGTTGGTTTGCAACACCCATGTGTGTTTACCTTTGCCCTAAATGACTTTTGTTATAGTTCTATCTTGTTTGGCAACAGGGTTCAGTAAAAAGGTTCTCATTTCTCACCCGGCTTTATTTTTTTGTCACACAACCCGGATGTCATGATTTGCATTGGAGCGCCCGTTGCTGATTTCTAGTTTTTTTTAATGCACACGCTAATGCTGGTGAAGCGAGCATGCAGCGCGTTATACGTCACTTACATTGCATTTTATGGCACAAATGTACCAGGTCGAGATTGTAAAACAATTTCTGTTTAATGTATAGGCACTATAGGGCTGAGCCAAAAGTAGGTCAATGGATTAGAAATGTGATTAATACACTAGTTACAAATCTAAACATTTCTAACCATAACCGCTACTTACGTGCCTTTTTCGCCATCGTCCCGCGGATGGAGGAACGCATGAAGGCGCCCACCACAAACACCAGACTGATCATACCGAACACAGATATCATTAAAGCAATTCCACGATTTTCTCCAACCCCCCAAACGGGTCCGAATAACGCAGCCAATGACCTGCCCTCTGCCATTTCCGGTTTGAGTTTGAGATAGCCGTCTGCCAGAACACCTGGCTGGAGACGTTTGTCACCGGCGCGATGGCCAGAATCAGAAACGCACCAAGACAGATAACCCAGGTTTTTCCCTGATGGGCGTAACGATAAGGCCGATCGCGATAAAGAAAGCGGCCCCACCGGGAAGGTAGCCAGATCCACCAGAAAGATCATCTTGAGACCGGTTCAGTGCAACCGACGCGGTGAACCCTACCTGCAAACCCAGACCGCAAACAGAGGCAAACGGCAACACCCACCGCAATGCATTGACGGACAGATTATCCGTCCAGAAAGCCAGCAATGGTGAGCGTGCGCAGAGCAGCGACATCGATTGCCCGAGCCAGATGCTGTGTTGTGAATTGACGATCGCCCTTTTATACTTTTTGTCCAAATACCAATAACAAAGCCAATCCCCGGACGCCGAGTACTTTCATGACTTTTTACCGCAGGGTTTCGCCCACCGAAGTAACCTATGCAGGCGCAGATACCGATTCATTTTCGCCCTTCGTTAACCAGTTCCTGATTGAGGGCAAAGGCACGCTGGATGAAGGCCGCTGGCGCGACGCAGCGGCGAAGGTTGCGGAGGCGAACCCCGGATCCCGCCTGATCATGCGGGGTTTCTGGGGCTTCAAGTTCTGGGACGATCAGGGGCCGCCACCCAAGGTGGAAACGCTGCAAACGGACTGGGATGGCTATTCCTCGGAAGGGGTTCCGGTTTCCGGCAGGCCCATTGATCCGCGCAAAGGACCAACGGCGGAGGTTATTCTGATAGAGGCCCACAAGCCGCTGGTAATGTTCCGCACCCACCATGGCATCACCGATGGCAAGGGCATGGTTCACTGGATGCAGGAGATGTTCCGGGCATTACGGAACGAGCCGCTGCTGGGCTCTGCGGGCAAATACAACGAATGGGATATTGCCAAAACCGTTGATTATCCTCCCCGCGATATTGTCGAAGGCAAATGCATTCCGGTAACACCGCCATCAGCAAACCCGACGCTCCAGGGCTGCCGCTGGCAGCGCCTGACTTTCCCCGGCAAACCCAACAAGGTCCTGCCACGGTTTATTGTTGCTATCTGCAATGTGGCCAGAGACAACAACAGCGAAAATGGCAAAATCATATTCCGCATTCCCTCGGATTTACGGCGTTATGCGGGGAAAGACAAGGGTTTTTCCATGGCGAACGTTACCGGTAGCATTGATCTGGAAATCACACCGGAAATGAATGTCAATGATGTTCAGAAAGCGATTGTCAGGGCAATGCGCAACAAAGCCGACCTGTCCGTGTTTCCACGCAATATGTATCTGGCCCGGTGGGTACCCATGTCGCTGTTCCGGTTCAGGCCGGATGTATACCAGCGCCGACACGAAAACGTCAATTATCGCATGACGGGAATCATCAGCTATCTGGGTGAAGTTGACCTGGCGGATTACAGCGACGGCGATTTCGAAGCGACAGGTTTTTACGGCATACCCATTCCCCTTGAAGACCGGGCCATTACCATTGGGTTTACTTTCAATGAGGCCAACGGGCTGGATGCGGTGCTGTCAGTGCCGAATGCGCTGGCAGACAAAGAACAGCTGGCTGCGCTGTGCGAACAAATCAGGCAGGAGCTGGCTGAGTAATATCTCAACCAGCTCTCGCATTTCCTGAAACTGCTTTACTGCAGCTTTAGTCCGGGTTTCACACCAGTTTGTTGATTTCCGCAGCCAGCAGGCCAGCGTTTTCATCACGCAGGATGGACTCATGATCGCCGGGGGACGACCGGAAATCAAAGGGACCATTATCAAAACCTGTGGCATTTAACCAGCTTTCCCTGGCGGTTACCGGATTATCGGTATCGGCCGCGGAAAAATGATATACCGGAGGAAGGTCGCCCCAGGGCACATCATACTGGGCTGCAAAGCTGTAGTTATTGAACGCCACCTGATAAATAGCGGAAATCCGCTCAAAAGTCACATCCTCGGTCAATGCGCCAAAGTTTTTCATCATGTTGTACAGCATCATCAGCCACTGGTCCGGGTTTTTCTGTTTCAGTTCCCTCACCTGATCAGGAAATTCAATGCCCAGCGCGGCCTGAATCATATCCACCTCATCACCAAAGTACTGATGCAGATGTTCCGGTGCATAGGTATCCAGCATATAAATGGCCCCGGTATTAACACCCCGCTCCCTGAGCGCTTGTGATACAGCAATAGCCAGTACACCGCCAAGGGACTGCCCTGCCAGCAACACATCGCCCTGGGGCTGCACGGAAAGGATAGCCTCCACATAATCCGCCACCATCTCATCGAGGGACGAATAGGGAGGATCTTTCAGATCCATACCGCGACACCGCAAGCCATATACTCGGATATCCTCCCGCAAAGCCGCAGTAAGCTCGCGATAACAAAGCACATCGCCACCAATGGGATGGATGAAGAACAGCATTTTCCCTGTTTCCGATGGCTGCAGCTCTACCAATGGCGAGAACTCACCGGCCACGCCCTGCTGTTCAATTACCTTTGCCAGCTTTTCGATGGTCTGGTTATTCAGCAGATCAATGGCCTGCAGGTTAACGCCCAGCACCTGATCCACCCGGGCAATAATTCGCACCCCGAGAATGGAATGACCACCGATTTCAAAGAAATTATCCCTGACGCCCACCTGCTCAAGATCCAGCACCGACATCCAGATTTCCTGCAGGGATTTCTCAATGGCATTGCGTGGCGCAACATAGGCCGCTGCACGATCTTCAATGGACGGCTCAGGCAGTGCGTTACGGTCCACTTTGCCATTGGGTGTAAGGGGCCATGCCGGCAGTGTAACGATATGGGCAGGGATCATGTATTCCGGCAGTTTATCCCGTAACGCAACGCGCCATTCGCTGGTGTCAACGGCGTCGGTATTGTCCGGCACCAGGGCATAAGCCACCAGGTTATCGTTATGCACCAGAATCAGGCTGTCTTCCACTTCCGCGATGGCTTTCATGGCGGACTCTATTTCCCCGAGTTCAATCCGCAGTCCGCGGAGTTTTACCTGGAAGTCCTTGCGACCGATATATTCCACGGTACCATCGGGCAGATACCGTCCCAGATCACCGGTTCGATAGACCTTGCCGGTTGCCACCGGGTGATCCACAAACGCAGCCTCTGTCAGGTCCGGTTTATTGACGTAACCAAGACCCACACAAACACCACTGATACAGATCTCGCCGACTATGCCCGGCGGGCACAGCTGATCATTATCGTTGATGATATGCAGTGCGGTATTGTCGATGGCACTGCCCACGGGCACAACGTCGCCCTGTTTATAGGCTTTCGGCACCTCATAGGCAGCCACCACATCGGTACACTCGGTGGGGCCGTAGCTGTTCACCAGCCTGGCACCACTCTGGCGATACCAGTCCAGCAGTGATTCCATACGGATGGGTTCGCCCCCCAGCCATACATGACGCAGGGAATCCAGTGGCCCGAAATCGCCCTGGCAAAACTCCACCATGGGATAAAACGCCGAAGGCGCACAGTTCAGCAGTGTCACCTGATGTCTGGCAATCAGCTGGTTAAAGGCCGTCGGATCGTAGCCGTCGTTATCAGGGATCACCACCGCACCACCGGACAACAACGGCGCGTAAAAGTTTTTCTGGGTCAGATCAAAACCGAAGGCACTGATAATCAGCGCCCGGTCGGTACCGCTCAGACTGTTATGATCGATATACCACTGCTGCAGATTCAGTTCACTGCGATGAATGACCTGAGCGCCCTTGGGCTGCCCGGTTGAGCCTGAAGTGTAGATCACATACATGGGATCATTGCCGGCAATGGACAGATTCAGATTGGCCACCGGTTGCCGGTTCAATTCTGAGGCCGCTTCATCCACACTCAGAATGGCACCATTGTAATCACTGAAACGCGACACCAGGCAGGCCTGGGTGATGACGGCACTGACGCCGGCATCTTCCACCATATACCGTATACGCTCCTGGGGATAACCCGCCTCCACAGGCACATAGCAGGCGCCGGCTTTGAGCACCGCCCACAGGGAAACCAGCATATTGGCCGAGCGATCCAGACAAATGGCCACCCGTGCTCCCGGAGCCACGCCGTTAGCCTGCAACCAGTGAGCCAGCTGATTGGCGCGCTCGTTCAGCGCCAGATAACTCAGGGACTCGTCTCCACAAATCACCGCTGTGGCTTCCGGCGTTCTGGCAACCTGGCGCTCAAACCAGTCCACCACCGAGTCGTAACCCGGAAGCGCCTTGTGTTCACCCTGCCACTGGACGTAACGGGATTTTTCCTCCGCCAGCAGCAGATCAAAATCACGGAACTGTGTTATCTCGCCGGCACACAGCTGGTCGGACAATTGCTCCATGCGTGGCAAAAAGTCCAGAGGCAGGAATACCGAGCCGTCATACCAGAGTTCCAGATTAAAGGTATGATCAAATTCCTTGATAAAGACCTGAACCGTATCCTCTACGTGGGAGGACTGCACATCCGGTGTGGCAGACAATTCACCAAACGGTACATCCTGAATAAAGTTGAAGTAATTGTACTGAAACCCGATGCGGCCATGACCGGCAATCAGATCCTGCAGTTCCAGGGAGACATCGGTCTTGCCCCGGATTTTCTTGCGATAGACTTTCTGCTGATCGTAAAAATCACCAGGGGCGGCGGTTTTTTCAAAAAGTGATTTTTCGTAATGGAAAGGCACCTGTTGATAATAAACCCCCAGGGCGTCTTCGTGTCCCGAACTTCGGCCTGACTGGATTTCGTAAACCACAAAATCTTTCTCCGGCCGGCAGTAGCTGGTGAGCATAACCGCCGCCAGGTAGCGGAAGTAGATGGAGGGATGAATCCGCTGCTTGCGGCAGTACTGTTTTATCTGCCGGGTTTTTTCTTCACTCAGACCGTGATACAGCACATGGTACTGGCCGTCATCCTCAAACAGTGGCGGCTTGGAAAAGTCCAGCGGCTCAACATCCGCCAGCTCGTCACGCCAGAAACTTTCCGCTTCCGGCTTATCCATTTTGTCATTGTGTTCAAAAATATACTCGGGGTAACGATCTTCGTACCGTGGGGCCGCGTCCCCGGCTTCCAGTGTCAGATAGGTGTCCAGCGTTTTATCCAGCAGCGAGCGCCCGGCAATACCATCCAGCACGATATGGTGGCCGCGGAACAGGTAGAAATAATGATTATCCGCCACCTTAACCAGTTTGAATTCCACCAGAGGATCATTCCAGACATCGTAAGGCTGGTATACCCAGTTCTCGTACCATGGCCGCAACGCCGCCTGACGTTCTTCCACGGCACAATCCAGCACTTGCGATTCCAGGGTCATGATAACGGGTTTGTCGTTCAGCACCACCTGATAGGCAAGGTCTGCACCCGGCAGATCGCAGCGCTGGAACTCGGTGCGCAGCGCCGCAAACTGATTGGTAACATGCTGCAGGGCCTCTCTGAACAGATCCGGGTTAATGGCCCGCCGGATTTCATAGGCATAGCCCACGCAATACTGAAGCGTATCCGGATGAATCTGCAGATTCATCAGAAAGGCTTCCTGGGTGGTTGTTAACGGCAGCACCTGTTGCACACTTTTGCCCTGCAAACCGGGCAAGCCGCAGTAGTCTGCCTGGGAATAGAGTTCGTAGGTGGATACGGCGTGGGTTTTATCCGCCACGATGGCTTCCGCCAGCCGCTTGAACTGATCCGTCAACCTTTGAATGGTGGACTTGTGATACAGGTCGGTGTTGTATTCCAGCGTACCCTGCAGCGCCTGTCTGCCAAGATTCAGTGTCAGCAGCATATCAAACTTGGCGCTCACCCCTTCCCCGCGCACAGGTTCAACTTCGAGCCCGGCAAAGGACTGCATAATGGCATCATCGGTGGCCACCTTTTCGGTGTTCAGCAACTGGAACGCAGTCTGCACCAGGGGCGTATAGGAAAGGTTGCGCTCCAGCGGCAGGCGCTCCAGTACCATTTCCACCGGCACGTCAGCATTGGCAAAGCCATCCAGCACCAGCGACTTGACCCGTTCCAGATAGTCTTCCGCGGATGGGTTACCGGAAAGGTCAGCGCGCAGCACCATACTGTTAATAAAGAAGCCAATGAGCGGTTCCAGCTCGGACTGATGCCGTCCCGCGGTGGGAATACCGATACACAGATCCTGCTGACCGTTGTAACGGGACAGCAGTATGCTCCACACCGAGAACATGAACATAAAGGGCGTGACACCGTTGTCACGGCAGAACTGATTCAGCTTTTCCGCAAAACCTGGCGCGAATTCAAACCCGAAGTTGGCACCATTGGTGGTTTGTACTTTGGGGCGCGGTTTGTCGGTGGGGAACGTGGATAATTTCGGTGCTTTCGCCAGCTGTTTGTCCCAGTAGGTCAGCTGCTGGTCCAGCACTTCGCCCTGCAGATGCTGGCGCTGCCATACTGCAAAGTCCGTATATTGCACCTGCAACGGCTGCAGGGGTGATGGCAACTGGTTGGCAAACACATAATACAGGGTGGTGAGTTCCTGCAGCATGATGTTAACCGAGAAGCCATCGGAAATAATATGGTGCATGCACAGCAGCAGCACCCACTCCTGTTTGCCTTCCCGCTCACCAAGCTGTAACACCTGGGCCCGCAACAATGGACCTTGTTCCAGATCAAAGCCGGTGGTGCGATCCCGGGCCACGCGATCCATGACCTCTTTTTCCTGATCTTCTGCACTGGACAGATCAACAATCTCTACCAGCGGTGGGCTATCAGCCAGAATCTTCTGTTTGGGCTCACCGTCGTCACCCATATAAAACACGGTGCGCAGCGATGCATGACGATGACTGAGTTCCATAAACGCCGCTTTTATGGCTGTCAGGTTAAGGTCGCCTTTCAGGCGCACTGCCGCCGGCATGTTATTGGCCACGGAACCGGGGTTTACCTGCTCAAAGAACCAGAGCCGCTGCTGCCCCAGCGATAACGGAATATCAGCTGTTAAGCCACAGGGCTTGATGGGTGGCCGGTGATCGGCTTTGGCGTCGCGGGAAAACAGAATTTCCGCGATCGCCGCCACTGTGGGTTCGCCCAGCAGATCCCGCATCTGGACTTCCGTATTCAGGTCACGGCGAATACGGGATGCGATCTGGGTGGCCAGTAACGAGTGCCCGCCCAGATCAAAGAAGTTGTCATACACCCCAACCTCATCCACATTCAGCACCTGTGACCAGATCTTGGCGATTTCCTCTTCCAGATCATTCCGCGGTGCCACATAAGGTGTGCGCCGGGCATTCTGATCCGGTTCCGGCAAGGCGTTCCGGTCTATTTTGCCATTGGGGGTTAACGGCCACTCACTGAGGGTAATCAGAAATGCCGGCACCATGTAATCCGGCAGGTATTCTCCCAGTTGCTGGCGCCATTGCTGGGTATCCAGCTCGCCCCTGGCCACCGCGTAAGCCACCAGCTGCTCGTCTTTCACCAGCACCAGGCCGTCTTTTACACCGGGGAGCTGACGTAATGCATATTCAATTTCCCCCAGCTCTATCCGCAGGCCCCGCAGTTTGATCTGAAAATCCTTGCGGCCGATGTATTCGATATCACCGGTGGGGAGGAAACGCCCCAGATCACCGGTGCGATACAGCTTGCCGTCAACGCCGGGATAATCAATAAAGGCTTCGCCGGTGAGCGTTTCATTATTCAGGTAACCATGACCCACACACACACCGCTGATGCAGATTTCCCCGACGATACCGGGCGGGCACTGCTGGTTGTTGTTATTCAGAATAACCAGCCGGGTGTTATCGATCGCGCGGCCTATGGGAATCACATCATTGGCGCGATAGTCCCGGGGCACCTTGTAGGCGGACACCACATCGGTGCATTCCGTGGGGCCGTAACTGTTAACCAGTACAGTGTTGCATTGCGCATACCAGCCATGCAGTACTTCCATGCTGATGGGCTCGCCACCCAGCCAGACGTAACGCAGGGATTCCAGCGGCTGATAGTTTCCATCGCAATGCTCAACAACGGGATAAAAGGCACTGGGCGCACAATTCAGCAGTGTGACATTGTGAGCCTGAATTAACTGCCGGCAGTTTTCCGGATCATAACCCTGCAGTGCCGGCAGAATAATGGTGCCGCCACTGATCAGTGGTGCAAAGAAATTTTTCTGGGTCAGATCAAAACCGAAGGCGCTGATAATCAGCACCCGGTCGCTGTCGGTGAGCTGGTTGTGATTCACGTACCACTGCTGAAGGTTCAGCTCTCCGCGATGATGTACCCGGGCCCCTTTGGGCTGACCGGTGGATCCTGAGGTGTAGATCACGTAGATCGGATCATCGCCTGTAAGCGCAATGCCGGGATCATGTTCGGGCTGGCCGTTAAGCTGGGCCGTATTTTCATCCAGCAGCAATCTGGCGCCATTATAATCGGCAAAGCGATCCGCCAGGCAGGCCTGGGTCAGCAGCGCTTTTGAACGGGAGTCTTCCACGATATGGCGAATCCGCTCCTGTGGATAAGTGGCTTCCACCGGCACATAGCAGGCACCGGCTTTGAGCACGCCATAAAGGGCAACCACCATATCCACGGAACGATCCAGACAAATGGCCACGGTATCTGACCGGCCAATGCCCTGGCTGATTAACCAGTGTGCCAGCTGATTGGCCCTGGCGTTGAGCCGGGTATAGGTCAGGCTCTGTTTACCGCAAATCACGGCCTGCTGCTCAGGGGTTTTCGCTACCTGCTGTTCAAACAGGGATACCACAGTGGCATCCGGCAGGGGTTTCTCCTCCCCCGCCCAGTGCCGGGTTTTTTCCACGTCTTCCGGCAGCAGAAAATCAAAGTCCCTGACCGCCTCCACATCGCCACCACTCAACTGGGCTGACAGCAATTCTATCCGGGGCAGAAAATCCAGGGGCGTGAACACCTGGCCGTCGTACCAGAGTTCCACGGAAAAATAATCCGCATATTCCTTGATGAAAACCTGCACCGTGCGTTCCACGTGGGAAGACTGCATATTCAGGTGGGCGTGATGCTCCTCACCAAATGGCAACGGCTTGAGAAAGTGGAAATAGTTATACTGAAACCCGATGCGCGCGGCGCCGATTATCAGGTTCTGCAATTGCAGTGATATATTGGTTTTACCTTTCAGCTTTTTACGATACAGCTTTTGCTGTTTGTAGAAATCCTCAGGCGTTGCATCGTTATCAAAAAGTGCTTTCTCGTAATGATATGGCACCTGCTGGTAGTAAATCCCGATGGCGTCCTCATGCCCGCTGTCGCGGCCTGCATTGATTTCAAAAATCACGAAGTCGTTTTCCGAACGGCAATAGGTATTGAGCATTAGAACGGTCAGATACCGGAAATACACCGACGCATGCATGCGTTGCTTGCGGCAGTATTTCCTGATTTGCGCAGCATGATCACCACCGATCACGTGCCGGACCACATGGTAATCATTATCCTGCGCAAACAGCGGCGGCCGGGAAAAGTCCAGAGGCTCCACCAGAGCCAGCTCATCACGCCAGAATTGTTCGGTATCGGCACGGTCTATCTGATCATTATTGGAGATTACAAATTCCGGATAGCGATCTTCATAAACCGGTGGTTGCTGGCCATTTTCCAGCGCCAGGTAGGTTTCCAGCAGTTTCTGCATGGCCGCAATGCCGGAAATACCGTCGAAAATAATATGGTGCACCCTGGCCATGGCAAACGCGCGGTTGTCCGGAAACACCAGCAGACGAAAACCCATCAGGGAATCATTGAACACGTCGTAGGGCTGGTATACCCACTCATCGATCCACTGATTGATGGTGTCATAATCCGGTGTGCCGGTTCCGAACACCTGCTCCGCATGGAGCACTTCGATGGTTTCCCTTGTTTCCCTCCGGATAACCTGATAGGCATAGTCCGCGCCCGGCAGATCACAGATGTGAAACTCGGTTTTGAATACCACAAACTGGTTGGTAACGCTTGTGGCCGCTCTGATAAACAGCTCAGGATCTACGGCACGGTTTAACTCAAAACAGCACCCCACGGAATACTGCACGGTATCCGGCACCAGATCCAGGTGCATCAGAAACGCCCGGTGGGTAGCTGTTAACGGCAGAATCTGTTCGTATTCGTTCTTATCCAGCTTGAGGTGGCGGAAAAGTTCACGATCCGAGTACAGCGGATAATGGTTCACCGAATGGCTCGCGTCTTCCATGATGCCTTTGGCCAGCGCCATGTACTGGTGAGCAATGGTTGCCACCGTGGCGTCGTCGTACAGGTCGGTGTTGTACTCCACCGACCCCAGCAGATAATCGTCTCCCTGATTCAGGGTAAGCAGCATATCGAATTTGGCAGTTACCCCTTCGGTTTCAATCAGCTCCACATCCAGATCAGCAAACTGCCGCGCAGCCTGTTCCACATCCATCAGGGGCTGGTCCACCAGCAACTGGAATGCGGTTTGCACCAGCGGTGTATAGGCGGGATTTCTTTCAATCGCCAGGCGCTCAACGATCATTTCAACGGGCACATCGCCGTTGGCGAATCCATCCAGCACCACCTGTTTTACCCGCGCCAGGTGTTCCGCCACCGAAGGGTTCCCGCTCAGATCCACTCTGAGCACCATACTGCTGATAAAGAAACCGATAATATTGTCCAGCTCCGGCTGGTGCCGACCCGCTGTGGGAATACCGATACAGAGATCTTCCTGCCGGGCATAGCGTGACAGCAGCATGCTCCACACCGCGAACATGAACATGAAGGGTGTCATGCCCTGCTGCTGGCAGTAACGCTGCAGCTGTTTGGCAAATCCCGGATCAAACTGGAAACGATGACTTTTGCCGTTGGTGGTCTGTACCACCGGCCGCGGATGATCCGTGGGGAACGTGGATACCGCCGGTGCCTGTGCCAGCTGCTGATCCCAGTAGGCAAACTGGTTTTCCAGCACGTTATTGGCAAGATACTGCTCCTGCCAGACCGCATAATCCGCATACTGCAACGGCAATTCCGGCAACGGTGACGGCTGCCCCTGATCGAAGGACCAGTAAAGGATCATCAGCTCACGCAGGATAATACTGACGGATACCCCATCTGAAATGATGTGATGCATGTTAATCATCAGCACAAAGGTATCATCACCGGTTTTCAGAACACCGGCCCGGAACAATGGCCCCTGCATCAGATCAAAGGGTTGCGAACGGTCTTTTTCCGCCAGCACCATGGCCTTGACCTCCGCATCCGGCTCCTGGCTGATATCCGTTACGGTGATGGCATGGGGTACGTCCGACAGCACTTTCTGGCGGGGTTGCTCGTTCTCATCACGATAAAAAACCGTGCGCAGCGAAGCATGCCGCCGCACCAGCTCCGCCACTGCACGTTCAATGGCCCGCACATTGACACGCCCTTTCAGCCTGACGGCCGCCGGCATGTTGTTGGTGGCCGTGCCGGGGTTCATTTGTTCGAACAGGAACAACCGCTGTTGCGCCAGTGTCAGGGGTATACCGGTATCCAGACCGCAGGGCTCTACCGGCGGTTTGTGACTGGTTTCCGCTTCCAGGGCAAACAGCTTTTCAGCCAGTTGCTCAATGGTGGGAGCCTCAAACAACGCCCGCACGGGAATATCCCGGTCCAGCTCCTTGGTGAGTTTTGCAGCCACCCGGGTTGCCAGCAGTGAATGGCCACCCAGATGAAAAAAGTTCTGTTCCACGCCCACGCGATCAATACCCAGTACGGCACACCATACTGAGGCGATGGTTTTTTCCAGGTCGGTGCGCGGTTCAGTGATGGCCACCGCATCGTTGAACGCCGGCTGGGGCAACGCCTTGCGATCCACTTTACCGTTAGGTGTGAGCGGAAACTCCGTCAACAACACCCAGGCAGCGGGAATCATGTGGGATGGCAGATAATGGCCTGTCAGTGATGTCAGTTCAGCAACAAAGTCACGCTGTGATTGTTGTGATCCGGCATCCTCAGCGTCTCCGGCCACGTCATCAGCATCCGGTAACAGGGCCTTTTCCGGTGCCACCACCCAGGCCACCAGCTGTTCGCTGGCATCGGTTTTTACGACCGCCACCAGACTGTCCACCACGGCCCCATGCTGATTGATCACACTCTGGATTTCGCCGGTTTCGATACGGAACCCGCGCAGTTTGACCTGATGATCACGGCGCCCCAGATACTCCACCACGCCGTTCTGGCGGTACCGTGCCAGGTCGCCGGTTTTATACAGGGTATCGGGGGTTTCGCTGAAGGGGTTCTGCAAAAAGACTGCGTCAGTCAGTTCCTGGTTATTCAGGTAACCGGGGCCCACGCTGTCACCACCAATACAGAGTTCACCGATGGCACCGATGGGCAGCAATTCGTTCCCCGGCCCAAGAATATAAAGCCGCACGTTATCGTTAGGCCTTCCGATGGGCAGTACGGCATGCTTCTTCTCTTCCTCGATATCAATATCATGCCAGGCTGCGATATCGGTACATTCAGTGGGG